>JBKJOO010000277.1:0-9455 GCA_046595615.1 Mycobacteriales bacterium | reverse complement strand
CGCGCGCTGCACGAAGGCGTAGGCGTCCTCGCGCGACAGCCCGCCCTCGACCAGCTCGAGCAGCACGGTGCTCGTGTAGATCAGACCCCCGCTGGAGTCGAGGTTCTCGCGCATCCGAGCCTTGTCGACCACGAGCCCGGTGACGAGGCGCGTCGTGAGGTGCAGCAGGTAGTCGGTGGCGATCGAGGCGTCCGGCAGTGCGACCCGCTCGGTGGAGCTGTGCGAGATGTCGCGCTCGTGCCACAGCGGGATGCCCTCCATGACCGGAACGACCTGCGCACGGACGATCCGGGCCATGCCGGCGATCCGCTCGCTGGCGATCGGGTTCTTCTTGTGCGGCATCGCGCTCGAGCCCTTCTGGCCCTTGCCGAACGGCTCCCACAGCTCGCGGACCTCGGTGCGCTGGCCGTGCCGGACCTCCAGGGCGAACGCCTCGCAGACCGTTGCGATGACGGCCAGCGCGGACACCCACTCGCTGATCCCGTCCCGGATGACCACCTGGGTGGCGGCGGGCGCGGGGGTCAGCCCCAGCCGAATCGCGACCGCGGCCTCCACGTCGGGCGAGATGTTGCTGTAGGTGCCGACCGCCCCGCTGATCTTTGCGACCGCGACCGCCGCACGGGCCCGCCGCAACCGGTCGCGGGAACGGGCCATCGCGAACGCGAGATCGGCCACCCGGTGGCCGAACGTCGTGGGTTCGGCGTGGATGCCGTGGGTGCGACCGACCCGCACGGTGTCCTTGTGGGTCAGACCGAGGTCGCGCAGCGCGCCGACGAGCAGATCAGCCTTGGCCAGCAGGATGTCGGTCGCCTCGACCAGCTGCAGGGCCAACGCGGTGTCGAGCAGATCGCTGCTGGTCATGCCGAAGTGGACGTAGGCGGCTGCCTCGCGGGGCGTCGTGTTGTCGGCCCACGCCGACAGAAAGGCGATGACGTCGTGCTGGGTCACGGCCTCGATCTCGGCCACCGCCTCGGGCGTCGGTGGCGCTGCGGCCCGGACCGGCTCCACCGCCGAGCTCGGCACGGTCCCGGCCTCGGCGTGCACCTCGACGACGAGGGTCTCCACCTGGCACCACAGCTCGTACTTGTGGGCCTCGCTCCAGACCCGGCCCATCTCGGGCAGGGTGTAGCGCTCGATCACGACGGGCTCCTCGGGGTGGGGTCGCCCAGGCTAGCGAGCGGCGGCCTTCTCGAAGTCGTCCTTGAACCGCCACAGCCGCTTGCGCAGTACCGGGTCACCGACCGCGAGCACCTGTACGGCGAGCACCGCGGCGTTCATCGTGTTGTCGATCCCAACCGCGGCAACCGGCACACCCTGCGGCAACTGGGTCAGCCCGAGCAGCGCGTCGCGCCCGTCGATCGCGCCGGCCGACAGGGGCACCCCGATGACCGGCAGGGTGACGTGCGCCGCGACGATGCCGGCGAGCGCGGCCGCCCCCGCGGAGCCGGCGATGACGACCTCGATGCCGCGCGGTTCGAGCTCGCCCATCCAGACCGCCAAGGCCCGGGGGGACCGGTGCGGCGACATGCAGCACTCGTCGTACGTCACGCCGAACCTCGCCAGCAGCGCGCCGGCCTGGGCCATCAGGTCGTGCTCGGCCGGGCTGCTGTAGATGATCGCGACGCGCGGGGTGCGTTCGTCGCCGTCGAGAGGCTGCGTCACCGCGTCACTCCTGTCGCTCGGGGACGACGATCTCACCACGGGCCGCGCGCGCGCCGATGTCGCGCCGCCAGAAGCCGCCGCGCAGCCGCACCGCACCGACTCCTGCGTACGCCGCGGCGCGGGCCGCCCCGAGGTCGGCGCCGACCCCGGTGACCGACAGCACCCGGCCGCCGCAGGAGACCGCCGGGTCGCCGCGGGTGCCGGCGTGCAGCACCTGCACGTGAGCGGGCAGCGCGTCGACCTCGATGGCGTCGCCGAGCACCGGGGCGCCCGGGTAACCCTGGGCCGCGACCACCACCGTCACCGCAGCGCCGTCGCGCCACCGCGGCGGGCGGACCGCTGCGAGCTCACCCACGGCCGCCGCCCAGAGCAGCTCGGCGAGTGAGCTGTCGAGCAGGGCCAGCACCGCCTGCGTCTCGGGATCGCCGAAGCGGCAGTTGAACTCGACCACCTGCGGGCCTCGGCTGGTCATCGCGAGGCCGGCGTAGAGCAGCCCGACGAACGGCGTTCCCCGGCGCGCCAGCTCGGCGACGACCGGTTCGAGCACCCTCGTCGCGATCTGTTCGATCGAGCCCGCGGGCAGCCAGGGCAGCGGTGCGTAGGCGCCCATCCCCCCCGTGTTGGGCCCGGTGTCGCCGTCGCCGACCCGCTTGGCGTCCTGGGCCGGCAGCAGCGGCAGCACCGTCGAGCCGTCGGTCACCGCGAACAGCGACACCTCCGGCCCGTCGAGGAAGTCCTCGATCACGACCTGGGATCCGCTGACCTGCAGAGCATCTCGCGCAAAGGCTGCCGCCTCGCCCAGGTCAGGGCTGACCAGCACGCCCTTGCCGGCAGCCAGCCCGTCGGCCTTCACGACGTACGGCGGGACACGGGCGGCCAGTGCGGCGGTTGCCTGCGCACCGGTGCTGCAGGTGTCCGCCGCGGCGGTGGGCACGCCGGCGGCGGCCATCACCTGCTTGGCGAAGCTCTTGCTGCCCTCGAGCTGGGCAGCCGCGGCGGACGGCCCGAAGCAGGCGATACCCGCCGCCCGCACCGCGTCGGCGGCGCCTGCGACGAGCGGCCCCTCCGGGCCCACGACGACGAGGTCGACCGCCTCGGCGACGGCGAGCGCCGCCACGGCCACCGGGTCCATCGGATCGAGGTCCCTGCTCGGCGCGAGGGCGCGGGTGCCGGCGTTGCCGGGGGCGCAGACCAGCGCGCTGACGAGCGGGTCGCGCGACAGCGCGAGCAGCAGCGCATGCTCCCGGGCGCCGCCGCCGATGACGAGGACCTTCACGGCAGCAGCGGCCGCAGCTGCAGGGTCTGCTCGCGGTCCGGGCCGACCCCGATCGAGCTGAAGGGTGCGCCACTCATCTGCTCGAGCGCCCGGACGTAACGCTGGGCGTTGACCGGCAGGTCCGCGAAGGTGCGGGCGGCGGACAGGTCCTCGGTCCAGCCGTCGAACAGCTCATACACCGGCTTGGCGTGGTGGAACTCGGTCTGCGTCATCGGCATCTCGGTCAGGCGGGTGCCGTCCACCTGATAGGCGACGCAGACGGGGATCTGCTCCCAGCCGGTGAGCACGTCGAGCTTGGTGAGCACGAAATCGGTCACCCCGTTGACGCGCGCGGCGTAGCGGGCGATGACGGCGTCGTACCAGCCGCAGCGGCGGGGGCGCCCGGTCGTGGTGCCGTACTCGTGACCGACCGAGCGCAACCGCTCGCCGTCGTCGTCGGTCAGCTCAGTCGGGAACGGGCCCTCGCCGACCCGGGTCGTGTAGGCCTTGATGACGGCGATGACCTTGTCGATCCGGGTCGGCGGGATGCCGGAACCGGTGCAGGCCCCGCCGGCGGTGGCGGAGGACGACGTCACGAACGGATAGGTGCCGTGGTCGACGTCGAGCAAGGTCGCCTGGCCGCCCTCGAGCAGCACCGTCCGGCCCTCGTCGAGCGCGGTGTTGAGCAGCAGCGAGGTGTCGGCCACCATCGGGCGCAGCCGGTCGACGTAGGCCAGCAACTCCGCAACGACCGCGTCGACGGTGACCGCCTTGCGGTTGTAGACCTTGACCAACACCTGGTTCTTCAGCTGCAGCGCGCCCTCGACCTTGGCCCGCAGGATCTTCTCGTCGAACAGGTCCTGCACCCGGATCCCGATCCGGTTCATCTTGTCGGCGTACGTCGGGCCGATGCCGCGCCCCGTCGTACCGATCCTGCGGTTGCCCAGGAAGCGCTCGGCGACGCGGTCGAGCGTGCAGTTGTAGGACGCGATCAGGTGGGCGTCGGCGCTGACCACCAGCCGCGAGGTGTCGACGCCGCGGGCCGACAGGCCGTCGATCTCCTCGAACAGCACCGACAGGTCGATGACGACGCCGTTGCCGATGACCGGGGTGCAACCGGGGGACAGGATGCCGCTGGGCAGCAGGTGCAGGGCGTAGGTCTCGTTGCCGACGACGACGGTGTGCCCGGCGTTGTTGCCGCCGTTGAACTTCACCACGTGGTCGACCAGCCCGCCGAGCTGGTCGGTGGCCTTGCCCTTGCCTTCGTCGCCCCACTGGGCGCCGATGAGGACGAGTGCGGGCATGCGGGTGCTCCCTGGGCGTGCGGAAGGCCCCCCGCGGGCGCGAGAGGCCTCTTGCACCGGAAGTCTAGCCACCGGGCGGGGCCTGCGACGTACGCTCGGCCGCATGGCCAAGCTCCCCGGGATCGACAGCGTCGTCGGTGGTGTGTTCTCGGTGCTGCAATCGCAGACCGAGTCGCTCGCGGCGCTGCCCGCGGCGGTGCAGTCGCTGAGCACCGCGGTCCGCGGTCTGGTCGAGGTGGCCGCGTCGGCGCGCGACACGGTGCTTGCCGTCAACCGGCTCGTCGTGCGGATCGACGGCATCGTCGCCGAGCTCGAGGGCCCGCTGCTCGCGCTTGCCCCGGGCCTGCAGCGGATGGCCACCGTGCTCGACGACCCGGTGGTCGAGCAGCTCCCGCAGACACTCGCGCAGATCCAGAAAGACGTCCTGCCGGTGCTGCGGACCCTCGCCGACACCCACGAGCGGGTCGCCTTCATCGCCGGGTCGACCGAGCGGATCATGACCTTCGTGGACGAGACGAGCCGCACCCTGGCCGGGCTGCCCGGCGCAGCGCTGCTGGGCCGGCGGCGACCCACCAAGCCGCTGGTCGACGGCTCGCTGTAACGACCGCAACAGCAGGCAAGGGCGGGTGCGCGGCGGGGCCGCACGCTCGCCCCGGCCGGGATTCGGCCCGCTTCCCTGCTGTTGTGGTCGCTAGGACCGCAGCGCTTCGGCCGCCGCGGGGTCGCACTCCTGCACGAACCCGCTGATGCGCTGCGCCTCGTCGGTCTCGCCGATATCCCCGGCCGCCCGGCCGAGGGCAACGAGCGCGCGCAGGAACCCCTGGTTCGGGGCGTGCGACCACGGCACCGGCCCGTAGCCCTTCCAACCACTGCGGCGCAGCGCGTCCAGGCCGCGGTGGTAGCCGGTCCGCGCATAGGCGTAGCTCTCGACGACAGCCCCCCGGGCGTACGCCGCGTCGGCGAGCGCGGCCCAGGCGGCGCTCGACGTCGGGTGCGCCGCAGCCACCTGGGCCGGGTCGGTGCCGGCCTCGAGCAGCTCGCGTGGGGCGGTCTCGTCGGGCAGCAGGGTCGGGTCGGGGCCGCCCAGCAGGTCCTTGCCGGTGATGCTCATGCCCCACATCCTGCTGGTCAGGCGGCTCGGCGGTGCCAGCGGCCTCCCGGAGCCGGCTCGACCGGTACCTCGCGGAGCCGGTGCGCCTCGTCGAACAGCAGCCGGGTCGCCAGCCGGCCGGCCACCGCACCGGCCACCGCGACGGCGCCCAGCAGCTGGTACATCACGACGACCTGGTAGCGGATCGCCGTCAACGGGTCGACGCCGGCCAGCAGCAGCCCGGTCATCGCCCCCGGCAGGGAGATCAGCCCGACCGTCTTCACCGCGTCGATGTCGGTCACCAGAGCCGTTCGCAGGGCCGTCCGCAGGTGCGGCGCGAAGGCCACCGTGGAGGAGAGGCCGAGCGCCAGCCGGGCCTCGACCTGCCGCCGGTTCGCCTGGGCCTCGTCACGAACCCGCAAGAGCACGACCGAGGTCCCGCGCATCGCCGCCGCGACCACCATGCCGCCGACGGGGACGACGACCCGCGGCTCGACGTCGATGACCCGGGCGACCAGCAGCAGGCCGAGGGTGCTGCCGACGCCGGCGGCCAAGGCAATCGTGGCGACGGCCTGGACATGCGGCAGCCCGCGCCCGCGGTTGGCGGCGACCCGGCCGCCGATGGCCACCATGCCGGTGACCCAGGCGAGCGCCCCGAGCAGCCCGGCGTGCCGGAACAGCACGCCCAACAGGGCGCCGACGGTGGCCAGTTGGACCACGGCGCGCACCGCCGCGACGAGCACCTCGCGGCCGAGCCCGAGGTGCTCGCGGAGCACGACCGCGAGGCAGGCGCCGACCAGCAGCACCGAGGTGGCGACGCCCAGCCAGCTCGGCACCGACGCGTGCGCGATCACGATGCGGCTCCAGCCAGGTAGTCGCTGTCGGCCGCCGGCCCGGCCTCGACCACCCGGCCGGCCCGCAACACGACGACGTCGTCGGCGAGCCGCCTGGCCTGTCGCAGGTCGTGGCTGACCAGCACCGCCGACAGGCCGTCGGCGACGAGTCCGCGCACGACCCGTTCGACCGACATCGCGGCGACCGCGTCCAGGGCGCTGGTCGGCTCGTCGAGCAGCAGTACCTCCGGGCCGACCGCGAGCGCCCGTGCCAGGCACAGCCGTTGGGCCTCGCCACCGGACAGCGAGGCGGTGTCGCGGCCGAGGTCCAGACCGGGCAGGCCGGCGCGTTCGAGCAATCGGGCCGCCTCGCCCTCGGACAGGGTCGGCCGGCCGACCGCGAGGTCGGCGAGCACCGTGTCGGCGAGCAGCACCGGCGCCTGCTGCACCAGCCCGATCCGGCGGCGCACCTCCAGGACGTCGTACGACGCAAGCGGCCGGCCGTGGAACAGCACCGCGCCGGCGGTCGGCTCCAGCAAGCGGTCGAGCAGGCGTAGCAGCGTCGACTTTCCGGCGCCGCTCGGTCCTGCGACGGCGGTGCAGCGGCCCGGGGCGAAGACCGCGTCGACGCCGGTGAGCACCGACGTGCCGCCGCGCACCACCGTCACGTCCGCGAGGGCCAACATGGGGACATGATGCCCCGGTGGAGTACGCGAGCCGGACGGCACGGTGGCTACTCGGTGCGACCGCGCACCCCGGTGGCGTGACGCTGAGCCGGCAGCTGCTCGATCTGCTCACCGTCCGTGACCTGGCCCCTGGCGCCCTGGTCGTCGACGTGGCCTGCGGCCGGGGCGGCACGCTCGACCTGCTCGCCGAACGCGGCCTGCTGTCGGTCGGGGTGGACCTGGCGCCGAGCCACCCCCGGGCAGTGATCGGCGACGCCCAGGCGCTCCCGCTGCGCAGCGGGGTGTGGGACGCGGTGGTCTGTGAGTGCTCGGTCTCGACCTTCGCCGACCCGGCGCAGGCGCTCGCCGAGGCCGCCCGGGTGCTCCGCCCCGGCGGGTTGCTGGCGATGACCGACGTGGTCCTGCACCGCGAGCTTGCCGGGCCGCAGGTCGTCGCTGCGATCGACCGCCTCACCTGCGCCCGGACCCTGCCGGGCTACGCCGACCTGCTGGCCGCCGCCGGCTTCGACCTGCTCGCCACGCAGGACCGCAGCGGCGACGCCCTCGCCCTCCTGCGCCGGATCCGGCGCCGCCTGCCCTGGTCGCCGACGGTGCGCTGCTGCGAGCGGGCGGTCCTGGCCGGCTCGCTCAGCTACGGCCTCCTGGTGGCCCGGCTGCGCTGACCGGGGGAGCCGCTTCCCGGCGTTCCCACTGCGCAAGCACCAAGCAGCGGATCAGTTGACGGGCAACGTCCAGCTGGCGTCCCAGAGCCGCTTGTCGACCGTGCCGGCCTTGGCCGGGAGCAGGTGCTTCTCAGTCGCGAACCGGCTGGCCACGCCTGCGCTCTGCTGGCCGTACTCCCCATCGACGCCGATCGGCCAGCCACGCTGAGCCATCCGACGCTGCCACTGGGCGACGTCCGCGCGGGCGCTCCCGACGTCGGCGAGCGACAGGACGTGACCGGCGAAGGCCGGACGGGCGGTGTGCAGGGCGGCGCGCGCAACCGGGCGGGCGGCCGGCCGAACGGCGCTCACCACCGGCCGGCTCGGCAGGGCGCTGCGTGAGCGGGACACGGTGATCTGGCCCAGCCCGAGTCGGCGCGAGCAAGCCGGCCAGGGCGACCAGCCACGGGCCGCCTGGAGCTGGCGGGCAGCGGCGTCCTGGGTGGCGGGCGAGGCGTCGGACGGCCGGCCGCCGTAGCCCAGGCTTCGCCAGGTCCCGAGGTCGAACTGGTAGGCGCCGTAGAAGCCGTTGCCGGTCGCGGCGCGGTAGTTGCCGCCGCTCTCGCACCCCCGCAGCCTGGCGAAGTCGCTGGCGGTCGCGGCGCTGGCGGCAGAGGTGAGGGCGGTCCCGTCGGCCACCGCAAACGCGATGGCCAACCCGCCGGCCGCCAACAGCGGGCCGGTGCGGGACGGCTTGGCGTGCCGCGGCGCGGGTGCGGACGTGCGGTGGCGCAGGAACACGGAGATCGGCCTTCCCGGTCGCCTGCGGGGTGAGCTGTCGGGTTCGGGCTGGGCGGCCCGGCGCAGTGCGCTTCACCCCGAGGATGCGCCCGCGGACCCGAGGTCCTGCGCGCACCCGGTGGGACGTGTGGGTCCCCCGCTCCTGCCCGATGACCAGGGGCGCGCACCCGGGGCAGGACTCGGCGTTCGGGTACACGCGGCACGCCGTACGGCGTGGTGACTTGACAGACTAGCGGGCGAGCCCTGCCGTGCCGGCCGAACGCAGATCTTCACAGGCGACGGCGACGCGGGCGGCCATCGCAGCCTCGGCCGCCTTGCCCCACACCCGCGGGTCGTAGAGCTTCTTGCTGCCGACCTCGCCGTCGACCTTCAGCACCCCGTCGTAGTTGCGCAGCATGTGGTCGGCGACCGGCCGGGTGAAGGCGTACTGCGTATCGGTGTCGACGTTCATCTTCACCACGCCGTAGTCCAACGTCTCCCGGATCTCGCTCAGCAGCGACCCACTCCCACCGTGGAAAACCAGGTCGAACGGCTGGGTCTTGCCGATCTTGGCGCCGACCTCGTCCTGGATCTGTTTGAGGATCTCCGGGCGGAGCTTGACGTTGCCGGGCTTGTAGACCCCGTGCACGTTGCCGAAGGTCGCGGCCAGGATGTACCGGCCGCGCTCGCCGGTGCCGAGGGCGTCGGCGACGGCTTGGGCGTCGGCCGGGTGCGTATAGAGCTTCTCGTTCTCGCCGGAGTTGTCGACGCCGTCCTCCTCCCCGCCGACGACCCCGATCTCCATCTCCATGATGATCTTTGCCTTGGCGCACGCGGCGAGCAGTTCGCCTGCGATGGCGATGTTCTCGTGCAGCTCGACCGCCGAGCCGTCCCACATGTGCGACTGGAACAGCGGGTTGCGGCCGGCGTCGACCCGTTCCTGGCTGACCGCGATGAGCGGCCGCATGTAGCCGTCGAGCTTGTCCTTCGGGCAGTGGTCGGTGTGCAGCGCCACCGTCACGTCGTAGCGGGCGGCGACCACGTGGGCGTACTCCGCGAGCGCCACCGCGCCGGTGACCATGTCCTTGACCTGCTGCCCGGACAGGTACTCCGCCGCACCGGTGCCCATCTGCAGGATCCCATCGCCGCCCGCTCCTGCGCACCCCTGCAGCGCCGCGTTCAGGGTCTGCGAGCTCGTCACGCT
>JBKJOO010000150.1:0-33433 GCA_046595615.1 Mycobacteriales bacterium | reverse complement strand
CCTCGGCCCGATCCTGCGAGATTGAGCGAGCACGCCGTGCGCCTTGCCGCCGGTGGCACGATGCGGGCATGCCGATCGACAACGAGTGGTCGGGTTCGATGCCCGAGATCTACGAGCGCTTCCTAGTGCCCGCGCTGTTCGCCCCGTACGCAGTACATCTCGCGCAGCGGGCGGCTGCTGAGGCGCCCGCCACCGTGTTGGAGGTTGCCGCCGGGACCGGTGCACTGACCCGCGCGCTGGTCGCGGCGCTGCCCGGTGCACACGTGACCGCAACCGACCTCAACCCGGCGATGGTGTCGTGGTCGGCGCAGCGGCTGCCCGAGGCGGACTGGCAGGTCGCCGATGCGCTTGACCTACCGGTGCCCGACGCGTCGGTCGACCTGGTCGCCTGCCAGTTCGGGGTGATGTTCGTGCCGGACAAGATCGCGGCGTTCACCGAGGCGGCCCGGGCTTTGACGCCGCAGGGTGCGCTGCTGTGCACCACGTGGGGCCGGGTCGAGACCTCGCCGTTCCCGGCGGCGCTCGTGGCCGCGCTGGCCGAGGTGCTGCCCGTCGACCCACCGGACTTCGTCGCGCGGATCCCGCACGGGTACGCCGACCCCGCCCAGGTCGCCGCTGACCTGCGCGCTGCCGGCCTCGTCCCCAGCATCGAGCCGACGGTGCTACCCGGCCGAGCACCTTCGGCCGCAGCGCTCGCCATGGGGTTCTGCCAGGGCACCCCGTTGCGCTTCGCGCTCGAGGCGCGCGGTGACCTGGCCGAGCTCACCGCCGCAGTGGCCGCCGCGATGACCGCGCGGCTCGGAGAGGGGCCAGTCGATGGCGACCTCGCCGGATTCGTCATCACCGGCCGACCAGTCCGCTAGCGACAACCACCCGGGACTGGCTTACGTCATTGCCGCAGATGGGCCACGGCGACCGAGCCTTCTTCGCCGGTACGCATCGCGGCCAGCCGACCGGAACCGCTCGATAGTCGCGCCTTCTCAGCACATCCAATCGCCTGCACGGTCACCGGCGAGCATTATGAGCGGACGCTCGTCGTACGTCGCCCGAGCCGCTGCAGGGCTACCCAGGCCGAGCCAAGCCGACGTTGACTGCAGGGGGCGGCATGACCGGCGCGTCGGGTGACTCCCTCGAAAGGTCGCGCCGTTGAGATAACGGAACGTGCGGGGCTTTACCCTTCGCCGATGGCGAGCATGACGCAGGTGCAGGTGACCTTCGACTGCGCGGATCCACGAGCTGTCGCGGACTTCTAGAAGGCCGTGCTCGGGTACATCCATCCTGCGATACCGCCGGGGTTCGATGCGCGGGATGTCTTGACGCGTCGCTTCCCGTCGAGCGTCGGGGCTCGACCTGGGCTTACCAGGCGACACGGACGGGGTCGGCCCACGATTGTTCTTCTAGCGAATGCCCGAGACCAAGCCGGTAAAGCACCGGCCTCAACCTCGACATGCGCGTCTGGGTGGGGCTGACTGGCGGTGAGCGAGTCTCGGCGCTTGAGGCTGCATCGGCTCGACTGGAAGCGCTTGGCGCAGGCCACCTGCATCCCGCCGATCAGGAGCACGACGTGTGCCTGGTGATGCAGGACGTCGATGGCAACGAGTTCTGCCTCGACGAGGTTCCTGCCTGCTGAAACTGGTCGGGGTGGGGTGATCGAAGGCCGCGACGGTGAACACTCGGATCGTACGAGCGACTCGCGGCAGACGAGTACGTTCGCATGACCGAGCGGGTGCGGACCGGCTCGGCTCCTCGCGTCAATCGCGGTGGAATGATGGCGTTGGCCGCCCGCAGGGTGTCAGCCCCAGAATTCGGTGAGCTGCGCTGCAAGGCCTCTCCCTTGGTTGTAACCAGCTCGAGCAGCGGGCGGACGCAGCGACAGATCCATCGCATTGACGCCGAACATGTGTTCGCAGTCGCTGTCCGGGAAGATCGTCTCGACCCTGCTGCCGCGTGCACGCAGCTCGCCGACCTGCGCCGCGAGCTGCATTCCCCAGTCCAGCGGTTGAAGTGCTCTGCCGCCGAAAGGTGACAGCACCAGCACCCGCCCGCATCCGGCTGCCAGGTCGGCATTCTCGTTGCGTCGGTAGCCGCCGTCGATGTATCGGCTGTCCCCGATCCTGTGGGGAAGGCCACTGGCACAGCTGACGGCGACGGCGTCCACCAGGTCGACTCGGCTGTGGCGGTCGAACACGACCGGTGCACCGGTCTGGGCATCGACCGCCGTGAGCACCATTCGTTGCGGCCAGCGCTGACCGGGCAGCCGCGAGGCGACGGTGGCGCGCCACTGTGTTTGCCAGGAGCCGTCCGACGCCGCATCCATGTCGAGTGCCGCCGCGCCGATTCTGCGGCGCATGTCAGCCGCATCCTCAGCGGAGGCGACAATTTTGCTTATCCCCTCCATGTGATCCGCCACCGGCCTGATCGGAACGCGTCCCTGGTCGGATCCGACCGGATCGGTCCGTTGCTGGGGGTCAGCGGCAAGGATGGCGGCAAGCAACTCGGTCGGGGTCGCGCCAGCTATCTGGGCCGCGGCCGTCGAGCCGGCTGACGTCCCGATGGTCAGATCGGCTGTGGTCACGTCCAGCCCGGCATCGAACAGGCCGGTCACGACGCCGATCAGCCACGCGTTGCCTGTCGATCCGCCACCACCGAGGACCAACGCTGTACGTGAGTGGTGTTCCGAGACACCGTCAGCGGTCGTCAACGAGTTGATCTGAAGTGAATGATTCATAGTAGTAGCTTTCTGAGAGTGCGTGCAGCGCTCCCCGCGACGGCTACGTCAGTCGCGCGATCGTGAACTCAAAGGAGCGGCCAGTGGACAAGGTGCACATCCGGCTCACCTCCTTGACTATCGCGTCGGCTCAGGACAGTACCGGCTCAGGCTCGGCGTGCCAACCGACGTGCTGGTTCGACCTGCCCAAAAACCCGCCCCACCCACCGCGCTCGACCCTCGGCTACATCGACAGCCCCGGCCTTCGTGTGAAATCGGGCCAGCCGTCTTCACCGACGGGCCTCCACCTGGCCGGATCGACGCGAGTCAGAAACGCCATGACTCGCCGGCTGCGAGGGTGGTCTCCTTGATCCGTTGGGCCGGACCCGACTTCCGTTCATCGGCCACTTGAGCGAACGTGCCGCACGCCGAACCCCGATCGGGAGCGTTGCAGGTCAGCGGGGTGCGCTGGCGATCATGTGCCGTGAGACCCGTCCGGTTCGGATTCTCGCCGGACGCCATGCCGCACCGGATCGTCGTTCCGCTTCCCAGCTAGAGCTTCTCCAGGGGGGCGTACCGCAGCAGCAGCCACTTGGCGCCGGTGCCCGGTCCGAAATCGACCTCGGCCTGGGTGCTGTCACCCGCGCCGCGGGTTGCGGTCACGGTCCCGAGCCCGAACGCGTCGTGATGCACCCGGTCACCGAGCTCCAGCTGCGGCACGGGCCGCAGCCCAGGGCCTGCGCTCTTCCCGCGCGGGGAGGCCGCCAGCCGGGTCGCGGCCTGGCTCAGCGCGGGGGTCGAGGTCACCGTCGAGGCCAGGCGACGCCAGTCCATCAGGTGCTCCGGCAGCTCGTCGAGGAACCGCGACGGCGGGTTGTACGACGTCTGCCCCCAGGCGCTGCGCAGATGGGCCCGGCTGACGTAGAGCCGCTGGCGGGCACGGGTGATCCCGACGTAGGCCAGCCGTCGCTCCTCCTGCAGCTCGGCGGCATCGCCGAGGGCCCGCAGGTGGGGGAAGACGCCGTCCTCCAGACCGGTCAGGAACACGACCGGATACTCCAGGCCCTTGGCTGCGTGCAGCGTCATCAGGGTGACCACGCCGCCGGTCCCATCGGCGTCCGGGATCGTGTCAGCGTCCGCCACGAGCGACACCTGCTCGAGAAATTCCGGCACGCCGCCGTCGGGCACCCGCTCCTCGAACTCGCGGGCGACGCCAACCAGCTCGGAGAGGTTCTCGACCCGGCCCTCGTCCTGCGGATCGCTGCTCTCGGCCAGCTCAGTCAGGTAGCCGGTGCGGTCGAGCACGGCTTCGAGGACCTCGGCGGGAGGCATGTTGCCGACAACCAGCGCCCGCAGCTCGTCCATGAGATCGGCGAACTCGCGGACCGCCTTCGCACTGCGGGGTGCCATCCCCTGCACCTCGTCGCAGCGCCGCACCGCCTCGCCGAACGGCACCCGCTCGCGGGACGCGAATGCCTCCAGGCAGGCCTCGGCCCGGTCACCGATGCCCCGCCGGGGGGTGTTCAGGATGCGTCGCAGCGACACCAGGTCGGCGGGGTTGGCGAGCACCCGCAGGTAGGCAAGGGCGTCGCGGACCTCCCGTCGCTCGTAGAAACGCACGCCCCCGACGACCCGGTAGGGCAAGCCGACCCGGATGAAGATCTCCTCGAACACCCGGGACTGGGCATTGGTCCGATAGAACACGGCAACATCGTGTGGCTGCACTCCTTTGTCGTCGCAGAGCGCGTCGACTTCGCCTGCCACAAAGGCAGCCTCGTCGTGCTCATTGTCCGCGACGTAGCCGACGATCCGGTCGCCGTCGCCGGCGTCGGTCCACAGCCGCTTGTCCTTGCGGCCGGCGTTCTTGGCGATGACGGCGTTGGCCGCCGTGAGGATCGTCTGGGTGGAGCGGTAGTTCTGCTCGAGCAGGACGACTGCGGCGGCCGGAAAATCGAGTTCGAAGTCCATGATGTTACGGATGTCGGCGCCTCGGAAGGCGTAGATCGACTGGTCCGCGTCACCGACGACGCACAGCTCCGCGGGAGGCACCTCGGCGGTCGCCCGGCTCAGCTCCCGGACGAGGGTGTACTGCGCGTGGTTGGTGTCCTGATATTCATCGACGAGCACGTGCCGAAACCGTCGGCGGTAGTGCTCGGCGATGTCGGGGAACGCCTGCAACGCCTCGACGGTGACCATGATCAGGTCGTCGAAGTCCATCGCATTGGCCTCACGCAGCCGCTGCTGGTAAAGCGCGTAGACCTCGGCCCGCTGCTCCTCGATCACGTTTGTCGCCTTGCTCCGGGCGGTTTCCCAGTCGATCAGTTCGTTCTTGAGGTCACTGATCTGGTTGCTGAGCTGGCGCGCCGGGAACCGCTTCGGGTCGAGGTCGAGGTCGCGACAGACCAGCGTCATGAGTCGCTGCGCGTCGGCCTGGTCGTAGATCGAGAAGGTCGAGGTGAAACCCAGTTTCTTGGCCTCGGCCCGCAGGATCCGGACGCAGGCGGAGTGGAAGGTCGACACCCACATGGCCCGGGCGCGGGGCCCGACGAGGGCGGCTACCCGTTCCTTCATCTCGCCGGCCGCCTTGTTGGTGAAGGTGATCGCGAGGACCTCACCCGGCTGCACACCACGCGCGGCCAGCAGGTATGCAATCCGGGTGGTTAGCACCTTGGTCTTGCCCGAGCCGGCCCCGGCGACGACCAGCAGCGGCGCCCCCGCATGGACGACCGCCTGGCGCTGCGGCGGGTTGAGCCCCTCGAGCAGCCGGTCGGCATTCGGGCGCGCCGGCGCGTGCACCGCCGGACCAAAATCTTCCTCGAACACGCATTCCAGCCTAGTTGACGGGCGCCTCCCCTACACCGGGTCGGGCCTCTTGCCGCCGGGGAGCACCGGTGCCACAGTGCCCGCAACGGTGCTCCGCGGTCGGCACCGGACCGCGGGGGCCGTCGTCGTCAGCGGGGAAGGCCGCCGGAGGCTGAATGCCCGGGCATTTCACGCACATCTACACCGCGCGTCGCGTCGCAGACCTGCTTGCCGACCCCGACAGCACGTCCTTCGACCTCGCCGGTCTCGATCTCGGCACCACGGCCGGCGACCGGAGCCCCGCGCAGTGCGCCGAGCTGATGCAACGGTGGGAGCGCTTCACCGCCCTGGGCGCGGTCGGGCCGGACCTGTTCTTCTTCTGCCAGGACTACTCATCGGGCCCGCTCGCTGCCGCGCCGTACCAGGACGACGTCCTCATGCTGGCGATGGCGGTCTACTACTGGCTCGACGCCGCGAAACAGGACGACTACGAGCCGCTGCTCATCCTGCTCGCCGAGGTCGACGGGACCTTCGCCGAGGTCGCCCGGCTGCTCATCGGCCTGAAGAAATTGTGGGACTCGTTCGTCGAGGCCTGGAACGCCACGATCGGACCGTTCGTCAGCGCGATCGGCACCGCCCTGGACGATCTGTCGGGCGGCGTGATCGCGGAGTTCGTCACCGCGATCCAGAACCTCGCCGACGGGTTGCTGCAACTCGCCGAACAGGAGCTGGTCAGCTTCGGGGACATCTTCTCGTGGTTCAGCCTGAAGATGCGTCAGGGGTGGGACGAGCGGGCCTTCGTCTGGAGCGACATGCTCCACTACCGCCGCACCAGCGAGATGGCCGCGAACCTGCTCGCCGAGGCCGACCGGCAGCTCGCGGCCGGCGCGAGCCCGGAGCAGCACGAGCAGTTCCTGGCCTACATCTTCGGCTGGGTCTGCCATATCGGCACCGACGTGGTGGCCCACGCCTTCGTCAACGAGCAGTGCGGCGGGCCGTTCCGCACGCACTACCAGCGGCACCACCTGATCGAGAACCACATGGATGCCCACAACTACCGGGAGGCCGGCGGCGGGTCCCTGCCCTCCGACGTGATGGCCGCCACGCCTGCCTACCCCGACATCGACGGTTCTGCGCTGGTCTTCTCGGTCGCCCTCGACGAGGAGCACCCGAACGGCTGGCAGCGGCCAGCGGACCCACCCAAGGACCCCAAACTGCGCAAGAAGGCGCTCGACGTCGACGGCGAGCTGCCCGACTGGCTCGCCGACGGCATCGTCCGCGCGATGATCGCGACCTACCACGACCGGCCGGGCGAAGCCGAGCCGGCCAATCTCGGTGGCGGGCCCTTCCAGGGCGGGCTCGGCGGCGTGCACGGCGCCCTGTCGACCCTGCTGGACAAGGCGGGGATCAACCTCGACCAGCCGCTCGGCGAGGTCGTCGCGGCGGTCGCCCCCGATCCGGACTTCGACGTGCCGGCCGGTTATCCGCTGCCATGGGAGGTGAAGGTCTGCTACCGCTTCATGATCAGCTTCTACAAGCTGTCGTTCTCGACCGGCTTCGACCTGGCGAAACCGCGGGTGCCGGACCCCATCATCTGGCCGCCGGCGTCTGACTTCACCGATTTGGCAAGCCTTCCGGACTTCAGCGGCCCGAGCTCAGGCGACCCCGTCCAGGACGTCTGCAGCGCCCTGAAATCGCTGTTCGACTGGATCAAGAAGGTGGCCGAGGCGGCCGTGAAACTTGGCGGCGACATCGTCAAGGGGCTGCTCAGCCCGCTGACCTATCCGGTCCGGGAGAAGCTGCACGAGCTCGCCATGCTCGGCTGGGGCATCGGCACCAACGCGCACGAGATCCTCGCGCACACCGGATTCGTCTACCCCCACGGCGAGCGGAGCTACAGCGACGGTGAGCTCTCGGTGCCCAACGAGATCGACCTGCCGCTGATCACCCTGGGCCACACGCTGGACGCGGCGTTCACCCAGGCGCTCGACGACGCGCTCGATCCCTTCGGCAACCTCGACCTCGGCACCGACGGGCTCGGGGTCCCCCGCGACCCGCTCGGCGCCTTCCCCTACTTCCCGGTACGCCGGGCCCAGGTGGCGGCCCAGGACCCCAGTGAGTACCACCGGCCGTGGGCCTACCCCGCGCAGTCCCGCGGTCCGGGCGGGCTCTATCCGACGCCGCTCGAACGCTCCGACATCGACGTGGGGCTGGGGCGGATGAAGCTGAGCGCCGAGCAGGCCAAGCAGGTACGAGCCATCCTCGACCGGGGCGCCGGCGCCGAGGGGGGCCTGGGTCTGACCGTGCCCGGGCCCTACCCGGCCGGCACCACCCCGGACCAGATCCTGACCAGCCGACAGCACGGCGACGTCGAGCAGCGCGGGCACTACGAGGCGGCGCGGGATCCGGTCGAGACCGACCTGCTCAACGAGCGGGTGCTGCGCGCCGGGCAGGGCAACCCGCTCGGTGACCCGGTGCCCTTCTCGGCGTACCTGATCGGGCGGATCCTGTCACCGCGCGGCTATCCGACCGACTTCAATCTCGACGCCGACCGCGGCTACGGCTACCGCTGCTGGGACTGGGATCGCGGTGACGGCCACGGGACCAACGCGAGGGGGCAGGACTACCTGCTCCCGCTGGTCCCGCCGGAAGGGTCCAGGACCGACAAGGGTGGACCGGACTGGCCAGGTGCCGAGCCGGCTGCCCCGCAGCACCCGGTGCAGCTGCACTACCTGTCGGTCGATGAGCGATGAGCGGCGACGAGGGCAAGAGCCTGTTCCAGCGGGCGAAGGAGTTGGCCAGCAGGGCGGGCGAGGTAGCCGTCGAGAGCGCCGAGCTCGCGGCGGACAGCGCGGTCGCCGCCGGCCGGGCCGCGGTGCAGGCGGCCGACCGGGTCGAGGACGCCATCGAGCGGCATTTCGATCCGGACGACCGACCCGAGCACGACGGTACGACGGGTGGCGCCCACGACGGATGCTCGTGCGGCTGCGCAGGCGGGCCGCCTGCCCGGCCGACCCGACACACCGGCGCCAGCGCAGGCACCCTCGACGACAGCCCCATCACCCGCGGCGACCTGACGAGCCGGCCACCGGCGACGAGCTGGCCGGGCGAGCGGAAGGACTCGCAACTGCCGTTTTTGTTCCTGCGGGCCAACGCCGGCGACACCGGGAGCCGGCCCGCCGCCGGGGCGTTCTGGGAGAGCCCGGATGTGCTGCTGCTCGCCGGGGTCGCTCCGTCTGCAGCCCCGCCGGTGCCGCCCGCCCTGGGTCAGGTGGCGCTCGCCGGCAAGCCCAACACGGTCTACGCCCACGTCTGGAACTTCGGCAACGCTGCCGCCCACGACATCACCGTGGAGTTCTACTGGTGCGATCCCACGCTCGGCATCAACGCGGCCAGCGCGCAGCTGATCGGGCGCCAGCACACCAGCCTGGGCGCGCGCGGCAGTGGCCACGCCCACCGGATCGTGAAGTGTCCGAAGCCCTGGACCCCGACCTTCGTCAACGGCGGCCACGAGTGCCTGCTCGTGCGGGTGTGGGACCACTGCGGGGACCTGCTGACCACACCGGAGTGGGACGCGGCGGTCAACCGCCACCTCGGTCAGCGCAACGTGCACGTCAACGAGCCGGGCGATCCGGTCGGCGCGCCCATCACGATCCAGGTCGGGCCGCTGTTCGGCGTCCCGACGACGGTGACGGTGGAGCGCACACACCCCGCCGCTGTCCCCTGGCTCCAGCAGCGCACCGGGGTGCGCGGGGTGTTCCCGGCCCCCGCTCCGGTGACCGGTCAGGTGGGCATCGGGCTGCAGGGCGGTCCGCCGGCGGACCGCCACGAGGTGCACGGCGACGACGCCCACGTCGTGCTGACCGCGACCGACGACCCACCGCCACCGGGCAGCGCGCACGTCTACCGGGTCACCGCCACCGCGGGCGGAGCGCCCTTCGGCGGCTACACCGTCGTCGTGCTCGGCTGAGCGCTCGAGGCCGCTACGCCTCGCCCTGTTCGGCCAGGAACCGCTCCAGCTCGGCGCCGAGCTCGTCGGCGGTCGGCAGCTCGCTGTCGGCCAGCGGCGTCTTGCCACGGCCGGCCACGAACGCGTCGTACTGCTCCTCGAGCGCGTGCACGACCTCAGCGACCTCGGGGGCGGCGGCGACCTGCGCGTCGAGCGCCTCGCGGGTGGCCGTGGCGGCTTCGTCGAGCGCGTCGACCGGCAGCTGTAGGTCACCAGCCTTGGCCACTTCCCGCACCAGTGCCGCGGCCGCGGCCGGGTAGGCGCTCGCCGAGACGTAGTGCGGGACGTGCACGGCGAAGCCCATCGCCTCCTTGCCGGCCTCACCCAGCCGCAACTCGAGCAGGTGACCGGCACTTGCGGGCACCTGCACGGTCTCGACCCACGGCTCGTAGGCCTCGACGAGCGAGCGGGGCGAACCGTGCGCGATCACACCCACCGGTCGGGTGTGCGGCAGGCCCATCGGGATCGCGTTGAGCCCGATCGAACGGCGTACGCCAAGTGCCGAACACACCTGCTGGACGGCGGCGACGAAGCGCTCCCACTGCACGTCCGGCTCCGGACCGGCGAGCAGCAGGAACGGCGTACCGGCCTGGTCGCGGAGCAGGTGGATGGCCAGTACCGGCGCGTCGTAGAACTCCCAGTGATCCTTGGCGAAGACCATCACCGGCCGGCGGGCCCGGTAGTCGAAGAGCTGGTCGACATCGAACCGGGCGACGATCTGGGACTCCAGGCTGTCCAGCAGGTGCGTGCTGGCGAGCTTGCGGGCGCCACCGGCGTCGATGAAGCCCTCCAGCGCCTGCACCAACACGGGGCCGTCGAGCTCGGGGCGGTCGGGCTCGAGCTCGTAGAGCTCGCTCGGGTCGAGCTTGCGCACGGAGACCTCCTTCGGTCGTCGGGGACAACACCCGCAGGCGGCGCGCGCCTTCCCTGCGGCAGGATGTACCCATGGCCAATCACACCACCGAGGACGTCGTCGAACGTGCACTGGTCGTCGTGGCGCATCCGGACGACGTCGACTTCGGGGCAGCGGGCACGATCGCCACCTGGACCGACGAGGGCATCGAGGTCACCTACTGCATCGTGACCGACGGCGACGCCGGCGGCTTCGACCCGGCAGTCGCCCGCGAGGACATCGGCGGGATCCGCCAGGAGGAGCAGCGCGCGGCCGCCAAGCAGGTGGGGGTCAGCGACGTACGGTTCCTCGGTTACCCGGACGGGCAGCTCACCGCCAGCTTCGAGTTGCGGCGCGACGTGTCCCGGGTGATCCGCCAGGTGCGCCCGCAGCGGGTGCTCATCCAGTCGCCGGAGATCAACTGGGAGCGGCTCGGCGCCTCGCACCCGGACCACCGCGCTGCTGGCGAGGCCGCCCTGTGTGCGGTATATCCCGACGCCCGCAACCCCTTCACCCACCTCGAGTTGGCCGCCGAGGGGCTCGACGCCTGGATCGTGCACGAGCTCTGGGTGATGACCGCCGGGGCGAACGGCGCGAACCGGTTCGTCGACGTGACCGACGTCTTCGACCGAAAGGTTGCGGCGCTGCGCCAGCACGACTCACAGACCTCGCACATGCCCGACCTGGAGGGAATGCTCCGTTCCTGGCTGTCGATGACCGCAGTCGCCGGCGGCCTGGCCGGTGACCGCCTCGCCGAGTCGTTCCGGATCGTCGCCATTCCCTGATCCGAAGGGGTCAGGAAGCGGTCCAGCCACCGTCCATCGTGAAGGCGCTGCCGTTGATCATCCCGCTCGAGGGGCCGACGAGCAGGGCCACGAGCTCAGCCACCTCGGCGGGTTCGATCAGCCGCTTGGTGGCGCTCCG
Organism: Mycobacteriales bacterium; assembly: GCA_046595615.1. Classification (GTDB taxonomy): domain Bacteria; phylum Actinomycetota; class Actinomycetes; order Mycobacteriales; family SCTD01; genus JAYSQK01. Next base: position 22,099 of record JBKJOO010000150.1, on the reverse strand, counting down.
GGCCAGCAGGATCTCCTGCACGACCTGCTCGGGTGGGAGTCCGTGCAGCTGCGCCTGCGCGGCGATCTGGCCCTCCACGAGTGGGGTGCGCACGTAGGCAGGGCACACCGTGTTGGAGGTGACCCCCTTCGGGCCACCCTCGAGCGCGATGGTCTTCGACAGGCCTTCGAGCCCGTGCTTGGCCGTCACGTAGGCGGATTTGTACGCCGAGGCCCGCAACCCGTGCACCGAGCTGATGTTGACGACGCGTCCCCAGCCCTGCGCATACATGTGCGGCAGCGCCGCCTGCACGAGCCGGAAGGGCGCCTCGACCATCAGGCGCAGGATGGCCGAGAACCGCTCGGGTGGGAACTCCTCCAGCGGGGCGACGTGCTGGAAGCCGGCGTTGTTGACCACGATGTCGGCCGTTCGGGCCGCCATCAGGACCTCCTGGGCCGCGTCCAGGTCGGTGAGATCCGCAACCAGCGGCGTCCCGCCGATGTCGGCGGCGACGCGGGCCGCGGCCGCGCCGTCGAGGTCGACGACGAGCACCAAGGCCCCGCCCGCTGCCAGCCGGGTCGCCACGGCGGCGCCGATGCCGCTCGCGGCGCCCGTCACCAGGGCGGTCCTGCCGTGCAGCGTCAAGGCGCTCTGCTTTCTCGGTCGGGTGCCGGCCGCGGGTCTGGTCGGCGTCCTGCGCACCCTGCCACGTCCCACCCCCGAGGCCACGTCTCGGTGCGAGGATGGGGCCCATGCCCTCCCGTCCCGCCGCGGGCGGTGGCCGCTGGGTCAGCGTCCCGCCCGAGCGGCTTGCCCGCTGGCTGACCGGGTTCACCGACCGGCACGGCGCCACCGCCACGTCGTACGCCGGGACCGTGGTGCGGCTCGTCGGCGCGGACGGAGCGGTGGCCGAGTGCGAGGTGCCGTTCGGTCCGCTGGTCGGTGAGGACCTCGTCGGGCACTGCCTGCGCGCTCGGCGGGTGGGGGTGCTGCTGACCCGGCTCGGTGGGCACGCGGCCGGCGTCTTCGAGGGCAGCGTGCTGGTCAGCTCGAAGGTCGGCTCGCGCCAGGTCCACGGCCGGTCGGCGGCCGGCGGCTGGTCGCAGCAGCGGTTCGCCCGGCGGCGGGAGGGCCAGGTGTCAGTCGCCCTGGCCGCCGCCGCCAACAACGCGGTCACGCACCTGCTGCCGCACCTGGCCGCCCTGGACGCGGTGGTGTTGGGCGGCGAGCGGACCGCGGTCGACGCGGTGCTGGCGGACCGCCGGCTCGCTCCCCTGCGCCCGCTGGTGACCGGCCGGCTGCTCGACGTCCCGGACCCACGGCTGGTGGTGCTGCAGGGCACGCCGGCGCTGTTCCGCGCCGTCTGGATCCGGGTCGTGGACCCGGTCTGACCCGGCCGGCCCAGCGCTCGTGCTGGATCGGGCCGGGAATCGCCAGGCGGGTCGCGGCCCGATCCAGCACAAGCCGGCCAACGAGCCCGGACAAGCCAGCCAACGAGCCCGGCCGCCTACCTGCCGATCGCGCCGAGCTTGCCGGCCATGCCACCCGCGGCCCGCAACGCCACCCCGGGCTCGAAGGAGCTCCCCGCGTCGTACCGCCCCTGCGACGCCCGGGCCTCCTCGATCGCGCCGAGCAGCAACTCGGCGGCCGGCACCGTGGACGGCCACAGGTAGAGCGACATCGACCCGGGGATGGTGTTGACCTCGTTGACGTAGAGGATGTCGTCGACGAGCAGGAAATCCAGCCGGGCCAGCCCGCGCAGGCCGGTGACCTCGACGACCGCCGCCGTCAGCCGCTCGGCCTCGGCCGTCACCGAGTCCGGCACCTGGGCCGGGAGCTCCCGCGGCGCGGCCACGAGACCATCTGCCTGCAGGTATTTCTGCGCGTAGGAGTAGATGCCCTCACCCACGGTCGGGGCGAGCGGCTTCTCCAACAGCGAGGTCTGCAGCGACGGGTGGGTGCGGAACGCCAGGTTGAGGTCGACCGCGCCCTTGCTGTAGGGCTCGAGCACGGCGCCGGCCCGCAGCTGGAGTTGCGATCGACCGAGCGCGGCGGCCGTCTCGAAGTCCTCGACGATCTCGATGCCGATCGAGCTGCCACCGAACCGCGGCTTGACGATGTAAGGACCGGCGAACGGCGGCGGCGTTGCGGTCAGCGCCACCCGCGGCAACGACGCGATGCCGGCTGACTGCAGGACCGCACCGAAGGCGAGCTTGTCCATGCCGAGCGCGGCCAGCGGCGCCGGGCCGCCGGTCAGCGGGATGCCCAGGAGCTCGAACACGGCGTTCAGGCCGCCGTTCTCGCCCGGGCCGCCGTGGCAGCAGTTGAGCGCCGCGGAGAGCTCGAGCGGTTTCGGGCCGCCGAGCCCCTTCTTGACGCCGAAGCCGGTCCGCAGGTCCAGGCTGAGCTTCGTGCCCGCCTTGGGCGCGCCGTCGAGATAGTCCCTGGCTTCGAGCTTGGCGGGGCACAGCACCCACTCGCCGGTCCGCGTCCAATAGATCGACAGCACGTCCTGACCGGCGTCGCGCAGGACCCGTTCGCACAGCAGACCGGTCAGGATCGAGATGTCGTGCTCGGGCGAGGGACCGCCGAACACGACGGCGACGTCAGCCACAGCAACACCTCACGGGTAGTGATCGGGAAGGTCGTTTTCGAACAGTACGACGTCTCCGGCGCGCGTCTTGGTCTCCAGCAGCGCCACCGCCTGCTCGCGGGTCGGGGTCGCCAGGACCTCGGTGGCCGCGCCGAACGCCCCCCGTTTCAACGCGCTCGCGTTGGTGCGGCCGACGACCACGAGGGTCGCGACCCCCGCCTCTGCGGCCTCCCGGGCGAGGGTCTCGTTGCGCTCGCCCTGCACCGCGCCGAGCTCGACCATGCCGGGGGTGACCACGTGCACCCGGCCGCCCTGCCCGGCCCCGAGCGCGACGGCCCGGCGTACGGCCTCGCGGGCGCCGTCGGGGTTGGCGTTGTAGGTGTCGTCCAGGATCCAGCTGCCGTTGGGCAGCGCGACCGGCTCGAGCCGATGGGCGACGGTCGGCAGGGTGTCCAGACGCCCGGCGAGCCCGGCGATGTCGTCACCGAGCGCCAAGGCGGCCCCGACCGCGCAGGCGGCGTTGCCCGGGTGCACCGCCTCCGGCAGGGTGACCGACGCGACGACGGTGCCGCGCACGGTAAGCGTGCCGCCGGCCAGGCAGACATCTGCCGAGCCGTCGCGAGTCGAGCAGCGCACCACCTGCTGACCGCGGGCGGCACACTTGTCGGCGAGCGTGCGGAGCAGCGGGTCGTCGTTGTTCACCACGACGACCCTTGCCTTCTCGGTGATCTCGGACTTGGCCGCGAGCACGCCCTGCTTGTCACGCATGCGTTCGAGGTGCATCTCGCCGATCGCGGTCAGCACGGCGATGTCAGGTGGGAACAGCTCGCACAGCCGGGCGATCTCGCCCGGGCCGTAGGTGCCCATCTCGGCGATGAAGACCTCCGTGCCGGGCACCAGGTGCTCATTGACGGCCCGGGACAGCCCCATCTCGTTGTTGAAGCTGGCCGGGCTCGCCAGCACCGACCGGGTCTGGCCGAGCAGATGTGCGAGGTAGGCCTTGGTGGTCGTCTTGCCGTAGGAGCCGGTGATCGCGACGACGGTCGGGCGCACCCGTTGCATCCGCTCGCGGGCCTGCACCAGATACTTCGCCGACAACCGGCGCTCCAGCGGTGCGGTGATCGTCAGCGCCAGGTCGACCAGGAACGGCAGCGCGACCACGGCTGCAACCGCCAGCGAGGCGCTGGCGAGGGTGGCCGAGAGCAGCACGAGCAGCGCCGTGACGGCGGCGAGCCGGCGCACCCGTGGCGTCCAGGCGAGGCGCGAGGTGCGCCCGCGGTAGGGCAAGCCGACCGGGACGACCACCCCGAGCAGGGCCGCGGGCACCAGCAGTACCGGCACGACCAGGCCGAGCAGGAACAGCGCGAACATCCCCAGCGCGAGGCCGAACGAACGGGGGGACCGCGAGCCCCACAGGGCCCAGGCCCAGGCCGCTCGGCGGGGGATGTAGTGCTCGCGCTGGGCGACCCGCAGCCAGCGCGGCAGGGCGACGCCGGCGAGCACGACCGACAGCACCCGCAGGGTGATGTCGAAGCTCACAGTTGACCCACCGCGTCGCGCAGCAGCGCCAGCAGCGGCTCGTCGAGCAGGTGCCCAGAGCGCTCGCTGACGACCAGCTCCGCTGCCGGCAGCAGTGCCAGGGCCTCGCGCGCCATCACCAACGGGGCAGCGGTGTCCTGGCCTCCCCACACCATCCGCACGGGGGCGCTGATGCCCGGCAGCAGGTCTCGGTAGTCCTCGTTGACGGTTCGGACCAGCGTCCCGCGCATCACCCCGGTCGCCGCCCGGTAGTCGGCCGAGCCGTGCTGCTGGCGCTGCTGCTCCATCCGTGTGTCGCTGACCAGGCGGGCTGCATGCAGCCGCTTGGCCAACCGGAAGGCCAGCGGCGCCCTGGACGTCGCACGCGCGCGCAGCAAGGGCACCCCGGTGAGCACCACCCCGGCCACGAGGTTGGGGTGCCGGGCGGCCAGCTGCACGGCCACCCGGCCGCCGAAGGAGTGGCCCACCAGCACCCAGCTGCGCCCACCCAGCACCTGCGCGAGCTGCTCGGCGTACTGCTCGGTGCCCCATGGTTCGGGCGGTGGCGGGCTGGCGCCGAACCCCGGCAGGTCCGGGACGAGCGCGTCGAGGCCGTCCACGACGGGCAACAGGTCGGCGCGGCTGCGGCCCCAGCCGTGCAGCGCGAGCACCCGGGAGGAGGCGGTGCCGGTGCGCTCGGCGAACAGCGCACCGTCGAGCAGGGCGGTGAGCACCGGTCAGCCGCCCCGGCGCTGGGCGTTGCCGACGAGCGTCTGGTAGACCTCGCCGAGGTCGTGCCCGGCGGAGCTCACCGCGAGCGGCCAGGTGGAGGTCTCGGTGAGGCCGGGCGTCACGGCGGCCTCGAGCACCTGCGGCGCGCCGTCCGCGCCGATCAGCACGTCGACCCGGGACAGGTCGCGCAGTCCCAGCAGTCCGTGCACCTGCTCGGCGACAGCGCGCAGCGCAGGGACGTCGACCAGGTCGGAGTCGTCGGCCAGCGAGGTGTAGCGGACGCGGGACGATGCGTCGTAGCGCGCCTGGTAGTCGTACGACGTGCCCTCGGGCAGCTCGATGAGCATGGGCGCGAGCGCCCGCGGGCCCTCGCCGAGGTCGAGCACCGGGACGGTGAGCTCCGCACCGGCGACGTAGGCCTCCAGCAGCACGTCGGGTGCGTAGGCGTAGGCCTGCACGAGCGCGCCGGGCAACTCCTGCTCGGTGTGCACGACGGTGACGCCGAGCGAAGAACCGCCGGTGACCGGCTTGACGACCAGAGGCAGACCGATCACCCGGTCGACCAGCTCGTAGAGGTTCTGCGGCCCGACCTCACGAAAGATCGTGCTGGGCAGGGTGACCCAGGCCGGGGTGCGCACGCCGCGCTCGGTCAGCCGCGTCTTGGCGATCGACTTGTCGTAGGCGGCGCGGCAGGCCCCCGCGGTCGACCCCACATAGGGAACCCCGGCCAACTCGAGCAGGGACTGCACCGTGCCGTTCTCGCCCGACCCGCCGTGCAGCGCCACGAAGGCGACGTCGGCGCTGTGCTCGGCGAGCAGGCCGACGAAACGTTCGTCGACGTCCCAGTGGTCGACCCCGAGCCCCCGCCGGACGAGCGCCTCGGCCAGCCGCCGGCCGGACCGCACGGACACGTCGCGCTCGTGGGAGAGCCCGCCGGAGATCACCGCTACCTGCTGCACGCGGGCCACCCTACGGCCCGGCAGCAGCCGCACGGTGCGACGCTGGACGGCGTGGCGCAGCTATCGATCTCCCGGGGCATCACCGAGCTGGCCCGGCGTGAACCCGATCGGCCGGCCGTCCGCGACAGCGTCCGGGCGCTGAGCCGTCGCGAGCTCGACGAGCAGACCAACGCTCTGGCCAGGACCTACGCCGAGCTGGGGGTCCGCGCCGGCGATCTGGTCACCATCGCCCTGCCGAACAGTGTCGGCTTCGTCGAGGCGTGCGTCGCCACCTGGAAGCTCGGCGCCACCCCGCAGCCGGTGTCGGCCAAGCTCCCACCCCCGGAGCTGGCGGCCATCCTCGAGCTCGCCGCGCCGCGGCTGGTCGTGGCGCACGAGCTGGCCACGGGCGCCGACACGTCCCTGCTGCCCGATGCCGTCAGCGCCGAATGGAAGGCGCCGACGTCCGGCGGTTCGACCGGCCGGCCCAAGCTCATCGTCGCCACCACACCGGGCGTCTTCGACCCCGACGTGCCGGCCGTGCCCTATCTGCACCCCGCCGGGGTGCAGCTCGTGCCGGGCCCGCTCTACCACAACGGACCGTTCATCTACGCCTTCCGGGGGTTGTTCTGCGGGCATTCGCTGGTTGTCCGGGAGCGCTTCGATCCACTCGACTGGCTGGCCTGCGTCCAGGAGCACCGGATCACCTGGACGATGGCTGTCCCGACGATGCTGCACCGCATCTGGCGGCTCGGTCCCGAGGTCCGGGGCGCCTACGACCTGTCCTCGCTGCAGGTGCTGCTCCACCTTGGCGCGCCGTGCCCAGCCGATCTGAAGCGGGCCTGGATCAGCTGGCTCGGCCCCAACCGGGTCTGGGAGCTGTACGCCGGGACAGAAGGCAACGGCATCACCGTGCTCGACGGCAACGAGTGGCTGGCCCATCCCGGATCGGTGGGCCGGCCGGCCCTGGGCTCGTCCGTGCGGGTACTCGACGCCCTCGGCGCCGACCTGCCGATCGGCGAGATGGGTGAGGTCTACCTGATGCCGGCGGGTGGCCCCGGCTCGACGTACCGCTATCTGGGGGCGACGGCCCGCAGCGTCGACGGCTGGGAGTCGCTCGGCGACCTCGGCCGGCTCGACGCGGACGGCTATCTCTACCTGGTCGACCGGACGGTGGACTGCATCGTGAGCGGCGGGGCCAACGTCTATCCGGCCGAGGTGGAGGCCGCCCTGGAGAGCCACCCGGCGGTGCGCTCGTGCGCGGCGATCGGGCTGCCGGACGACGACCTCGGCCAGCGGGTGCACGTGCTGGTCGACACGACCTCGCCGGCGACCGCTGCCGAGCTGACCGCACACGTCGCGGCGCGGCTGGCCCGCTACAAGGTGCCGCGGACCGTCGAGTTCGTCGACGGTCCGCTGCGTGACGATGCCGGCAAGGTGCGCCGCTCCCAGCTGCGGGCCGAGCGGCTGCCGGTCAGCCCCCGAAGCCCGACTCCCGGGGAATCGTGAGCTTGTCGGTCTCATCGTGGAAGCCCGCGCCGGCGATGAGCAGCGAGGGCCGGTGCTCGTTGCCGTGGTGGCCGCAGAACAGCAGTTCGGAGCCGTTCGGCAGCTGCGCCCGCAAATAGGCCTGCGACCCGCAGCGGTCACAGCGGTCGAGCGCGGTCAGCGGGGTGGCATCGGCGGCGGGGGCGGGGCGGGTAACGGTGTCCATGCTGACCTCCGGTGCAGGGGCGGGGCTCGTTGCTGCCCGTACCTGGAGTCAACACGCCCCGAGGGGGGTTCTTTCCGTGAATCGATGTGACGCAACGGACACGTCACACAGGATTGACCTGTCCGACATCCCCGGCCTCAGCGACCGGCGACGGTGACCCCGCCGTCGACGACCAGCGTCTCGCCGGTGATCCAGGAGGCGTCGTCCGACAGCAGGAAGGCGGCCGCCTTGGCGACGTCCGCCGGCACGCCGAGCCGGCCCATCGGATAGGCCTTGGCCACCTGCTCCTCACGGCCTTCATACAGCGCCTCGGCGAACCGGGTCTTCACCACCGCGGGCGCGACGGCGTTGATCCGCACCGTCGGCCCGAGCTCCGCGCCGAGCTGACGGACCAGGTGGATGACGGCGGCCTTGCTGGCGTTGTAGGCGCCGATCGGCGCGCCGCTGCGTAACCCGCCGACACTTGCGACCACCAGCACCGCACCCCCGTGCTGGGCCATGCCGGCCCGCCAGGCCTGTTGCACCCAGCCGAGCACCGCGGTGACGTTGACCTCCAAGACCTTGCGGACCGCGGCCAGGTCGGCGTCGACGAGCGGGCCGTACTGCGGGTTGACCGCGGCGTTGGCGACCAGCAGGTCGAGCCGGCCGAACCGTTCGACGGCGAGGGCCACGGCTGCCGCCTGGTGCGCCAGGTCGTCGGCGCTGCCCTGGGCGGTCGCGACCCGTTCGGCGCCCAGCCGGTCGACGACCGCCTGCAGCTCGTCGGCCTTGCGGGCCGTCACCACCGCGTTGGCGCCGCGGTCGAGGAGCTCCTCGACGATGGCGAGGCCGATGCCGCGGGTGCCCCCCGTGACCAGCACGGTGCGGCCCGCGAAGTCGCGGCTCATCGGCCGGGCAGGTCGAGGTCGTCCTCGATGCCGGCCGCCGTCATGCCCGACCACGTCCCGTCGACCAGGTGCGAGAGCACCACGAGGTCGCGCAGGACCCCGGCCCGGTCCCGGACGTGGTCCCGCAGGAGGGCTTCGGGCTCGAAGCCCAGTCCCTCGAACATGCCGATCGCCGGCACGGCGTCGACCACCACCTCGACGACCAGCTTGTCGAGCCCCATCTCCAGCCCGGCGAGCAGCCCGCGGCGGGCCAGCTCGCGGCCGACCCCCTTGCCGCGGCAGGCCGGGTCGACCACGACGCGCAGGTTGCCGACGTGCGCCGACCAGCCGACCAGGGGGAGCACGGCCGCGTAGCCGACGACCCGGTCCCCGTGCTCGTCCTCGCCGTCCAGCGCGACGGCCCGCCGGGCCCGGGTGTCGGTCAGCCAGCCGGCCACCAGCCCTGGCTCGAAGACGTCCTCGGCGAAGGCGTTGTGGTCGGACTCCGGCACCCGGCCGAAGAACGCCTCGAGGGCCGGCTGCAGCTCGGCCGACAGCGGGCGGACATCCATCAGCCGGGCTCCTGTCCTGGGGTGCTGTGGTCGTGCAGCCAGCCGACGAGCTTGGGCAGGGTCGTCGTGGCGGCCGCCTTGCCCATGACGAGCCCGACATGGCCGGCGGGCAGTTCGAGCAGCTCGACCTCCGCCGAGCCGACGAGCTCAGTGAGCGGCAGCGCCGCGTCACACGGCACGATGTGGTCCTTGGCCGCGACGACGTTCAGCACCGGCCAGGTGAGCTCACGCAGCGACACCCGCCGTCCGTCGAGCTGCACCCGGTCGGTCACCAGGGCGCGGTCCCGCATCAGCGCGACTGTCTCGCGAAACGCCTTGCCGGGAAAGGGGATGTGGTCGCGGGTCCACTGCCCCATCACCTGATAGCCCTCCATCTGCTTGTCGTCCCAGAGCTTCTCCCACAGCACGGCGTACGACGCGAGGTCGCCCGTCGGCTTGAGCACCCGAAAGGCGTTGCGGATGACGTCGGGTGGGACGTTGCCGGTCTCGTCGAGCACGTCGTCCGGATCGAGCCGGCCCTCGTCGAACATCCGGCCCATCAGGCCCATCTGCTCGAAGTCGACCGGTGTCGCCATCGTGATCAGCGAGGCGACCGGCAGCTCGGGATGGGCGGCGCCGAGCAGCAGCGACAGCACCCCGCCGTAGCAGTAACCGATGACGTTGACGTCCGGCGAGCCGGAGGTGGAAAGGACCGCCTGGATGGCGCCGGGCAGCAGGTCGTCGACGTACGTCGATAGCCCGTTGCCGGCATCCCGCTCGTCCGGGATGCCCCAGTCGAGCAGATACACGTCGAAGCCGGCGTCGCGCAGGGCGGCCACGAAACTCATCCCCGGGTAGAGGTCCAGGATGTAGCTGCGGCTGATCAGGCTCATCACGATCAGTACCGGCGTGGCGGTGCTGACGACGTCGCTGTCGTAGCGCCACAACTCGGCCTTGTCACGGCGCCAGACGGTCTCCTTGGGGGTCGTCCCGACCTTGGGCCGGTCGATCCCCGCCACGTGCTTGACGCCGTTGCGCGCCCGGGCGAGGTTGCGCCCCACGTCCCGTCGTACGCGGGCCAGCAGGTCGCCCGGATCGGTCTGCACCGCCATCGCCACTCCCTCGTCGTACATCCTCGTCGAGCCGTCGCAGGGCGCGTTCCAGATCGGACAGCTGCCGGCGCAGGCCGACCACGTCGCTGGCCGCGGGCAGGTTGAGCCGGTGCAGTGCCCGTCGGGAGGCCCGCTCGGCCTGCCGCCCGACGGCGGACCTGAGCCCGACGATCCTGGCGAGTGAATCGGCGAACAACTCGGTCTGGACAGCCCGCTCCAGTCGCCCGGCTGTCGGGCGTTCGACCGCGTCGAAGGCCCGTCGCCAGAGGGGCTTGCCTGCCATGGACCGACGGTATCGCCCCGGCACAGGCTTGTGTGACGCGGCCGACACGGGACAGGCTGTAGGGATGACGACCACGGCTGCCAACGATCCGGCCCCCGCCCGTAGTGCCGCGGACGGCTCCCCACTGGATGTGATGCTGACCGACGCGGCCCTCGGGCCGATCCGGCGGATGCTGCCGGGGCTGGCCGGCGTGAAGCTCGCCGCGCAACTCGCCGCCCGACCGGTCGGGACCACCCGGCTCGCGGCGCGCACGGCCGTCGAGCTCGGCAAGGTCGTCGCCGGCCGTTCCACGGTCGCGCCGGCGGCCCGCGACCGGCGCTTCGCCGATCCCGCCTGGACCGGCAACCCGGTGCTGCAGCGGATCTGCCAGGCCTATCTGGTCGGCGGATCCGCGCTGGAGACGCTCGTCGACGATGCCGACATCGACTGGCGCAGCGAACAACGCCTGCGCTTCATCGTCCAGATGGTCGTCGACGCGATGGCGCCGAGCAACAACCCGCTGCTCAACCCGGCCGCACTCAAGGCCGGCCTGGAGACCGGTGGCCGCAACTACCGCGACGGGCTGCGGCAGTTCGTGTTCGACATGCGGACCAAGCCCCGCATCCCGGCGATGGTCGACGGGCGCGGCTTCCAGGTCGGCGGCAACATCGCGGTCACCGAGGGGGCGGTCGTGCTGCGGACCCCGGTCTTCGAGCTGATCCAGTACACCCCCCGCACCGAGCAGGTCCGGGAAGTGCCGCTCCTGGTCGTCCCGCCGATGATCAACAAGTTCTACATCGCCGACCTCGCCGAAGGCCGGAGCATGGTCGAGCACTGGCTCGACAACGGCCAGCAGGTCTTCGTGATCTCCTGGCGCAACCCGCAGGCCGAACACCGCGGCTGGAACCTCGACGCCTACGCCCGCAGCATCCTCGATGCCCTCGACGCGGTGCAGGAGATCAGCGGCATCGAGCGGACGCACCTGCTCGGGCTGTGCGCCGGGGGCATCGTGGCCAGCACCGCCGTGGCCCATCTCGCGGCGCTCGGCGAGCAGCACCGCGTCGCCGGGCTGACCCTCGGCGTCACCCTGCTCGACCAGGAACGGTCCGGCACGATCGGCGCGATGGTCGACCGGGCGACCGCGGATTTCGCGGTCGCCCAGTCGCAGCGCAAGGGCTACCTCGACGGCAAGGCCCTCGCCGGGGTCTTCGCCTGGTTGCGCCCCAACGACCTGATCTGGAACTACTGGGTGAACAACTACCTGCTGGGCAAGCGGCCCCCGGCGTTCGACGTGCTGTTCTGGAACGCCGACACCACCCGGATGGCGGCCGGGCTGCACAAGGACTTCATCACCATGACGCTCGCCAACGCGCTCGTGCACGCCGATGCGATGAGCGTGCTCGGCACCCCCGTCGACCTCGGCGCGATCAAGGTCGACAGCTACGTCGTGGCCGGCAGCACCGACCACATCTGCCCCTGGGAGAGCTGCTACCGCACCGTGCAGCTGCTCGGCAGCCGGCCCCGGTTCGTGCTCTCGACCGCCGGGCACATCGCTGCGCTGGTCAACCCGCCGAGCAACCCCAAGTCGAGCTACCAGGTCAACGACGCGCTGCCCGACTCGGCGGATGAGTGGAAGGCCGGGGCGGTCCAGCACCCGGGGAGCTGGTGGACCGACCATGTCGCCTGGCTCGCCGAGCGGTCCGGGGAGCTGCGCGCCGCCCCGACGAGTCTGGGCAGCGACCGCTTCAGCGCCAGCGGCTCGGCCCCCGGCACCTACGTGATGGAGCCCTGAGCCGGTGCCCCTGGTCAGCGTCGGACGGGGTCGCGGTGCGACCGGCCTGCACGTCGAGCGGGTGGGAAGCGGCGAGCCGCTGCTGTGGATCACCGGCTTTGCGATCAGCGCCGAGATTTTCACCCCGGTCGTCCCGCTGTACGCCGGGCAATACGACTGCATCCGCTACGACAACCGCGGCTCGGGGCGCTCCCCCGCACCCTGGCGGCTGACCTCGATCCCCGAGCTGGCCGGCGACGCCGTTGCGCTGCTCGACGCCCTCGGCCTGCCCAGCGCCCACGTCTACGGCCTGTCGATGGGCGGCATGGTGGCGCAGGAGATGGCGATCCGCTTCCCGGACCGGGTCCGCGCCCTCGTGCTCGGCGGCACCAGCCACGGCGGCCCGCGGGCCGTGCTGCCGTCACCAGCGGTGGCGTCGGCGCTCGGTTCGCGCCGGGCCGCGCCCTCGGTGCGCGCCCGCGTCGTCGCCGGGGCGCTGTTCACCGACGACTTCCGGCGGGCCCATCCCGAGCGGGTGCGCGAAGGCCTCGGGCTGCTCGCCAGCCACCCGGCCAGCGCCCGAGGGCTGACCGCGCACTGGTGGGCGTCGGTCTACCACGACACCTGGTCCCGGCTGCCCTCGATCAGCGCGCCGACCCTGATCCTGCACGGCGCACAGGACCGGCTGACCCCGGTCGCGAACGCCCGCCGGCTCGCCGAGCGGATCCCGGGAGCGACCCTCGCGATCGTCGAGGACGCCGCCCACGCCTACCTGCTCGAGCAGCCCGAGCAGGCGCACCGGCTGTTCAGTGAGTGGCTGGCCGCCATCTCGCCGGTCGCCGCCGGGCCGCCGCTGTCCGGCCTGCCGGCCCGCACCGAACGGCTCAGCCGCACCTTCGGCCTGCCGACTGGCGCGCTGCGGACGGCCCGCAGCCTGACCGGTCTCGCCGCGTCCCGGCGTACCCGCTAGGCGCGTTCAGGCGAGGGTGTTGGCGATCTCGCGGTAGGCGCGGCGGTTGAAGGCGAGGCCGATGTGGCTGCCGGGCACCTCGACGCAGCGTGCGTAGGGCACGACGCAGGCCTGCCAGCGCACGACGCCGTCACCCTTGGAGTAGATCGAGGTCAGCGGGATCCCGGTTGGGAAGGGCGCGGCGAAATCGCGGGTGTAGCGGCACACGCAGGTGTGCGTGAAGCAGCCTTTGGCGGCAAGCTCAGGTTCGCGCCGGTGGATGACCCGACGCACACCACCGACGGCCAGCCGGGTGACCTCGGAGATGTCGAACGGGTCGTCCAGCCCCGAGCCCATCGAGATGACCTGCGAGACGGCGTCCGGGCAGCGGGAGGCCAGCGCCTTGGCGAAGTGCCCACCGCGGCTGTGGCCGACGATCGCGACCTTGCGGCCGCTGGACAGATGCGCGTGGTGCAGCACCTGTTCGAGTCGGTCGATGGCCCGGTCGGCGCAGTCGACGTTGAAGGCGATGCCGGCCCGGCGGGGGGCATACCCCAGCCGGCGCAGCCAGGTCGCCAGCACCGACAGCGACTGGTCACCGGCCAGGAAACCCGGGATCAGCAGCACCGGACCGCCGTCGCCCCGCGGCAGATCCGTGCCGCGCCACACCGGATCGGCGAGCAGCCGGGCCAGCTCCCCCTGCCAACGCACTTCGCGCAGATGGGCGCCCCACCACTTCTGCTGCACCTCGGTCACCGTCGTCACGATGCCATTGTCACTCAGATGAGCCGCCGGTCGTTGGCCCAACGCGCCAACTCGTGCCGGTTCGACAGCTGCAGCTTGCGCAACACCGAGGAAACGTGGGTCTCCACCGTCTTGCCGGAGATGTACAGCTCCTTGGCCACCTCCTTGTAGGCGTAGCCGCGCGCGATGAGGCGGAGCACCTCCCGTTCGCGGGCGGTCAGCAGGTCGAGGTCGTCGTCGGTGACCGGCGCGTCGTCGGCCGAGAACGCATCGAGCACGAACCCGGCCAGCCGTGGCGAGAACACCGCGTCGCCGCCGGCCACCCGTCGTACGGCGTCGGCCAGATCCGGTCCCGAGATGGTCTTGGTGACATAGCCGCGGGCCCCGGCGCGGATCACCCCGATAACGTCCTCGGCCGCGTCGCTCACCGACAGCGCCAGGAACCGGGTGCCGGGAGCGCCGCCGCCAACGCCCTTGAGCACCGCGCCGCCACCGCCGTCGGGGAGGTGGACGTCGAGCAGCACGACATCGGGTTGCTCGGCCAGCACGAGCGTCACCGCGGCAGCGACCGTGTCGGCCTCCCCGACCACCTCGACGGCGTCGCCGAGCTCGGTCCGGACCCCGGAGCGGAACAACCGGTGGTCGTCGACCAGCACCACCCGCGGGCGCCCGTCAGCCACGGGGCAGCACCAGCCGGACCTCGGAGCCCTCGCCGGGTGTACTGCGCACCAGCGCGGTGCCGCCGTGCCGGTGCATCCGGCCGACGACGGACTGGGCCAGGCCGTAGCGGTCGGCGGGTACCGCGGCCACCTCGAACCCCGACCCCCGATCCCGGACAAAGACCGTCAGCTGGGTGGGCTCGACCTCTGCGTAGACCTGCACCTGCCCGGCGCCGGAGTGCTTCGCCGCGTTGACCATCGCCTCGCGGGCGGCGTGCACGAGCGCGGTCAGGTGCTCGTCGACCGGGCAGTCACCGACGACCACGACCTCCACCGGCGTCCGGTGGGTCTCCTCGACCTCCGCCGCGGCCCGCTCCAAGGCGCCGGTGAAGGTTGCGTCCGCCGCCGGCCGGTAGAGCCAGCCGCGCAACTCGCGTTCCTGGCTGCGGGCGAGCCGGGTCACCTCGCGCGGGTCGTCGGCCGCCTTCTGGATCAGCGCCAGCGTCTGCAGGACCGAGTCGTGCACGTGGGCGGCGACCTCGGCCCGCTCCTGCACCCGGATCCGCTCCCGACGCTCGGCGGTCAGATCGGCGGTCATCCGCAACCAGAACGGCCCGGTCAACACCGCGATCCCGACGACGGCCACACCGGTGGCGAACAGCCCTTGCCGGGCCGAGCCGAGTTGCCCCCGGGTGGCCAGGAAGCCGGCCGCACCGGCCAGCACGAGCACCGTCCCACCCACACCGCGTACGACGCCCCGGGGGCCGCCGGCGGTGACCCGCCACCTCACCCGCTGGGCCTCGTCCGCCTGCCGCCACAGGATCGCCGCGCCCAGCACCGCAGCGCCGACCGGCAGCAGGGACGCCGAGGTCCGCACCACGCCGGCCTGCGCCAGCAGGAGCAGCCCCGCGACGACCACCGCCCCCAGCGCCAGCAGTTGTCCCCGACCCTCGATCGGCTCCTCACCCTGGTCGTCGCGCTGCGGCACGATCACCCAGAACGCGGCGTAGAGCACGATGCCGACACCGCCGGCCAGGGTGATGGCGGCGAAGGCCAGCCGCACCACGAGGGTCGACAGCCCGAGGTGCTCGGCAAGCCCGGCGCAGACGCCGCCGAGCGCGCGGCCCGACGCGGCCCGCTGCAGCACCCGGTGTCCCTTGGGTGCGGCGGCGGTCGTGGTCACCTGCACAGCGTCACACGTGCCGGGCCTCGGCGGACCAGGGTCAACCCCTGAGCCGACCCTGAGACCGGGACCAGGGTCGAGCCAGGGTCGAGCCCCGATGTGCGGCGCCCGTCGCGGGAGCATCGTCGATGTCATGACCGAGACCACGACCGCAACCATCCATCCCCAACCGCTCACCCGTGACCCAGCCGACCGCGTCGTCGCCGGCGTCTGCGCCGCCATCGGCCGGGCGACCGACACCGATCCGGTCATCTGGCGAATCCTCACCGGCGTCCTGACCGTCTTCGGCGGCACCGGCTTGGTGCTCTACGCGCTGGGCTGGCTGCTCATCCCGAAGCTCGGTGAGGAACACTCCATCGCCGAACGCTGGATCCGGCCGCGCTCGACCCGCTGGACACCCGGTGCGGTCGCGCTGGTGATCATCGTCACCGTCGTCCTGCTCGGGGCGTTCGACAACGGCCGCGGCGCGGGTGTGCTGGCCGTGCTCGCCGGCGTCGGCTATCTCGTCTACCGGGAGCGCACCGGCCGGCCACTCGCCCCGTCGTACACGCCACCGAGGTCTGCCGCTGCTCCAGCGACGGCCGGAGCTCCGGTGGCGCGGGTCCGGCGCCCACCCTCTCGGCTCGGCGCCAGCACCCTGAGCATCGCCACGATCGCCGCCGGTGGGTTGCTGCTCGCCGGGACGTACGGCGTTTCCGGGCTGAGCTCGGCTCGGGTGCTCGCCGTCGCGGTGCTGATCGTGGGTGCCGGGCTGGTCGTCGGCACCTGGTGGGGCCATGCCCGCTGGCTCGCCGCGGTCGGGCTCGTCCTCTGCCTCGGCGTCGCGGCGACCTCCCTGGCGCAGGGTGCGCTGCGCGGCGGGGCCGGCGACCGCACCTGGGTGGTCTCCGGCGGCGCGACCGATCGCACCTTCCGGCTCGGGCTCGGTGACGCCACCCTCGACCTGCGCGCCCTCCCGGTCGAGGGCGCGCCCCTGCGGGTGCAGGCCTCCGTCGGTGTCGGGCACCTGCTTGTGCTGCTACCGCCCGGAGTTCCCGTCCGGGTCCACGCCACCGCCCGGCTCGGCGGGCTCAAGGGCCTGCAGGAGGAGACCGGTGGCCGCCGGCTGGACCGGACCACGAGCTACGGACCGCCCGGCGACCCACGGGTCGAGATCGAAGCCAGCGTCCGGACCGGCCAGGTCGAGGTGCGTCGTGGCTAGGCACCCGCGGGACGTGGTCTCGCTGGTCTTCGGGCTGCTGCTCCTGCTCGCCGGCGGGCTGTTCCTGCTCGACGATCTGGGCGGCGGCTCGGTGGATCTGCGCTGGGTCGGCCCGGTCGCCCTCGGCGCGGTCGGGGCGCTGGGTCTCGCCGCCTCGGTACGCCACCGCTGAGCGCCCCACCCCCGGTGATCCACGGAAGCTGGGGCACCGCTGTGATCTTGTTCTCGGTGCCCAACGTTCCGTGGATCACCGGAGTGGGCTCGGGGTTGGTCGACGACACGCCGGGACGTGGTGTCGCGATCCCGCCAGACGGCACCGCCGACCGGACGGCATGCTGGGCTGGTGCACACCGACACCGAACGTTGCCTACGGGCCGTGCAGGCAAAGGACCCCCGGTTCGACGGCTGGTTTTTCACCGCCGTGGTGACAACCGGAATCTATTGCCGGCCGAGTTGCCCGGCGGTGCCCCCCAAGGCGGCGAATGTCCGCTTCCTTCCGAGCGCCGCTGCTGCGCAAGCCGCCGGGTTCCGGGCCTGCAAACGCTGCCGACCCGACGCTTCCCCCGGCTCACCGGAGTGGGATCTGCGCTCCGATCTCGTCGCCCGTGCAGTGCGGCTCATCGCCGACGGTGTGGTCGATCGCGAGGGCGTCCCGGGCCTGTCGTCACGGCTCGGCTACAGCCGCCGCCAGCTCGAACGACTGCTCCATGCCGAGCTCGGCGCCGGACCGCTCGGCCTAGCCCGAGCGCAGCGGGCGCAGACCGCCCGGTTGCTCGTCGAGACGACCTCGTTGCCGCTCGCCGACGTGGCCCTCGCCGCGGGGTTCGGCAGTGTGCGGCAGTTCAACGACACGGTGCGCGAGGTCTTCGCCACCACCCCGAGCGACCTGCGCACGAGGGCGCGGCGCCGGCTCCCGACCACTCCCGGCAGCATTACCCTGCGGCTGCCGTTCCGCGCGCCGCTGTGGCCCGACAACCTGTTCGGCCATCTTGCCGCGACAGCGATCCCGGGGGTCGAGGAGTGGCGGGACGGTGCCTACCGGCGCACCCTGCGACTCCCGCACGGCAGCGCTGTCGTGGCCCTCACCCCCGCTCCTGAGCACGTGCTGTGCCGGCTCACCCTGACCGATCTGCGGGACCTGTCGGTCGCCATCGCGCGCTGCCGCCGGTTACTCGATCTCGACGCCGACCCGGTCGCCGTCGACGCCCAGCTCAGCCAGGACGAGGTGCTCGCTCCGCTGGTCGCCAAGGCGCCCGGCCGGCGGGTCCCCAGGACCGTCGACGAGCATGAGCTTGCCCTGCGGGCCGTCCTCGGCCAGCAGGTCAGTACCGCGGCGGCCCGCACCCACGCCGGTCGGCTCGCAGCGGCGCTCGGCGAGCAGATCTGCGATCCAGCCGGCGGTCTGACCCACTTGTTCCCGACGTCCGCGGCCGTCGCGGAGGTCGATCCCAGCACCCTCGCCCTCCCCCAGGCCCGCCGCCGGACGCTGACCGGTCTGGCCCGCGCCCTTGCCGACGGTGCTGTCGATCTCGACGCCGGAGCCGACCGCGAGCGGGCCAGGGCCGATCTGCTGGCCCTGCCCGGCATCGGGCCATGGACGGTCGAGACGATCGCCATGCGGGCCCTCGGTGACCCCGACGCCTTCTTGCCAACCGATCTCGGCGTCGTCGTCCTGGCCAGACAGCTCGGTCTGCCGGGGGGGCCTGCGCTCGTCGAACACGCCGAACGATGGCGACCCTGGCGCGCCTACGCCGTCCAGCACCTGTGGGCCGTGGGTGACCACGCCGTCAACACCCTCCCGAAAGGAACGCCATGACCAGCCACACCGTCGTCGACAGCCCGATCGGAGCGCTGACCCTGGTCGCGGAGGGCGACGCACTCGCCGGCCTGTACATGACCGAGCAGCGCCACCTCCCGCCGACCACGGCGCACGGCCCCCGCGACGACACCCTTCTGCCTGCGCTGCGCGAGCAGCTCATCGACTACTGGGCAGGCGAACTCAACCGGTTCGACGTACCGCTCGCAATGGTCGGCACGGCGTTCCAGATCCGCGTCTGGACCGCCCTCCAGAGGATCCCGTACGCCGAGACGTGGTCTTACGGCCGGGTGGCGACCGAGATCGGGCAACCCAACGCACCTCGCGCGGTCGGCCTCGCGAACGGGCGCAACCCGATCAGCATCGTGGTCCCGTGCCACCGGGTCGTGGGCAGCGGTGGGCGCCTGACCGGCTACGGCGGCGGACTGGCGCGCAAGCAGTTCCTGCTCGACCTGGAGGCCGGCGCGATGCTGCCGGGCATGATGGGCCGCTAGCCACCCGGAGGATAGATGGCCAGCCACCGGCTCGACCCGGCCCCGACGACGGTCACCGACGTCTTCGACCCCGACCGGGCGCCGGTGCTGACCGTCGACCCCGGCGACTGCCTCGTCGTACACACCCTGGACGCCTCGGGCTACCTCAGCCGGCCGCCGGCGCCCGGCGAGCAAGCCCCGACACTCATCCCCGACGCCCGTGGGCATTGCCTCGCCGGACCCATCGAGGTCAGCGGCGCGGCACCCGGCGACCTGCTCGCCATCGAGGTGCACTCGCTGGTGCCGGACCCGTGGGGCTGGACCGTCTCGGTCATCCCGGGCAAGCCGCTGACGACCCGGCTCGGCCTCGACGGCGCCGACCCGTCCTGGCTGCTCTGGGATCTCGACGGTACGACTGGGCGAAACCAGTACGGCCACATCGTCGACCTGCATCCATTTCTCGGCGTGATGGGTCTGCCGCCCGCCGACCCGGGTGAGCACTCGACGATCCCGCCGCGGCCGAGCGGCGGCAACATCGACTGCAGGGAGCTCGGCGCCGGCGCAACGCTCTACCTCCCGGTGACCGTGCCGGGCGCGATGCTCTGCGTCGGCGACGGCCACGGCGCCCAAGGCGACGGCGAGGTGTGCGGCACGGCGCTCGAATGCGGCATGACCACCGAGCTGCGCCTCGATCTTGTGCGCGACCGGCCGCTCACGGTGTTGCACGCCGAGACCCCGCGCGCCCGGATCACCTTCGGCCTCAGCGCGGATCTCAACGAGGCGACCGCCCAGGCCCTCGAGGCGATGATCACCTGGATGGCGGGGCTGTACGACCTCGACCGGGCGACCGCGCTGGCCCTCGCCAGCCCGACGGTCGACCTGCGGGTCACCCAGATCGCGAACGACGTGTGGGGGGTGCACGCCGTGCTCGCACGGACGGCCATCAGGATGGGGCGGTGACCGCCGAACCCATCACCCCGGACTCCCTGCACCGGTTCCTGACGCCCTCCGCTCCGACGCTGCACCCGTCGACCGACCGCTGCGTCGTGTCCGTCACCCGCACGGACGACGCCTGCGACGAATACGTCGGGCAGCTGTGGGAGATCCCACTGGCCGCGGGGTCGACCCCGCGACGGCTCACCCGCGGACACCGCGACACCGCGCCGACGTTCTCCCCCGACGGTCGCCTGCTGGCGTTCCTACGGGCCGACAAGGGCGGCAAACCCCAGGTCCACGTCCTTGATGCCCGCGGTGCCGAACCGGTCCGGCTCACCGACTCCCCGCTCGGCGCCGGTACCCCGCGCTGGTCGCCGGACAGCAGCCAGATCGCCTTTGTGGCAAGGGTTCCTGAGCCGGGTCGCTACGGCAGCGACGACGACGTCAGCGCCGACGCCGAACCCCCGCGCCTGGTCACCGATCTGCGCTATCTCGAGGACGGTGTCGGCTACCACCGGGACCGCCGCAACCACGTCTTCGTCATCGAGATCCCCGACTTGGCAGCCGATCCCCGTTCGTTGTCCGGTCCGACTACCGGCAGCCAAGTGACCGACGGCGACTGGGACGACACGTCGGTCGCCTGGAGCCCGGACGGAGCCCGGCTGGCCTTCGTCAGTGCCCGCCACGACGACCGGGTCGGCGACCTGCGCAGCGACGCTTGGACCTGCGCCACCGACGGCAGCGACCTCGTCCGTGCGACCAACACCTCGCTCGCTGTCGGGCAGGTCGCCTGGTCGCTGGACGGCGCCCGACTCTGGTTGCTGGCAAGCGAAGTCGGCGCATCCGGCACCGAGTTCGTCGGCCGCAACACCGGCCTGTACGCCGTACCGGCCGACCCCCCGTCAATCCCCGTCCGGCACACCGAACCCGATGTCGACCTCGGCGAGGAGGGTTCCCATCTCACCGTCACCGGCAAGGGCGTCCTCGTGCAGCACCGCACCCGTGGCGCCGTCGAGCTGCTGCGGGTCGGCGACCGCGACACGGCGCTCCTGGCCGGTCCGGTCTGGGTGACCGGCCACGACGCGGTGGGCGACGTCGTCGTGGCGACTGTCCTCTCGGCCGACTCCGCCGGTGAGGTCGTGCTGGTCGACGGGGCGACATCCCGCCGTCTGACAGCCTTCTCGGCCGACCTCGGGGCCCGGCCGCTGCACGAGAGGATCGTCACCGCCGACGACGGCTACCCCGTCCACGGCTGGGTCGTCCTCCCGGACGGACCGGGACCGCACCCGGTGCTGCTCGACATCCACGGCGGCCCCTTCGCCCAGTTCGGTTGGAAGCCGTACGACGAGGCACAGGTTCTCGCCGGGGCCGGCTACGCCGTGCTGCTGGCCAACCCGCGGGGCGCCGCCGGCTACGGCGAGCAGCACGGCCGGGTCATCCAGGGCTCGATGGGGCAGCGGGACGCCGCGGATCTGCTGGCCTTTCTCGACGGGGTGCTCGCGGATCCGTCGTACCCGCTGGACGCCGCTCGGGTGGGGGTGCTCGGCGGGTCCTACGGCGGCTACATGACCGCGTGGCTGCTCGCGCACCAGCCGGATCGTTTCGTCGCCGGGATCGTCGAGCGCGGATTCCTCGACCCGGAGGCGTTTCTCGGCACCTCCGACATCGGCTGGTTCTTCCCGGAGGGCTATCTCGGGCCGGTTGAGGCAATGGCTGCGCAGTCGCCGATGGCCGTCGTCGACCGGGTCGTCGCACCGACGCTGGTCATCCACTCCGAGCGCGACCTGCGGTGCCCGCTGGAGCAGGGGCAGCGCTATTTCGCGGCGCTGCTGCGGGGCGGCGTCGACGCCGAGCTGCTGATCTTCCCCGGCGAGAGCCACGGGCTGACCCGCGGCGGACGGCCGCGGCACCGCCGGCAGCGGTTCGAGCACCTGCTGGCCTGGTGGGCCAAGCACCTGCCGGTCACTTCCTGACCGCCCCGGCCCGGCTCGTCACAGCCACCCCCGGCCGGCCGATCTTGACGAAATGGTCGCCGGGGGTGGCTGTGATGATCCGGGCCGGGGCGGTCAGGAAGTGACCGGCAGGTGCTTGGCCCACCAGGC
>JBKJOO010000107.1:0-5562 GCA_046595615.1 Mycobacteriales bacterium | reverse complement strand
CTCCAACCACGGTGGCAACAACCTCGACGGCACACCTGCGTCGGTGCGGGCGCTGCCGGTGGTCGCCGACGCCGTCGGACACCAGCTCGACGTGCTGCTGGACGGCGGGATCCGCCGGGGGAGTGACGTCGTGAAGGCGGTGGCGCTCGGCGCGAAGTGCGTGATGATCGGCCGCGCCTACCTGTGGGGCCTCGCGGCCAACGGCCAGGCCGGGGTCGAGAACGTCCTCGACATCCTGCGGAGCGGCATCGACTCGGGCCTGCTGGGGATCGGCAAGTCGGCGATCCGCGATCTGACCAGGGACGACCTGCTCATCCCGGCCGGCTTCGAGCGCCGGCTCGGTGTCGCGGCCGAACCGGCCGTCACCTGAGCCGCCCGTCGGCTGAGCCGGATGTCGTCGCAGCGCCGGTGACCCGCCTCGCCGACCTCACCTGGCCGGAGATCGACAAACTGTCCCGGCAGGTGCTGGTGCTGCCGGTCGGGTCCACCGAGCAGCACGGGCCACACCTGCCGCTGTCCACCGACACCGACGTCGCATGTGCGCTCGCCAATGCGGTCGCCGAGGCGCGGACTGACGTCGTTGTCGCCCCAGCGCTGCCGTACGGCGCGAGCGGTGAACACGCCGGGTTCGCCGGGACGCTGTCGATCGGTCACGCGGCGCTGGAACACGTCGTCATCGAGCTGGTCCGGTCCGCGACCGCGACCTTCCGGCGGGTGCTGCTGCTATCCGGTCACGGCGGCAACGCCGAGTCCTTGGCCAAGGCGGTCCGGCTGCTGCGCACCGAGGGCCGGGACGTTCGGACCTGGTCGCCGCAGTGGCGGGGGGACGCCCACGCCGGTCGCACGGAGACCTCGATCCAGCTCGCGCTGGACCCCGGTCGGGTGCACCCGGAACGGGCGGCGGCGGGCGCGACCGCAACGCTGGCCTCGTTGCTGCCCGAGTTGCGCCGGTCCGGGGTGCTGGCGGTCAGCGCCAACGGGGTGCTCGGCGATCCGGCCGGCGCCTGCGCCGAGCACGGCCGGGCCTTACTGGCGCAGGCCGCCCGCGACCTGACGACCTGGTTGGACGGGTGGCCGGCGTGAGTCGGGTCGCCCTGGTCACCGGGGCGGCCCGTGGGATCGGTGCCGCGACGGTGCGGATGCTGCTCGACGAGGGCTGGTCGGTCCTCGCCGTGGACCGCTGCGCCGACGACCCGCGACTGCCCTACCCGATGGGCACGCGGGACGAGCTCGACGCGGTCGTCGGGCACGCCCCGGACCGGGCGGTGGCGTTCGTCGGGGACGCCTGCGACGAGGTGGCCGTCGGTCGGGCCGTCGCGCTCGCCGAGCAACGGTTCGGCGGGCTCGATGCCGCGCTTGCCGTGGCCGGCGTCGTCGCCGGTGGCGTGCCGCTCTGGGAGCAGCCCACGGAGCAGGTCAGCGCGGTCATCGAGGTCGATCTGCTCAGCGTCATCGTGCTCGCCCGTACGTCGGTGCCGGCGCTGCTCCGCCGGCCCGAACCCCGCTCCGGGCGCTTTCTGGCGGTCGCCTCGGCCGCTGCCTCCAAGGGGTTGCCGATGCTGGCCGCCTACTGCGCCGCCAAGGCCGGGCTCACCGGTCTGGTGCGGGCGCTCGCCGTCGAGCTCGGGGGGACCGGGGTGACCGCCAACGCGGTCAGCCCCGGCTCGACCGACACCCCGGTGCTGGCCGAGAGCGCCCGGCTCTACGACCTGCCGTCGGCATTGTCGTTCGCCGATCAGCAGCCGCACGGCCGGCTCCTGGACGCCGCCGAGGTCGCTGCGGCACTGGTGTGGCTGGCCAGCGAGCGAAGCAGCGGCATAACGGGCGCGGTGCTCCCCGTCGACGGCGGACTCGCGCTGTGACCGACGTCCGTCGTCTGTGAGCAGCTTCCAACTCGATCCGCGGGCCCGCCTGCACCTCGATCGGCGCGGTGCGGCGGTCGTGGGCGGGATGCTCGTCGGCGGCCAGCCGACCCGGGTGCTCCGGCTCGGCGGCCCGGCCGCCGCCGCCGTCGCCCGCTGGCGGACCGGCTCTGAGGTGCGTGATCATGAGGTCCGCGGCAGCCGGGTCCATGCCGACCTCGCGGCCGGCCGGACGCAGCGCGGCGCCGCGGGCGGCCACCTGCACGGTGACGCCGAACTGCGGCTGGCCCGGAGCCTGCACGACGCGGGACTCGGCGTGCTGCGCGAGGAGCCGAGTTTCCGGCTCGACGACGTGACGGTCGTCGTCCCGGTCCGGGACCGGTCCGACGAACTGGCGCGGTGCCTTGCCACGCTCGGTCGTTGCGGCCGGCTGATCGTGGTCGACGACGGCTCGCACGACCCCGGGTCGGTGGCCGACGTCGCCCTGGCGGCCGGGGCGGAGCTCCTGCGACGCCCGACGAATGGCGGTCCCGCCGCGGCCCGCAACACTGGTTTGGCGGCGGCCTGCACCCCGCTCATCGCGTTCGTCGATTCCGACTGCACGATGCCCGAGGGCTGGCTGGAGGATCTCCTGCCCTGTCTCCTGGCCGGCACCGCGGTGGTGGCGCCTCGGATCGTCGGGGCGGGCGGCAGCAGTCTGCTGGCGAGGTTCGAGCGGGGTGCCGGTCCCCTCGATCTCGGTCGGCGGGCCGCACCGGTCCGGCCCGGTGGCCGGGTGGGCTACCTCCCGGCAGCCGTGCTGCTGTGCCGGCGCGCCGAGCTCGGTGCCGGCTTCGACCCCGACCTGCGGGTTGGCGAGGACGTCGACCTGGTGTGGCGGCTGGCCGAGGCCGGCCACCAGGTGCGGTACGAGCCCGGTGTGGTCGTCCGGCATCAGACCCGGGCGGGGAGCGTCGCGTGGGTGTGTCAGCGGCACGGGTACGGCCGGAGCGCTGCGCTGCTGGACCTGCGCCATCCCGGCACGCTCGCGCCGGCGAGGCTGTCCCGGTGGTCGCTGCCCGGCCTCGCCGCGCTGTCCCTTGGCCGCTGGGGTTGGCTGGCTGCGGCTGTCGCGACCTCTGCCTTCGGTCTACGGCAGCGCCTCCCCGACGTACCGGGGCGGACCCTCGAGGCGGCGCGGCTCGCCACCGAGGGTCAACTCCTGACCGTGCTGGGGCTCGCCCATGCGCTATCCCGCCCCTGGTTGCCGGTCACCGTCGGGCTGGCTGTCGGCTCGCGCCGGGCCCGCCGGCTGGCCGTGACCGCCGTCGCCGTACAACTGCTCCGGGCAGCCCCCACCCGGAGCCGTGACCTCGATCCGCTGCGCTGGGCACTGCTGCACCTCGCCGATGACCTGGCCTACGCCTCGGGGGTCTGGCGCGGCGCGTGGGCCCACCGACGACCCGGCGTCCTGCTTCCGCAGGTGCGCTGAGCCGACTGTCGGGAGCCGTCAGACCATCTCGGGGACCCGGAGATGCGCCAGCACCAGGTCGAACTCCGCGACCTCGAGCACTTCGACGTCGTTTTCCTGTACGGCGCTGCGGCGCAGCGACATGGCCATCTCCCGACTCGCATCGAGCGCATCCCGGTCGGTGTAGGTCACCGAGGTGACGGCGCGGCCGGACTCCCGGTCGACGAACAGACTCGCGCTCCGAAAACCCGGAAGCTCCTCGGTCGCGGGCAGGATCGTCGTCCGATAGACGTCGATGGTCTGCTGCATCCGGTCGATGTCCACCCTGACCCAGGCCGCTCGGACGCACGCGCCGGCACGAGCCCCGTCCATCCGGTGGAACGCCACGATCTCCCACAGGTCGACCTTCGGTGTGCCGCCGAAGACCTCGCCGGCGCGGTCGCGAAGCGGACGGACGAGGGCGTCGCTGTCACGCATCGAAGACTGGTCATGCCACGCCGTGGTCGTGATGCAGCGACCGGAGTCGCGGTCGACCATCGACGACAGGCCGATGCAACCGGTCATGCCGGTGAGCATTGGCATGACGTCGTCACGTACATAGTTGATCCCGGCATCCAGCCGACCCGGGTCTGCCTTGACTGTGGTGGTGCGCGCGTACATCTGCCACCAACCCCTCTCATCGCGGCGGCGGCGTCCTGGCGGCGTCGCCGACGTTGTTGACCCTCCTCCTGCCGGGCTGTGCTGGCAACGGCCCCAGCCGGGAAGGGCGCTCCGGGCACCCGGCGTTGCTGTCGACGTGGTCGACCTCCGCCAGCACCTCGAGGACGCCGTCGCGGCCAACGCGACCCAGGTGGCGTGGCTGGAGCATCAGCTCGCCGACCTGGTCGCCGCTTCGGAGTGTTCCAACGCCGACGACGAGCACGACCCCGAGGGCACGACGATTGCCTTCGAGCGGGCTCAGATGACGTCGCTGCTGCGGCACGCCCGTCGCTCGGGTGAGGCCCTCCAGCTGGCCGTGTCCCGTCTTGCGCAGGGGACCTACGGCGGGTGCGAACGCTGCCGCGGGCCGATCGGCGATGACCGGTTGGCCGCCCGGCCAGAGGCCGCGACCTGTATCAGCTGCGCGTCGGCCTGAGCCCGCAACGTCAGCGCGATCGTGGCACCGATCCGGGCGTTACGTCGCCCCGCGGACAGCCCTATGCGGCCCAGTGGGTGCTGGGCTGGTGGGGCGGGGTCATCTGGGTGGTCCGGCGGCCTGCCCGGTGGCTCGGGCTCCGGTGAGGGGGTTGTCGCCGGGGTCGTCGAGCCAGCCGGCGGTGGTCATCGTCCGGCCGTGGGTGCAGTGCAGCCAGCGTTGCTGGTCGTGCAGTTGGTGGTGGTGGGTGTGGCAGAGCAGCACGAGGTTGTCGAGGTTGGTGGGGCCGCCGTCGGCCCAGTGGATGACGTGGTGGGCTTGGCATTGGGCTGGCCGTCGGTGGCAGCCGGTGACGACGCATTCCTGGTCCCGGGCGAGCAGCGCCCGCCATTGGGCTCGGTTGACGGTTCTGCTGAGCCGGCTCAGTTCGAGCCGTTCGGGTTCCTGGCTGAGGTGTGCGGTGCTGATGTCGGCGTCGCACAGCAGCCGGAGGAATGCCCCGCGGGTGAGCAGGCCGTGGGTGCTGCCGACGATCCGGGCTGGGGCGGCCCCGGCGGCGCCGGTGAGGGTGGCGGCGGTGGCGATGATGGTGATCTGCGCCCGGCAGCTGCCTTGGTTTGGCAGGGCCGGGTTGGTGCAGTCCGCGGCGTGCCGGAGCAGGTCGTGGAACGCGTCGTGCCTTCTGCGGCTGGTGCTGCGGGGGTCCCCGTCGGTCCGCTGGCTGTGCACGGTGCGGTCCAGCACGGCGTTGAGCAGCGCGACGGTTTCGGGGGACAGGGTGGCGGTCAGGTGGCCGGTGCCGTCCGGGCTGTCCGAACAGGACAAGCCGATCCGGTCCTCCAGCCGGCGGCGGGCGTGTTCGGCCAGGGCGGGGCTGATCGCCTCTGCCCGCAGCCGGAGTTCCCGGGCCAGGGTGTCCGGGTCGGTGAGCACCGCGACCGCGCAGATCGCTGGGAGGGAGTCCGCGACGATGTTGGTGTCGAGGCCGCGGACGCCGTGCACGACCGCCGCGCAGTGCCGTCGGGTCAACCGGCCAGCGATGAGCAGCTCGCCGACCGGCCGCAGGTCGCTATCCAACCGCCGGGCCAACCGGACGGTGCCGGCAGCGACCGCGG
>JBKJOO010000097.1:0-7472 GCA_046595615.1 Mycobacteriales bacterium | reverse complement strand
GCCCGTCAGTAGGCGCCCTTGCTCTTCACCACGGCGAACAGGGTCTTCCACAGGATCTGGGCGTCGAGGGCGACCGACCAGTTCTCCACGTAGTAGAGGTCCAGCCGCACGGCCTCCTCCCACGTAAGGTCCGCCCGACCGCTGACCTGCCACAGCCCCGTCATCCCGGGCTTCACCAGCAGCCGGCGGTGCACGTGCTCGGCGTACTGATCGACTTCACTGCGAAGCGGTGGACGCGGGCCGACGAGGCTCATCGAGCCGAACAGCACGTTGAGCAGCTGCGGCAGCTCGTCGAGCGAGTGGCGGCGCAGGTGAGCGCCCACCGAGGTGATCCGCGGGTCGGCGCGCATCTTGAACAGTGGTCCGTCGTGCTCGTTGTGCGCCACGAGGGCTTCGAGCTCGGCGTCGGCGCCCACCCGCATGGTGCGGAACTTCCAGATCCGGAAGGGCTGGCCGTCCTTGCCGACCCGCTCCTGGCGGTAGAAGACCGGTCCCTTGCTGTCCCGCTTGATGGCCAGGGCGATGAGCAGCCCGGGCGGCACCAAGAACAGGGCGAGCAGCACGCCGACGGCGTAGTCGATGGCGGCCTTGATCCCCTTGCGGGCCCCGCCGAAGGTCGGCTCCTCGACGTGCAGCAGCGGCAGCCCCGCAACCGGCCGGACGT
Source organism: Mycobacteriales bacterium (assembly GCA_046595615.1). Taxonomy (GTDB): domain Bacteria; phylum Actinomycetota; class Actinomycetes; order Mycobacteriales; family SCTD01; genus JAYSQK01. Next base: position 6,808 of record JBKJOO010000097.1, on the reverse strand, counting down.
GGATGCGGGGGCCGGTGACGTCGGTGATCGCGGGCGCGACGATGAGGTCAATCCCGGTGCCCTCGAGGTCCCAGGCGAGCTCCCGCAGCTCCCGGCTCGACAGCGCGCTCGTGCCGGCGACAGCCACCGTGTCCACGCCTACCCCTGCCAGTCGCGTCACGAGGTCGCGAGCGGGGCCCAGGGACAGCAACGGTGGCCCGTCGACCGTCGGTGGCTTGTGCTCGTAGTCCGGCAGCGAGACGGCGACCACCTGCAGCCCGGCGTACGGCTCGCGTTGGACGTGCCTGACGAGCGCCTCGACCTCCTCCCGGCTGCCGACCGCGACGACCTTGTGCAGGCAGCGGTCGCCCCGCCGCATCCGGTGCAGCACCTTGCGGGCCGCGTAACGTTCGAGCAGCAGCAGGACGAGCCCGAGCGGGATCGCCACCGCCACGAAGGCCCGCGACAACTCGGCGCGGACGGCGAAGGACAGGAACGCCAGCAGCGCGGCGAACCGGATCGAGCCGTTGACGACCCGCTTGAACTCATCCGGCCCGACGCCGAGGTAGCGCGGTTCGTAGGCGCGGCTGGTGCCGAGCACGGCCACCCACACGGGCGTGATGGCGGCGACGATGAATGTGTAGGACAGGCCGTCCACCGCGTGCCCGACCTGCACACCGCCCAGCTGGGGCGACGCCTCGTGACCGAACCGCAGCGCCAGCGCGATCGCGGAGGCGACGGTGATCGCGACAGCGTCCATAGCCAACAGCAGCGAGGCGTACGCCGCCTCCCAGACCGGGCGGCCGGCGGTGCCTGCAGCGAGCCTCGCGCGGGCTGGCACTCCCGACACCGGGATTGGCTGGCTCATCACGTCCTGTCCATCGGTGGGGTCGACGCGAGGCTGCAGCTCAGGCGTCAGGCAAGCGGGCGGGCCCGCCGGGTGCGGGCCAGCATCAACGCGGCCGCGCCGAACACGACCAGGATGAGACCGCCGAACAGCGCGAAGACCGTGTGCGCGGCCCCGGTGAACGGCAGCCCACCACCGGTCGTGACAGCGGCGGTGGCGACGGCTGTGAACACCGTCGCGGTGGCGCTCACCACCTGCAACCGGCCGTCGGGCTGGAGCCCGGAGGCGGCCAGCACCTTGGCGCCGACCCCACGCAGCACGAACCGGGTCACGAAGGCGCCGTTGGGGCTCGCCTGCAGCGTGCCACGTGAGACGCCGTCGATCGACAGCCGGACCAGCGCTCCGGGCGCGAACCCGCCGCCGCTGAAGGTCACCGAGCCGCCGTCGACGACGCGCGACGGTGTCACGACGCCGGCCACGACGCGGATCCCGGTCGGCGGGTAGGAATCAGCAGACGCCGTGCCCGGAAGCGTCAACAGGGCCAGGAGCCCGACCGCGACAGCGGCGATCAGGTGGCGCACACGCATGGATCTCCAAAGTCGGTACGGCGAGGTCGTCAGTGTCCCAACGGTGGACATGACGGGTCAATCGACGCTCAATGGTATGCCCTTGAGGCTACCTGCACGTCGGAACGTCGATTGCGGTGGTCAGCGGCCGCGACAGCGCCTGCGCCGGCACCCGCGCGTGACCGTGCGAGGTCGGCTCGTCCAGGTGCAGCACGAGCGTCCGGGCCTTGCCGGCCGGCAGCTCCACGAACGTCAGCCAGACCGGCAGCCCGTCCTCGTAGCCGGGCTGCAGCACCGCGTTCGGCTGCGAGAAGTCGGTCGGCAGCGCCTTGCCGTCCAGGGTCGCGCTGAGCAACCGGGCTCCCCGCGTGGCGTAGACCGACAACCCGACCTGGTTGTCGATCGACTGGGTCTGGACCCCGTCGACCTGCCGGATCGTGACGTACGTCGGGAGCTTGGCCAGTGGCGGCGGCGTGGAGGTCAGGGTGACCGTGATCGTGCTGCGGCGCCGGTTGCCTGAGCAGGCACCAGCTTCGTAGCGGATCGACCGGTCCAGGAAGTGGTCGAGCTTGCCGCCGGTGCTATTGAAGACCACCGGGTAGGCGACCGGCGCCCGGCCGGCGGGCAACGCGTCGTCGACGCCCGTGCGGGCCAGGACCGGGTGCAACGCCGGGTCGTCACTGGCCATGTGCAGATGACCGGTGGTCAGCGCCGACACCAGGCCGCGCAGCAGTTGTTCGCTGTTGCCGCCGGCGCCGGTCAACCGGGATGCGGCAGCGGCCGCGACGCCGCCGAGGGCGTCCTTGCGCTTGGTCTGGTCGGCGAAGGCGGCGTACTGCCCGACCGCGAGGTATTCCTCGAGCTGGTCCGGTGGCAGCAGCTGACCGCCACCGAGATCGACCGGGCCCGAGCCGCGCAGGAGGTCGGCCAGCGCAGTGGCGTCCAGGGTGATGACGCCGTCCACCGGTGCGCCACCCTGCGCCTTCCAGCGGGCCGCCACGACGCGGGCCACGACCGGCAGGTCGGGGCCGACGTTGACGTTGCGGTAGTCCTCGAAGGCGCCCAGGATCCCGTAGCGGGTGATGTAGTCCAGGGGCACGCCGGGCGGGGGCTCGACGCTCCCCCGGTAGAGATCGGCGTTGCTGCCCTGCCGGGTGACCGAGATGTGGCCCTTGGACGCCTCCATGATGGCGAACCCACCCGGCAGACCACCGGTGCCGCGGCTCTCCGAGGTCTGCTGCACCAGCGCGAAGTAACGGCGCGGCTTGTCACTGCCGAGCAGCGCCGGTGCGACCTCGACCGCACCCGAGGCGCCGTCGAGCGCGCGGGTGAGCTTGTCCACCGAGTCGGCGAAACTGGCCTGCGCCCGCACGACCGGGCCGACGAGCAGGCCGGTGGGCAGGTTGTGGACCTCGCGGTCGACCCGATCCTGCACCGTGTCCGCGGCGCGGAGCGACGGCGCCACCCGCTGCAGCAGGGCCAGGTCGACCGAACCGTCGGGCTTCCTCAGCAGCTTCGGGTCGAGGTCGCGGGCGGCCTGCAACGCCGGCGGGAGGACCCGCCGCGCGATGTCGTCGGCGCCGACGGCAATCCCCCGCGCCACGGCCAGGTTGTCGCCGAGGTAGGGGATGTGAGCCAGCACGAACCACACCGGGTCACCGGTCAGGTTGCGGGCCGAAGCGGTCTCCCGTCCGGCGTCGGTGATGGCAGCCGAGGCCGGGTCCAGATTGCGGTTGAGCAGGGAGGTGCGCGCGGCTTCGAGCGACACCCGGGCGGCATCGAGGTGGTTCTTCGCCGACAGCGCCCGGACCCCGACCCAGGCGAGCGCGGCGATCAGCAGCACGATGATGCCGGTCACGCCGAAGGTCAGCTTGCGGGCTCTGGACATCACACCACCCTAGGCACACGCGTCGAGCCCCCTCCCGATGGGAGGGGGCTCGACGGACGAGCGGGAACTACCGGACGAAGACGACCGAGCCGAAACTGCGGGCACCGATCGTGTGGGCGTCGAAGTCGTACTCGAAGAAGTAGCGGACCGAGCGGAGGTACTTCACCGGCACGGAGGACAGGCCGGCCGAGTTGGTGATACCGCGGTTACTCTGGGCGTAACGCGTCTGGATGGCGGTGCGCGTGTAGACCGCGAGGTGGGCCGCGGAGCAGTTGTGCCCCTCACGGAACAGGTGTGCCCGCAGGCGGATGATGGCGCCCTTGTTGATCGTGAGCGAGTGCGGGCTGTTGGTCAGGTTGTAGCCCGTGCCACGCGGCGGGTAAGACCCACACGGGTTGCCGTTGGCCGCGGCCGCCGGCGAGGCGGTGCCGACGCCGACGGCGCCGGCAGTTGCCGCGGCGAGGAGCCCGGCGGTGATGCGCTTGTTCATGAAGACCCCAAAGATGTTAGTACGCGGAGGGAGGAACGTCCTGCGGCATCCAACCACAGCACGTGATGCATCGTCACGCAATGATGCGAACTTGAGTCCTGGGCGCCACATGCGCCAGGCCCCCGCTCGGGAGCGAGGGCCTGGTGCACGTCATACAGGGAACTAGCGGACGAAGATGACCGAGCCGAAGCTGCGGGCGCCGATCGTGTGCGCGTCGAAGTCGTACTCGAAGAAGTAGCGGACGGTGCGGAGGTACTTCACCGGCACCGACGTCTCACCGACATTGTTGGTGATGCCGCGGTTGCTCTGCGCGTAGCGGGTCTGCTTGATGGTGCGGGTGAACACGGCGAGGTGCGCAGCCGAGCAGTTGTGCCGCTCGCGGACCAGGTGCGCCCGGAGCCGGATGATCGCGCCGCGGTTGATGGTGGCGGAGTGCGGGCTGTTGGTGAGCCCGTAGCCGATGCCGTTTGGCGGGTAGCTGCCGCACAGGTTTCCGTTGGTGGCCGAGGCGGGAGCGGCCGTGCCGACGCCGACGGCGCCGGCGGTCGCCGCGGCGAGCAGCCCTGCGGTAATGCGCTTGTTCATGAAACCCCTTGTTCTCGTGCATGGATGACCGTGTGGGCCATGTGCGGCTGATGCTCGGCCAGCCGGGTCGGCGACCTCGCAATCTGACCAGTTGGCCAGGTGGCCGGCGAGGCGCTGAGCGCAACAGCCGTCCGAACGAACGAGGCCGAAGTGTCCCACCCGTCACACGGGCCCCGCAAGGAGATCGGCGCTGCGCCCTGCATCGTTACACGAACCTAACCTGTCCGACGCAATCGGGCCGAAAGGTGCGACTGCAACGGCCGGTCAACCGCAGCCATGTCGATCGCGTAAGCCAGGTCACCCTCGACGAGGCCGTAGAGCCTGGTCAGCGCGGTGACGGCCTTGGCGGTCGAGGTGCGCGCCACGACGTCGGAGGCCAGCTCGATCTTGCTGAAGGCCACCTCCCCGACGTACACCTCGACGATGCCGGTGGGATGGGCCAGCAGGACCTCGACGTCGCGGGGCGCCGCGCCGGGACGCCAGAAGCCGCGCTCGGTCCCGCTCGGGCGAAGGCGCGCCCCGTCGTCGTCGAGCAGCCAACTCTGCGAGGTGTAGGCCAGGAACGGCCGGCCGTCGTGGGTGAACGACAGTTCCTGCTCATACCGGAACTCCGGTACGTCGGGATAGCCGCCGACCCCCAGGCCACGCCACTCACCCAGCAGGAAGGCCAGGTGCTCGAGCCGCTCGTGGACCGCCGGGCTGGTCACGCGAGGATCGCCCTTGCAATGATCATCTTCTGGATCTCGGTGGTGCCCCCGCCGATCGAGGCAAGCTTGGCGTCGCGCAAGCCCCGCTCGGCCGGGAAGTCGCGCAGGTAGCCGTAACCGCCGTGGATCTGGATGGCCTCGAGGGCGTTCTCGACGCTGAGCCGGCCGAGCAGCACCTTGGCCACCGACGCCTCGACCTGGTGCGGCTCGCCATGCTCCTTCAGCCAGGCGGCCTTGTAGACGGCGTTGCGGACGACCTGGTAGTTGATCTCCATGTCGGCGAGCTTGTGCGCGATGGCCTGGAAGTGCGCGATCGGCTTGCCGAACTGCTCGCGCGTCTTGGCGTAGCGGATCGCGTCGTCCAGGCCGGCGCGCATGCCGCCCACGCCGCCGGCGAGCATCACGGTGCGCTCCCAGTCGAAGCACTCGAAGGCGACCCGCCACAGCGCCGAACCGAGCTCACCGAGCACGGCGTCGGGGCCGACCCGGCAGTCCTGCAGATGGATCTCAGCGGTCGGGGACGACCGGCACCCCAGCTTGTCGAGCTCCCGGCCGACCCGGAAGCCGGGATTGGTGGTGTCGACGATGAACGCCGTCGGGCCCTGCTCGGCGCGGGCCAGCACCGTGCACACGTCAGCGATCGGCCCGTTGGTGATGAACAGCTTCGTGCCGTCGAGCACCCAGTCGTCACCGTCCCGGCGGGCCGTGGTGCGGATCGCCGCGGCGTCCGACCCGGCCTCGGGTTCGGTCGAGGCCCAGGCGCCGATCAGCGAGCCGTCACACAGCCCGGGCAGCCAGCGCTGGCGCTGCTGCTCGGTGCCGTGCAGCCAGATCGGCACCGACCCGATCACCCAGTGGGCACCGAGCGAGAGGTTGAGCCCGCCGTCGTGGCCGCCTTCGGCGAGCGCCTCGTTGACCAGGCAGCAGTCGATGACCGAGCCACCGGATCCGCCGTACAGCTCGGGGATCGGCAGGCCTGCGACGCCGGCGGCGGCGAGCTGCTTCCAGACGTCGGGATCCCATCGGCCGTCCCGATCACGATCGGCAGCGCCCGGCGCGATGACCTCGCGGCCGAGCCGCAGCATCGAGGCGTACAGCGCGTCCTGCTCAGGTGTGCGGGAGAAGTCCACTCAGCGCTGGCCCTGATACAGCTTGTAGACGACGTAGAACGAGAACCACCCGATGAGCAGGAACGACACCACCAGGATCGACGTGTAGACGAACTCGAGCACAGCTGGGCCTTTCGGTCTGCGTGGGACGCCGAGCCTAGCCCGGCTGGTGGAGACTGGGCCGATGCAACAGCTCGTGGTGAAGGTGACGGCCGGCGAGGATGCCCCGGAGCGGTGTGCGCAGGCGTTCACGGTGGCCTCGGTCGCCGTCGTCAGCGGCGTCCCGGTAAGCCTGTGGCTGACCGGCGAGGCGACCTGGCTGGCCGTGCCCGGCCGGGCGGAAGCCTTCGTCCTGCCACATTCAGCGCCGCTCGCCGAGCTGCGCGACGCGGTGCTGGCGGGCGGCACGGTGACGGTCTGCACCCAGTGCGCGGCCCGGCGCTCGCTGGGCCAGGACGACCTGCTCCCCGGCGTACGGCTGGCCGGGGCCGCGCAGTTCGTGGCAGAGGCGCTCGAGGACGGCGTCCAGGCGCTGGTCTACTGACTCCCTGCGCCGATCTCCCTGCGCCGATCACACTGCGCCGATCTCTCTCTGCGCCGATCTCTCTCTGCGCCGATCTCCCTGCGCCGATCATGG
>JBKJOO010000061.1:0-2797 GCA_046595615.1 Mycobacteriales bacterium | reverse complement strand
GCCGCGAGGTCAGCGCCACGAGCAGGCCGGCCGCGAGCAGACCACCACCGAGCAGCCCCTGCTCCAGCCCGATGCCGCTGCCGTTCGCCTTCGCCGCCGCCGCCGGCTGGGTCGACGTCATCCGCGGCGCGCCGGCAGCCGGTCGGGTCGGCGCGGGCCTGGCCGCGGCAGTGGCCTGGACCGGCGCCCCGGCCGCGATGTGGACACCCGGTCCGCGGGCGTCGGCCGGCATCCGCAAGATCCAGCCAGGCCGGATCAGGTCGGCGTCCATCAGCGTGCGGCCGTCCGGCTGCTTGCGGTCCCGGTTGAGCTCGAACACCTCCTTGTAACGGTAGGGATCGCCCAGGGTGCGCTCGGCGATGTCCCAGAGGCAGTCATACCGTCGGCCTTCGGGCGGCTGAACCACGTAGGTCTTGACCGCCTCGGTCCCGGCAACCGGCCGGTCAGGCAGCGCCGCAGCCGGGGCAGCAGCAGCTGACGCGAGCCGGGCCGTCGCGGTCACGGCCGGTCGACTGGGCGCTGGCGACCCGGCGCCCGCGGTCAGGGTCGCGGCGCCGGCGAGCAGCAGGGTGGCGGCGACCAGCCGCCGGGCCAGCAATTGACTGCCGCCGCCGAGCGCGAACGCCGTCGACAGGGTGCCGCGCCGGGCGGACCGCCACTCGGCCGCCACGCAGACCACGAAATGCGCCCAGGCCACCCACAGCACGACGGCCAACACCTTGATGATCGTGGTGGCGGTGACCTGCGCGGTCAGCCAGGAGCGGCTCGGCGCACTCGTCGGGAGCGGATTGCCGACCGCCAGGACGAGCACGGCCGGTACGCCGAGAACCACCAGCAGCAGCCCGACGGCCGCGAGCAGTCCGCGCCGGAACTCTCGGCCACGCTCGGCGCGCGGCGTCGGACGGGCTGGGAGACGGGCCGGCGCAGGTGCCTGGCTGATGGGGGGCATGGCCTCTCAGCTCACGACGAGGGTCTGGACCTCGGTCACCCGGATCTGGTTGACCGACTCCTTGCGGAACGTGCCGAACGCGACGGGACCCGAGCCGTCGTCATAGAAGATCGTCCAGAACGCGGTGACATGCGCCGGATAGCGGTTGCCACCCACCCCGCCGCCGGCCTGGTCGCTGGACCGAAGGTAGGTGTAGCGGCAGATCGACGGGTCACCCTCGGCGGCCGCCGCCAAACCCTCAGCCGTCATCGGCTGCCCCGGTCCGTCGCAGTCGACCGCCGTCCCGCGGTCACCGAGCGGCCGGACCTGCAGATGCACCACCTGGGCGTACATCGTCACGCCCCCGGTTGTCAGCGACGCCGTGGCGTGATCGTTGAGCAATGAGAACGACAGGTCCTGACCGACCCGCGGGGACGCCATCGGGGTCGTCGCCAACAGCGGAAAGGGAATCTGGCGATCCCCGGAGAACCGCAGCACGATCGCCTGCTCGGCCGGGGTCAACACCCGCTCAGCCCCCGGGTCGAGGAAACGGAACTCGAACGACATCGTCACCGCATGCGGATCGGGATTGTCGACGTTCAGCCCGGTCATGCAGGTGTGCACCCACCACCGGCCAGGACCAACCTCGATCCGCGGCGGGGTGAAACCAGCCGGCACCGCGGTGTCCCAACACGGTGGGATGGGGTTGCGCTTGAGCAACTCCAGCAGCGACAACCCCCCGCTCGGCACGGCGCAAGCCAACCCGAAACCGCTCGCCGAGCCATACATCCGGCAACTCCTCGCCTGCCCCTGCACCGGAGCCGGACTCACCGCGGGTGCTGGCGTGGGGCCTTCTCCCGCGTCGGTTGCATGAGCTGGACGTATCTGTCCCATCGCGATGACGAGTGCGGCCACCACCATCGCGGCTGTCGATCGCCGACGCCAAGCCGTGGCCTGCGTCATGCGAAGGTCCTCCTGATAATGACGACCCCGTTGCACGACGTCCCTGTCGCGAAATACACGTGATCGATGATCCAGTGACCGCGGGTGAGCACCTGGTCGCTTTTGAAGGCGAGCACGTGGAGGGGCCGGGCGGGTCGGCCGCCCCGCTTGGTCAACGCCCAACCGTCGTCAATGCCGCAGAAGAGCACCTGCTTGTGGCCGGCCGAGACGGTGCGGACACCGAGCGGTGTGAACGGCCCCGGGCCCGGGTTGTACAGACCGATATCGGGCTTGAACAACCTCGCATGCCTCGCCGCCCGACCGGGGGTGCTGAGTGCCACCAGCGCCGGGAACGCAAGGTTCCGAGCATTCGTGGCCCGGGCCGCGGCGACGTAGTAGGCGCGCAGATCCTTGACCGCCGGATCGTTCTCATACGCCGAGAGCGGGGCCAGGGTCGACTTCGGCTTTGGTGCAGTGACCGTTGTCGCGGGCGGCGTCACCGTGGATGGGGAGGGGGAGACGGCCTGGTTGGGGGTCGGCGATACAGGTGCCGCAGCCGCCGGGCTCTTGGCGCTCCCACCGCACGCCGACGCGATCAAGGCGAACACCCCCGCCGCGACACCGGTTCACACCGCAGCGGATCGCCGCATTCCGGTAGCCCCCCTCGTCGGTTCGAGCCGATCCTCGCGTCTGTGCCCGTCTGCCCCACAGTATGTCCGAGCAGCGACAGGTTCACCCCATGAGGTCGATGGCCGGCCGCCGGCGTGGGTGACTCAGGGCAGCGCTGGCGGGGCCGGCGGGGGGCTGGGAGCGACTGTCGGCGCCGGAACCGGGCCCGGGGTCGGGACACCGGTCGGCGGCAGGCTCACGGTCGGGGTGGGTCTGGGCAGCGGCGGTGGTGCCAGCACGATCGGGGGTGGCGGCTCG
>JBKJOO010000413.1:0-6509 GCA_046595615.1 Mycobacteriales bacterium | reverse complement strand
CCTCGGCCCTCGACGTCGATTGCAAGATGCACGACCTGACAACCTCTACGTCGCCGACTCGAGCTTCTTCGTCTCGAGCACGGCGGTGAACCCCACCCTGACCATCATCGCCAACGCCCTGCGCGTCGCCGACCGCATCGCAGAGCGCCTGGGCACACGGACGCGGACGACGCTCGAGGTCACCGTCAGCCCAACATGAGCGAGCCCCCCGACTTCGTCACGTACGACCCGGCGTTCGCCGACGTGTCGGGCGAGACGCCGCAGCTGGTCAAGGTCGTCGACACCGATGCCCACGAGGGCCCGGTCTGGTCAGCGGCCGAGGGCGCGCTCTACTTCACCTCGCTGCCCGTGCAGCCCGACCCGGCCGCCGCTCCGGTGGTTGCGATCCGGCGGCTCTCGCTGGACGGCGCGCGCTACCCGGTCGACCCGGCTCGCGTCACGACCGTCGTCGCCGACGCCAACGCCGCCAACGGGATGGCGCTGGATGCCCGGGGCAGGCTGGTCGTCTGCGAGCAGGGCGGTCCGACGTCGGATGCGGCGATCAGCGTTGTCGACCCCGCAGACGGCAGCCGCACGACGGTTGTTGACGCATGGCACCTCGAGCCCCTCAACTCGCCCAACGACGTGGTCGTACGCAGCGACGGCACGATCTGGTTCACCGACCCGAGCTACGGCCATCTCCATGGCTTCCGGCCCCAGCCGACGGTGGCTGACCAGGTCTACCGCTACGACCCCGTGACGGGACGGGTCTGCAAGGCCGCCGACGGCTTCGACAAGCCGAACGGGCTCGCGTTCTCACCTGATGAGCGCACGCTCTACGTCACCGACAGCGGCGCGAACCAGGAGCCGGGCAGCTACCACATCGGCCGGCCGCACCACGTGATCGCGTTCGATGTGCGCGCCGGCCGGCACCTCGGGGCGGGCCGGATCTTCGCGGTCGTCTCGCCCGGTTTCCCCGACGGCATCAAGGTCGACGGCGCGGGGCGCGTCTACGTCTCGTCGGCGAGTGGCGTCCAGGTCTACGCCGCGGACGGCACCCGCCTCGGCGAGATCGCCTTGCCGGGCGCCGTGAACTTCACGTTCGGTGGCCCGCAATGGAACGTCCTGTTCATCACCACCGACGACGCGATCTGGGCTGCTGTCCTGCGCGCGACCGGTCAGCGGCCGCCGGCCGTGACCCACCCACGAGTCCTCAAGGGAGCCTGACCGCCATGACCGCCACGCCCACCTCTCGCACCCCGGCTGCCAGCCGGACCCGCCGCATCCTCGACATCAAGGGCACCGACGCCGTCATCGGGGCCGCCGAGGCGGCTGCGCTCCGCGCCGGGTCCCGCGTCGTGATCGCCGTCGTCGATGCCAGCGGCCGGCTGCTGCAGCTGCGCCGCACCGAGGGGGCCCAGCCGGCCAGCGACCAGGTGGCCATCGACAAGGCCCGCACAGCCGCGATCTTCGTCCGGCCCAGCCGAGACATCGAGGCCCAGGTCAGCGGCGGCCGGCTGGGGGCCCTGGCACTGCGCGGAGCGGTCGCCCTGACCGGGGGAATCCCGCTCACGGTCAACGGCGAGGTCGTCGGCGCGATCGGCACGAGTGGTGAGACCCCGGACGAGGACGAGGCGGTGTCGATCGCCGGTGCCAGGGCCGAGTTCTCCACCCTCTCGGTCCCCGCACTCTCTCGGGACGCGGCACGAGCCGGCGCGGAGTCAGCAGGCGCAGTGGCCGCTGCCCGTGGGGTCGCGCCGGTCATCGCGGCCGTCGACGCCGGTGGCGCGCTCGTCTACCTCGTCCGTCCTGACGCCGCCCAGGTGGCGAGCGTCGGCGTGGCCATCGACAAGGCCCGCACGGCAGCGCTCTTCCGCCGACCCAGCAAGGACTTCGAGGACCAGGCGGCCAACGGCCGCCCGTCGGCCCTCCACCTTGCCGGCGCCGTACCCCTGCAGGGCGGGCTGCCCATCGTCGTCGACGGGCACGTTGTCGGCGCGATCGGTGCCAGCGGCGCGTCGTCGGCCGACGAGGACCAGGAACTCGGGGTGATCGGCGCGGCGGCGGCCGCCAGCGCGGCAGCCGGAGGAGCAGGCGAGGCGACGTTCGTGTCCGCCGCGGACCTGCAAGCCAAGTTGGCCGTAGGCGGGCTGCTGCTCGACACCTCCCGCTACCAGGTCGACGCGGGCCGCCGTACGACTCCGGGCGAAGTTGAATACCACGCGAGCGTGACCGACGTGATGCACGTGCTCGAGGGCCAGGCGACCGTCGTGACCGGCGGTGAGATCGTGTCGCCGCGGACGACCGGCCCCGGCGAGGTGCGCGGGGCGTCGATCGACGGTGGCACCAGCCACGAGCTGGCCGGGGGCGACGTCCTCGTCGTACCCGCCGGGGTACCGCATCACTTCGTGGCTGTCACCGACCCGTTCCTCTACTTCGTCGTCAAGGTGGCGGGTTGAGATGGGCGCAATGATTACCGCCAGGGTGCCACGGCCGAGCGAGCTGCTCGCCGGACGCCCTGACGCCGTCGTTGACCTGCAGAGCCATCAGGGGGTAGCCCTCGTCGGCGGTCAGTGGCGCTACAGCGACGCGGAGGTCCGCGAGACCGCGTTCACCGCAGTGGCCGACCACCTCGGCCCCGGCGACGTACCGATTTCGACGTACGAGGTGCTGCCGCATGCCCAAGCAGCCGACTACGACGACTCGTCGTGGCGGCTGCTCGAGCCGCCCGAGACGATGCTTCGGCTGAGCACCGGCCGGGTCTGCTTCAACTGGTACCGCATCGAGGTGACGGTCCCCGAGCAGGTCGGCGACCTCGACCCGACCGGCTGCACGCTCGTCTTCGAAACCGTTGTCGACGACTACGCCGAGGTCTGGGTCGACGGCGCGCTGCCGATCGCTCTCGGCGCCACTGGCGGCCCGGTCGTGGCCGGCTTCAACGCGCCCAACCGCGTGGTCCTCACCCAGGACGCCCAGGCCGGACAACGGTTCCAGATCGCCGTCTTCGGCATCAACGGCCCGATCTCGGCGGCGCCCGCGAACTACATCTGGATGCGTACGGCGACGCTGGACTTCTACACCCCCGACAGTGCGCGCAGCACCGAGGCGGCGCCCCTGACCGTGCGCCGCGTCGACGCCGGGCTCGACGCAATCCTTCCCGGACACGCGCGGCTGGAGCGCATTGCCACCGGCTTCGAGTTCACCGAAGGCCCGGTCTGGACGGGAGACGGTGCCCTGCTCTTCAGCTCGCCAAATACCAACGCGATCTACCGATGGTCACCGCTCGGGACGGTCTCGGTGTTCCGCTCCAAGAGCGGTTACGCCGGGCTCGACATCGGCCGCTACGTCCAGCCCGGGTCGAACGGCTTGACCTTCGACCCGGACGGCCGGCTGACGATCTGCCAGCACGGCAACCGGCGGATCGTCCGGGTGGAGCCGCACGGCAACATCACGGTGCTCGCCGACCGCTTCGCCGGCGACCGCCTGAACAGCCCCAACGACCTCGTCTACCGGTCCGATGGGACGCTCTTCTTCACCGACCCGCCGTTCGGCCTCCCCGAGGCGTACGACGACCCGACGAAGGAATTGGGCTTCAGCGGCGTGTTCTGCGTGCGTGACGGCGACGTCAGCCTCGTGACCGACGTACTCGCAGGCCCCAACGGCCTCGCGTTCTCCCCCGACGAGCGCTACCTCTACGTCGGGAACTGGGACCTACGGCGCAAGGTGGTCATGCGCTACGAGCTTGCCGCCGACGGCACCGTCATTGCCGCGGAGACGTTCTTCGACATGACCGCCGACCCGGGTGAGGACGCGATCGACGGGATCAAGGTCGACGTCGACGGCAACCTCTACGTCTGCGGACCGTCCGGGATCTGGGTGCTCGCCGCCGACGGCCGACACCTCGGCACCCTCGAGCTGCCCGAGAACCCGCACAACCTCGCCTGGGGCGACGACGACGCCCGCGGGCTCTACATCACGGCACTCACCAGCGTCTACCGGCTCCGGCTCGGCATCGCCGGCATCCGCCCCACCCCCACGTCGGCGAGCTCGCCGCAACCCGGAAGGAACTGACATGAGCATCGGCCTCACCCCAGGCTCGGTCCTGCCCGACTTCGAGCTCCCCGACGACGGTGGCGTCAGGCACCGGCTGTCGAAGCTGCAGGGCGACAACGCCATGGTGCTCATGCTCGGCCGGGGAGAGCACTGCCCGCGCGAACGTCAGCACCTGCACGAGATGCTGACCTTCCACCAGTGGTGCGCGGTGGGATTCACGCAGCTGGTCACGATCCTGCCCAACGACCTCCACGCCACCAACAAGATGCGGATCTCGACCGGGGCGTACTGGCCGTTCCTGGCCGACACCGACCTCGAGGTGCAGCGCGCGCTCGACATCCGGGAGTACACCGACACCCAGCACGACGCGACCGTGCCGCACACCGTCGTACTCGCACCTGGCCTGGTCGTCGACAAGGTGTACGTCGGCTACTGGTTCTGGGGACGCCCGTCGCCGCACCAGCTCTGGGCCGACCTGCAGGACCTGCACCGGCGGATCAAACCCGACTTCGACCCGTCGGTGCCCGAGGTCCGGGACGCCTGGCTGGCTGCCCAGGAGTCCGCAGCAGACGGCGCTCGAGTGTGAAGCCACAAGCTCAGGTCGTCGAGCGCGGACCGGTGGTCGACGGCGACGACAATGGCGGCGGCGAGGCCACCCTGGCTCACTGTCACGAGGGCCGCCACGGGGTCCCAGGCTGAGCACACGAACGCGTCCGGGTCACGCCTGGCTCGTCGCAGAGATGGGCTTTACACTCACCAGGCCCTCCCAGAATCCTGGAGCCAACGACGATGACCGACCGGTTGGCCCAGCCCTCAGTGGACCCCGCGCTCGTCGACGACGTCATCGACGCTGTCCTCACAGGCACCGTTCAGCCGGCGCATGACGACGCGGCGCTGGTGGGGCGATTGCGGGATGGTGATGAGTCGGCCTTCAGCGAGGTCGTCGACGGCTGGTCGCCGATGATGCTGCGGGTGGCTCGGACGTTCGTGTCGACCGAGGCCTCAGCGGAGGAGATGGTCCAGGAGACCTGGCTGGCAGTCCTGGCGGGGCTACACCGGTTCGAGGGGCGTTCGTCGTTACGTACGTGGGTGTTCCGGATCTTGTCCAACCAGGCCAAGACCCGCGGCGTGCGGGAGTCTCGTACGGTGCCGATGTCCTCCCTGGGTGTCGACGAAGACAACGGTCCGACGGTGGACGCGACCCGGTTCCGGGGCGAGCAGGACCAGCATCCGGGTCGGTGGACCACCGAGGGCGCCCCACGCCGCTGGGAGCCGTCTCCGGAGGTGTCGGTGCTGTCGGGGGAGATCCGAGGGCTGGTGGCCGAGGCGTTGCTGCTTCTGCCGGAGCGGCAACGGACCGTGGTGAGCCTTCGCGACGTCCACGGACTGACCTCGGACGAGGTCTGCGACACCCTGGGAATCACCACGGCCAACCAGCGGGTCCTGTTGCACCGAGCCAGGGCCAGGTTACGTACGGTCCTGGAGCACTACTACTACGGGATCGATGGATGAAGCGACGGAAGCAGCGGGGCCATGGCATGAGTGCGACCTTGGAGACGAGCGAGCCAGAGATCAACATCGCCTGCAGCGAGTTCGTCGAGATCATCACCGATTACCTCGAGGGCGTCCTCGACCCGGCAATGGTGAGCGCCGTCGAGGCGCACCTGAAGCTGTGCGATGGTTGCGATGAGTACCTCGCCCAGATGCGTACGACCATCAAGCTGCTCGGCCGGGTCCCGCTGAACACCCTGAGCATCCAGGCGAAGACCGACCTGATTGCCGCCTTCCGCGGCTTCGCCGCCTCACCCGGCGGCTGAGCAAGCGGCACGTTGTCTGCCGTCATCGCGGAATGCCTCGACCAACTCGTCGCAGGCGGGAATGGGCCGGCCCGGCCTGACCGTACGCAGAGCAACGACCGTTCGGCGCACCTGATCGAGGTAGACCGTGCACGCGTCGCAAGTCGCGAGGTGTGCCTCGACAGACACCCGATCGCATGCCGATAGCGCGTCCTCGAGGTCGTCGGTGACCAGCTCGACCACCGTCTGCCAGGTCAGCACAGAAACCAGTCCCGCGACGGAAGCTCCGGTACGGTCCGCCGACGGCCGGACCCCGCGCACGTCCAGCGCAGAGGTCCTGTCACACCCGACCCGACCCGACGCGTTCCGGACGTGCTCGCGTTCGACCCCCTGTCTGTCAGCCACGCTGTGCGCCATGCAGAGTACGGGGAGTCGCTCCTGGCCAGGCTGGTCGGCGTCGATGCGCGGGCCGTCTCTGAGGCCTTCCGCGCGGCGGTGGAACGACAGTTGGAGGGCGCCGCGGGTCCATGCTGAGCTCCACCTTGGTCAGGGCTGCGCGTCGGCTGTAAGCGCGTTGCACGACTGATGCGAACCGCCGGGCTTCTTGGAATGAGCCATCGCCGATCATCGCCTCAGAACAGGTGTCCGGGAAAGCCGCCCTCGGGTCTCCCAGATCGACAA
>JBKJOO010000381.1:0-9800 GCA_046595615.1 Mycobacteriales bacterium | reverse complement strand
TCCTGGGCATGTGCAAGGGCGTCATCGCCCGGACCGCCCCGCAGGTCAGCATCCTGGACGTCCTGCACCTGGTCGCACCGCAGGACATCGACCAGGGTGCGTCGGTGCTCGCGAGCGCCGTCCCCTATCTCCCGGTGCCCGCCGTCCACCTCGCGCTCGTCGACCCGTTCCGGGCCACGCCGGCCCGGGCGGTCGCGGTGCGCACCGCTGACGGCTCGACGTTCGTCGGCCCGGACAACGGGTTGACCAGCCAGGCCTGGGTGGTCGCGGGTGGCGCTGTCTCGGCGTACCTGCTCGACGATCGTGATCTTTGGCTGCCTTCGCCGGCCCGGACGTTCCGGGCCCGCGACGTGTTCTCGCCGGTCGCAGCCCGACTCGCCGCCGGGCTGCCGGTCGAAGCCGTCGGCTCGCCGGTGCCGGTCGCGGAGCTGGAGCGGCTGGCGGTCCGGCCCCCGACCGTCGAGGACGACCACGTCCACGGCGAGGTCGTGCAGGTCGACCACTTCGGCAACCTCACTTTGAACCTGCACCGCAGCGACCTCGAAGCCGCCGGCATCATGCTCGGTGACGACGTGGAGCTGCGCTGCAGCGGCAAGACGATGACCGTGCCGTTCGCCCTGACCTACGGCGAGGTCGGCCGGGGGCGGCTGGCGGTGTGCGAGGACTCGTTCCGCACTGTGACGATCGCCGTCAACCAGGGCAGCGCCGCGATCACGCTGCGGGCCAGGCGGGCCGACCCGATGGTCATCTCGCGGCGGCGTACGCCGGCCCCGCGCCGGCCCGGTCCAGTGGCGATCTACGACCACCCGCCGTCGACGGCGACCGCGTAACGCCTTCGTCCCGGCCGGTAAGGTTCGGCACTTGACGACTCGCGAGGAGACCGCTGTGCGACCACGCGTCGTGCTTGTGACCGGGGTGAGTCGCTACCTGGGCACCAGGCTCGCGAGTTGCCTGGCGACCGACCCGTCCATCGAGCGGGTCATCGGCGTCGACACGGTGCCTCCGCGTTCCGAGGCGCTGCTGCAGCTCGGCCGGACCGAGTTCGTCCGAGCCGACATCCGCAACCCGCTGATCGCGAAGGTGATCGCCTCCTGCGAGGTCGACACGGTTGTGCACATGAACGTCATCGCCACGCCGCTGGGCGCCGGTGGCCGCACGGCGATGAAGGAGATCAACGTCATCGGCACGATGCAGCTGCTCGCGGCCTGCCAGCGGGCCCCGTCGATGCGGCGCCTGGTGGTCAAGAGCACCACCGCGGTCTACGGCGCCTCCCCGCGGGACCCGGCGCTGTTCACCGAGGACGTCGAGCCGCGTTCGCTGCCGAAGTCCGGCTACGCCAAGGATGCCGTCGAGGTCGAGGGCTACGTCCGGGGCTTCGGCCGGCGCCGGCCGGATGTGACGCTGTCGCTGCTGCGCTTCACCAACTTCATCGGCGCGACGATCGAGACGCCGCTCACCCGCTACTTCTCGCTGCCGGTCGTGCCGACCGTGCTCGGCTTCGACCCCCGCATCCAGCTCTGCCATGAGGACGACGGGATCGAGGTCCTGCGGCGCTGCACGCTGGAGGACCATCCCGGCATCTTCAACGTCGGCGGCACCGGTGTGCTGTTGTTGTCCCAGGCCGTACGCCGGGTCGGGCGACCGTCGTTCCCGGTGCCGTCGCCGGCGGTGAACATCGTCGCCCGGCTGTTCCGCAGGGCGGGCATCGTCGACTTCTCCCCCGAGCAGATGCGTTACCTCGAGCATGGCCGGGTCGCCGACGTCAGCCGGCTGCGGGATGAGCTCGGCTGGGCGCCCCGCGGCACGGTCGTCGCGTTCGACGACTTCGTCGCCACCCGGGCGAGCGCCCGCCTGTTCGCACCCGACACCGCCGCCGCGGCCGAACACCGGCTGCTTGAGCTGCTGGCCCGCCGCCGCGGGGACACGATCAGTCAAGGAGCCGTCGGTGCCTGAGGCGAGGGTCATCCCGCTCGAGCCGCGGGCCGGCCGGGCCGCGCGACGGGCCGATTCCAGCCGGCGGGCCAAACCCGCTGCCGGTCCGCCACGGGTCGGCGCTCCTCAGCAGCCCGGCGCCCAATCGTCAGGCGAGCCCACGACGAGCGGCGAGCCCGGAGGCACCGAGCCGCGAAGCACGCCACCGGGTGCAGAGGCCCCAGGTGCCACGCCACCGGGTGCAGGGGCCCCAGGTGCCAGGTCACCGGGTGCCACGCCGTCGGCGCCGCCGCGAGCCGGCGCCGACCGGACGTCGTCGTACCGGACACCGACTGACCGGACCCCGACTGACCGGACCCCGACCGGCCTGATCGCGGGCGCCCAACCATCGGACGCCGTCGGACCGCCTGTCGCGGCTGCCTCGGACTGGGAGCGCAAGCTGGCCGGTGGCCTGGCCTTCCTGCGCCGCCGGATCACCGGCGACTACCAGATCGACGATTTCGGCTTCGACGCCGATCTGACCGAGCACGTCCTGCTGCCGCCCCTGCGGCCCCTGTACGACAAGTGGTTCCGGGTCGAGACCCGCGGCCTGGACAACGTCCCCGATCTGGGCGGGGCGTTGGTGGTCGCCAACCACTCCGGCACCATCCCGGTCGATGCGCTCATGACGTCGCTCGCATTGCTCGACCACCATCCGGCGCGGCGGCACCTGCGGCTGCTCGGCGCTAATCTGGTCTTCACGATGCCGGTGGTCGCGCCGCTCGCCCGCAAGAGCGGCAACACGCTGGCCTGCAACGCCGACGCTGAGCGTCTGCTGTCCTCGGGCGAGCTGGTGGGGGTGTTCCCCGAGGGCTTCAAGGGGATCGGCAAACCGTTCAGCGAGCGCTACAAGCTGCAGCGGTTCGGCCGGGGCGGCTTCGTGTCGGCGGCCCTGCGGACCGGCACGCCGATCATCCCCTGCTCGATCATCGGCGCTGAGGAGATCTACCCGCTGATCGGCAACGTCAAGTCGCTCGCCAGGCTGCTCGGCGTCCCGTACATCCCGATCACCCCCCTGTTTCCTCTGCTGGGCCCGCTCGGCCTGATCCCCCTGCCCAGCAAGTGGATCATCGAGTTCGGCGAACCCATCGAGACGGCGCACCTGGGCGGGCAGGTCGCCGCCGAGGATCCGATGCTCGTGTTCAACCTGACCGACCAGGTGCGCGAGACCATCCAGTCGACCCTCTACACGCTGCTGATGCAGCGTCGCTCCGTCTTCTTCTAGTTCCGGCCCCGGCTCGTACTGGATCGGGCCGCGACCCGCCGGGCGTTTCGCGGCCCGATCCAGCGCGAGGGCGGGAGGTGCCCGGCCTCAGCGCAGGCCGACCGCGGCCAGCAGCCGCTTCGCCCGACGGTGACCGCCCGCGTGCCGGCGGCGCAGTGCGAGCCCGGCGATGACGCCACCGACCAGCGCGCCGGTGCCGGCCGCGGCGGGCACGCCGACCTTCGCCGCCTTGCGTCCGGTCCGGAAGTCGCGGATCTCCCAGCCGCGCTCGCGAGCCGCCTCGCGCAGCCCGCTGTCGGGGTTGACGGCCACCGCGTGCCCGACCGCCGACATCATCGGCAGGTCGTTGCTGCTGTCGCTGTACGCCGTACAGCGGGCGAGGTCGAGGCCTTCGCGCTCAGCCAGCGCGCGGACCGCCTCGGCCTTGCTCGGGCCGTGCAGCGGTTCGCCGACCAGGCGACCCGTGTAGAGGCCGTCCACGACCTCTGAGACGGTGCCGAGCGCGCCGGTCAGGCCGAGCCGCCTGGCGATGATCTTTGCCAGTTCGACCGGGGTCGCCGTGACCAGGAAGACCCGTTGCCCGGCGTCGAGGTGCTGCTGGGCGAGCGCCCGGGTGCCGGACCAGATCCGCTGGGCCATCAGCTCGTCGTAGATCTCCTCGCCGTAGGCGACGATGTCGGCGACCCGCTTGCCGGCCACCAGGCTCAGCGCCTTCTCGCGGGCCTCGGCGACAGCCGCGAGGTCCTCCTTGCCACGAACCCGGAACGACAGCTGCTGCCAACCGAACCGCAGCAGGTCGCCGGTGGTGACGAGCCCCCGACCGGCCATTCCCTTACCGAAGAAGTAGATCGACGCCCCGCGGATCATCGTGTTGTCGCAGTCGAAGAACGCCGCCGCGGTCGGGTCGAGCGGCACCGACAAGGAGTCCTCCACCTCGGCGACCGCGGCCGAGGCGACACCGGCGAGCACCGAGCTCACCCCGTCGTCCCTGCGCCCGCGCAGCCGAAGGGTTCGCGCCACAGCAGCTCCCGGAGACGTCGTACGGCGGACAGGTCGAGCCTAGACGCCTCGGTGTCCCGGTCGGGCGGGCGCTCAGGGCAGCAGCGGCGGCACGGTCGGGAGCTCGGTCGGTACCGGTACCGGGACGGGCAATGGGAGCACCGACGGGATGGGGAGCTTCGGCAGGGGCGCAGGCGGAACCGGTGGCAGCGGGGGGAGCGGGGGGAGCGTGGGCTGCAAAATGGGCGGCCCCTGGTTGCCGCGGTGGCCGGGTGGGTGGGAATCGCCCGGCGGCCGGGGCGAGTGTCCGGACGGTGGCCGGATCGGGATCGGGACGCGGGTCACCGGGGCCGGGGCGCCGGTGGCCGGACGCCCGGGCGCCGGTCGGTTGGATGCTGCTGGCCCGGTGGTCGCCCGGCCACCCGGGCGCCCCGACCCGCTGGGCGTGGGCGGGCAGCCGGTCGGGCAGGCGCGGGGCCCGAGCAGCGCGCGCGCGTTGTCGCCGATGACGGCGACCAGGGCCAGCGACGCCTCCGCCTGCTGCCGGGCGCCGGCCGGCAGGGTGGGCAGGATCCGGGTGAGGTCGCTGTGCTGGGCGGTACTGAAGGTGGTCAGCTGGCGCAGCAGCTCGGCCCGGCTGGTGCGGCGGTAGGCCTTCGCCAGCAGCCGGTAGCCGCTGCGCGTCTCCCGGTCCATGTCGGCCAGGGTGGACCGGAGCCGGGCGTCGAGCGGGCCGCCGAGCGCCAGGCGGCCGGCGGCGAACAGGCCCGCCGAGCCGACCGGCCCGACCGACACCTCCCGGGCGCCGCCCGTGAGCGCGACGACCTCACGCAGCCGGGTCCGGGCGAACTGCAGCTGCCTGGTTGCTTCGTTGACGTCACCACTGGCCAGCGCGAGTTGGACCTGCTCCGCGCCGCGCTTGAGGCCGTAGAGCGGCGCACCCGGCAGCGAACGAGAGCCGGCGACGCCGATGCCGGTCAGCGCGATGACACCGGCCAGGGTGCCGGCCGTCACGCTGAGGCGGCGCCGGACACCGCGACCCTGCGACCACCGCGCCACGGCCCGCGCCGGGCCAGGGGTGGGGGTCGGTGGCTGCACGCTGGCCACGGCGACCAGCCGGGTGCGGAGCGCGGTCCGGAACGCCGGCGTGGGGGCGGCAGCCCGAGCCAGGACCGGCGTGACGGCTCGCACCCGTTCGACCAGCGCCACGTGCCCGGCCGCCGCTCCGGTCGGCTCGGGAGCTGCGCCGTCCAGCAGCCGGGCGAGCTCCTCGACGGCCCGGCTGGTGCCCAGCGGCATCACGGCTGGTCCTCCCTTGGGCTCGGTGGACGGGCCGGGCCCGTCGTCAACTGATGCAACGACTGTGGCGGTGCAGCGGTGACGGCTTCCGGGTGGATCTGATCCGTTCTGACCAGGTGACCGCTCACAGCTCGACTCCCTCGGGCAGCAGCCGGCCGAGGGTGCGGATGGCGCGGTACTGCAGCGCCTTGATCGCGCCCTCGTTCTTGCCCATGATCTGCGCCGTCTCGGTGACCGACATCCCTTGCAGGAAGCGGAGCACGATGCATTCCTGCTGCTCCGCGCCGAGCTGCCGGACGGCCTGCAGTACGACGGTGTTCTGCAGCGTCTCAAGCACGGCGTCCTCGGGTCCGTCGACCGCCGGCGCCGCCCCCGAGGCCGTGACGTCGTCGGTCGTCAACTCGAGCCGGTAGCGGCTGCTCTTGTAGTGGTCGGCGATCAGGTTGCGGGCGATCGTGACGAACCACGCGCCGACGTCGCGGCCCTGCCAGGTGAAGGAGGTGATCCGGCGGAGCGCCCGCAGGAACGTCTCGCTGGTGAGGTCCTCGGCCAGTTGTCGGCTGCCCACCCGGTAGGAGATGTAGCGGTAGACCTGATCGACATAGCGGTCGTAGAGCTCGCCGAACGCCTCGGCGTCGCCGGCCTGCGCGCGCTGGACCAGCGCGTGCGAGACCGCTGTCTCACCCTCCGGCGCCGCCGGCACCCTGGACGGCACCACGATCCGGTACGCCGGGCCGGGCCCGGACTCCAGCAGGTCGCGGCCGATGCCGGCTGCCCGGGCGCCCCGCAGCCGTTCCTCCTGGCGGACCTCGGCGACCGCGGCGAGCAGGGCGGCCAGCCCCGCCGACGGGGGGCGACCGGTCGGGCGGCTCATCGGCAGCGGTCCGGGCGCGCCGGGATCGCGGGGGCCGTGGCGCGAACCACGGGCGCGAGCGGCAGCGCACGAGGACGCATCGGGCTCCTGTCGGGCCCCGGGCGGCGGTGCCCGGCGGGAAGCAAGGCCCCACCCTACGGCGCGCAGGCGGCGCCCGGCGGCCGCTTGGCCACCCTCGCGATGTCGCAGGACGGCTCGGCTCGCCTGCCCCGACGTACGCTTTGCCGCATGGTGGCAGCGGGACCGGACGCGGCGGCCGCCCGCCCGGTACGTCGGCGCAGGAGGACAGCGCTGCGGCTCGTCCTGGTCACGGTGCTGGCGTTCCTGGTCGGGTTCGGGACGTTCGTCGGCGGCCTGCTCGCCGCCCCGGTCGATTTTGCGCTGGCACCGCCGCCGACCTCGGCGTTGTTGCTGGCGGCGGATGGACGGCAGTTCGCGACCATCCCGCCGCCCGAGCGGCGGGAGGTGGTGCAGGCGCAGGACATCCCCGAGGTGATGCGGCAGGCGATCATCGCCGCCGAGGACGAGCGCTTCCTGCAACACAAGGGCATCGACCCGCTGGCGACGATGCGGGCGGTCTTTCGTGACCTGACCGGCGGCGTGACGCAGGGCGCCTCGACGCTCACCCAGCAGTACGTCAAGAACGCCTATGTCGGCAACGAGCGGACGGTGCTGCGCAAGGTCCGGGAGGCAGCGCTCGCGGTGCGGCTGGAACGCAAACTGTCCAAGCAGGAGATCCTCACCGCCTACCTCAACGCGCTCTACCTCGGCAACGGGCTCTACGGGGTCCAGGCGGCGTCGAAGTACTACTTCGGCGTTCCGATCAAGGATCTCGACCTGGACGAGCGGCAGCACCGACGCGACCCGTTGCTGGCGCTGGCCCGGGCATCGATGCTCGCCGGCATCGCGCCCGCGCCGTCGGCCTGGAACCCGGTCAAGGACTTCGCGACCGCCCGCGCGCGTCAGCGGTACACGCTCAACCGGATGGTCGTCGGCGGCGACGCGACACCGCAGCAGGTCAGCGACGCCTATCAGCTCGACGTGAAGCCGCTGCAGATTTCGCCGCCGGACCCCACCACCGTCGCGCCGGAGTACACCGATGTCGTCAAGGCGCGGCTGCGGGAGCGGTACACCGGCAATGAGGACGCCTTCTTCCGCGGCGGTCTGCGGGTGCGTACCACCCTGGACCTGGACCTGCAGACCGCTGTGAGCCAGGCGCTGCGCGAGGTGCTGCCGGACGCGACCGACCCGCAGGCCGCCGTCGTCGCGATCGACTACCGCAACGGCGACGTCAAGGCGATGGCGACGCTCCGACGGGTGCCGCGGCGGGTCGACCCCAACGGCAAGATCGTGCGGGCGGCCGTCGAGGGTTACCGCCAGAAGCTGGGCTTCAACCTGGCGACCAACGCCCAGCGCTCCAGTGGCTCGACCATCAAGCCGTTCACGCTCGCGCAGGCGCTCATCGAGGGCACGTCGCTCGACGAGCGGCGTTTCGGACCGGCCCGCGACTCGATCCCGAATCCGGGGGCCAAGCCCGACCCTTACGTCTACGGCAACTCCGCCGACGGCGAGGCCGGCACCTTTTCGCTGCGCACGGCGCTCGCCAAGTCGGTCAACACGATCTATCTGCCGCTGGCGGTCGAGGTCGGCCGGGGCAAGGTCGCGGCGCTCGCCGAGCGGGCCGGCCTGCGCGGCGCGATCTCGCCGGACAACCTCAGCTTCGGGATCGGCGCCGGCGTCGAGGTCACCCCGCTGTCCGAGGCGAGCGCCTACGGCACCTTTGCCAACGCGGGCGTCCACGTCGCTCCCAGGTACTACACCGAGATCCGCGCCGGTGGCTCGGGCACCAACCCGGGCCTGGTCTTTGACCGGGCGCCTGCGGCCAAGGGCGTCCAGGTGCTGTCCGCCGCGGTCGCCGGGCAGGTCGTCCAGGCGATGACCGACGTGGTCACCGACGGCACCTACCAGGCCGACCCGCAGCCGTTCGCCTTCTTCGGCAAGACCGGGACGACCGACGACAGCGTCGACGCCTGGTGGGTCGGCTGCATCCCCGGTCAGCACCTGTGCATCTCGGTCTGGATGGGCTACGAGGACACGGTGTGCGGCAGCCCGGCCACCGCCTCGCACGTCGTCGGGCGCTCGTGCGGCGGGATGAAGGGCGTCCATGGTGTGCCGCAGGTGTTCGGCGGGACCCTGCCGGCCAAGATTTTCGCCAGGAGCCAGGAAATCCTGCGGCAACTCCAGGCAGACCGGGCCCGCGGGGTTCCGCCCGCCACTGAGCCGCCGCCCGCCGGTCCGTCCGGGTAACCGGTGCGGCGCTTGCAACTGTGCGAGACTCCCGCCCGGTCGGGCGCGAACCCTGTCCCGGCCCGTTGTCCGGAGGGCTGAGGTCGTGAGCACCCGCACCGCTGGCAACCTCGCCAATCTCGTCCGCCGGGCCGCACACGCGACACCCGGCAAGACCGCCCTGGTCAGCGGGGACTCGACGACGACCTGGAGCCAGCTCGACGCGCGGGTGTCCGCCGTCGCTGGTGGGCTCACCCGGCTGGGTCTGGTGGCCGGCGACCGGGTGGCCGTCCAACTCGGCAACACCCCCGATTTCCCGGCCTGCTACTTCGGGGTCCTGCGCGCCGGGCTGGTCTCCGTGCCCGTCAACACCGGCTACACCGGGGACGAGGTCTCCCACCTGCTCGCCGACAGCGGTGCCCAGGTGCTCATCACGACCGGCGCCGGCGCCGAGGTCGCGCTCGGCCTCGAGCAGCCGCCGGCGCACCTCGTCGTCGTCGACACCGCTCCGGCAGGCGCCGTCACCCTGGCCGACCTCACCGCGGACGCCGGACCCTTCGACGACGTCGGCGGCGGTGAGGATCTCGCGGTCGTGCTCTACACCTCGGGCACGAGTGGCCGACCCAGGGGCGCGATGCTCACGCACCGGGCGCTGCTGGCCAACCTGGAGCAGTGCTCGCAGATCGAACCGCCGGTGATGGCCGCTGACGACGTCGTGCTGCTGGTGCTGCCGCTGTTCCACGTGTACGGCCTCAACGCGGCCCTCGGCGCAGTCGCCTGGCACGGCGCCACCGGCGTCCTGGTCGACCGATTCGACCCGGTCGAGACCCTGGAGCAGATCAGGCGACACGGCGTCACCAACCTGGTCGGCGCGCCGCCGATGTACGTCGCCTGGTCGATGCTGCCCGATGTCGGGGACGCCTGGACCTCGGTGCGGCTCGCCCTGTCCGGCGCAGCGCCGTTGCCGCCTTCGGTCCTGCAGCGGGTGCTCGAGATGACCGGCCAGCACATCTTCGAGGGCTACGGGTTGACCGAGACGGCCCCGGTGCTCACCACCACGCTGATGAGCGAGGTCGCCAAGGCGGGCTCGATCGGGCAGCCGATCCCCGGTGTCGAGATCCGGCTGGTCGACGAGCAGGGCGAGCC
>JBKJOO010000313.1:0-4011 GCA_046595615.1 Mycobacteriales bacterium | reverse complement strand
GCTGCGGGCCGCAGCCGCGGCCGCATAGGTGTCGGCGCTGCCACCGGTCGGCACCGGCCCGACGGCGATGCTCGCGGCCCGCGCGGCCTCGCCCGCGTAGGTGTCGGCGCGGTTGGCAGCCTGGATCTGCGCGCCCGCATCGACCAGAAACGTCACCAAGGTCGCTGCGATCAGGACGATGAAGCAGAACAGCACAGCCACCGAACCCCGGTCGTCAGGGCTTCCGTCGCGTCGACGCAACGCCGCCCTCATGAGGTGTCCCGTCCTGGATCGAGGGGGCTGGTGGCAGTGTCGGTGAGCGTCCGGGAACCGGGCAGGCTCGCTACTCCGATGTCGGACAGGTCCACGGTGCAGGCGACCTTGACGGTGATCGAGGCCGGCGTGCCAGCAGGGACGGCGAACCCAGAAGTGTCGGCAGTGACCTGCACGTTGATGCAGTGCAGGTTCGCACTCGTCAGGGCAGTGGTTGCGCTGCTGGTGGCGATCTGAGTAGCCGCGTCGGCTGACCGGGCCAAGGACGCGTCCCTGGCGGCGATCCCCGCGACGCCGCTTATCCGGTCGCCCGCCAGGGCGATCCTGGCGCCGACGATGAGCATCGCGAGGATCAGCACCCCGATCGGCAGCAGGATCGCGAGCTCCACCGATTCCGATCCGCTGTCATCGCCGCGTGGCCGGATCACCGGGCGACTCCGCTTCACGGCGCGACTCCGGTTCATGGCAAGGCCGGGGTGGTGAAGCGTTCCATGCCCCGTACGACGGTCACGTCCAGGGCGGGGGTGAACCCGGGCAGCGGGATCACGTTCGGCACGGTGGCGTGGATGTGGATCGTCACGGTGGTCACCCCATCCTGCTCGGTGACGGCTTTGCTGGTGATCGTTCCGCTCGCGACCCGGGACAGGTAGTTCTCGGCGGCTGCCTGGCCCGCGCCCGCCGTGGCGCCGTCGGCGCTGGCTGCTCGGGCGCCGGCCTGCGCGGCGGCTTCGGCGGACTGGCGGGCGAACTCCCACATTGCGATCTGCGGACCGGCCAGCAGCAGCCCCACGATGATGGGGAACAAGATCGTGAACTCCACCACCGAGGAACCTCGCTCATCACCTGCCGGCCACGGCCGACGGGATGCGCACACCGACGCCCGCGGCGCAGGTGCACATTCCGGTTCGATCGTCATCGCAGTTCTCCTCCCCTCGTCGGTCCGGTCGACATCGCAGTCGCCGTCCCGGTCGCCATCAGGGTGTCCGGCTGCTACTTGAACAGGGCGGTCTTGGTCGCGACGAACGCGATCGCGGCGGCGGACACGGCGCCGCCGAGCCCGATCGCCAGAATGACCATGAAGGCTTTCTCGGAGGAGTCCGACCCACGATCGGACAAGGCAGCGTCATCGGCCTGCAGCCATGCCATGACACTGGCGACCACCGTGAGCATGGCGGTCGTGCTCGCCCGGTAGCGGGTGCCGGCGGGACGCGGCGTCCGGCGAGGCGGAGTGGACTGTTCTGACATGGTGGTTCCTCTCGTTGGGTTGAATGCCGACTCAGGCGGTGTTGAACATGCGGAGCATGAAAGGGACCAGGACGAACATGGTCAGGCCCAGCACCAGCAGGGCAAGGGGGCGTGACATGCGTTCGCTGACCTCATTGGCCTGGGTGCGGTTGTCGGTCAGTTCGGCGTGCCGCAGCGACCGGGCGGTCGCGAGCAGCGTGTTGTAGACCGCCGCGCCGTCGGCGGCGACCTCGGCGATGTCGGCGAGGTTGCGCAACTCGACGACCTGCAGTTCCTCGCCCAGATCGCGCAGGTCATTCCACGGCTTACGGCCCGACAGCGCGGCCCGCCGGATGGCGCGGCGCATCCGGACGAACGGCATGCTCCCCGAGACCTCGGCCGCTTCCTCCAGGGCCTGCTCGACCGATCCGCGGGCTCGGCGTTCCCCCGCGACCAACGTCAGGAACGACTCGAGGTTGCTGCGGAACTCAAGGCGCGCCGCGGTGGCCGCGTGGCGGACTCCGATCGTCGGGAGCAGCCAGCCCATCGCGGCCAGCGCGAGGCCCATGAAGGCGGGGAACACCACGAAGGCACCCAAGCCGGCCGGCAGCAACAGCAGACCCACGATGGCTGGGGCCAGCAGCCCGACGAGTGCCAGGGTGACTTTCCGGGCCGCGAGCTGCCCCGGCGACATCCCGATGATCGACAGATCGGCGCCGGATACCCCGAGGTGGGAGTCCAGAGCCTGCGCGACAGAGGTCGGCAGCCAGTCCCACCTGTCACCGATCGTCCCGTTCGACCCGGTCGCTGCGGTTGTTGGCCCTGACGATGCAGCGGACAGCGGCTCCGCCGACAACTGCGCCAGGGCCGCACCCAACGCCGGTGGCGCCGGGTGCAGGGCGCGGAACGCAAGCACGGCCCCGAGGCCGACCGTGAGACCGGCGAGTATCGCGAGCTGGGTCCCGGTCATCGGCCGGCCACAGCAGCATCGAGGTGGACGTCCGGGTCATACAAGACTCTGGGTGGCCGGACCGGTTCGGACAGGCTCCGCATCCATCGCAGCGCCGTTCCGAACAACGCCACCACGACGGCCAGCATCAGCTGCCCGAAGGTGCTGTCGTACCCGGACAGGAACGTCCGGGCGAACAGCATCATCGCCGTCACCAGCAGCAGCGTGACGACCACGATGGTGCGCATGTTCGACCGAGGCTTCGCACGCTCGGCCTCTACCTCCCGGACCATCCGGGAACGCTCGTCCAAATCAGTCGCCAGCGCCGTCAGGACCTCAGCCAGCCCTGGGCCGCCGTTACGTTCACGCAAGATCAGCACCATCGCGATCTTGTCCGCAGCGGGGTCATCCACGTCCCGGGCGAACTGGCGCAGCGCCGACTCGGTGCCCTGCGGACCCATCCGGGACACCAGGGCGGTGACCGCCGCCGCGATCGGCTCCGGAACCGAACTCAAGGACCGGCGCAGCGCGTCGCGGGTAGACCCAGCCGCGCCAGAGGCGATCAGGTCCGCCAGCCGCCGCGTCCAATCGGACATGGCCTCCGAGGTGGCGATCAGCTCCGCAGATGCCCTGCCGCCACCCAGCACGGTGGGGATGAACACCACGCCCGCCGCAGCGGCGATCCCCGCGACCGGCCAGCCCGTGATCAGCAGCATCAGCACCCCAGCCGCCAAACCCGCCCCATGCCGTGCCGTGAGACGCGTCAACCAGGGCCGGGCCGGTTCGCCCCCCGCCGAGTGCGACCTCGATGTTGGCACTGAGGGCAGGACCTCGACGCCTCGCAGCGACGCGACCAGGCCCACCGCACCGCCGGCGATCAGCAGCCCAGCCACGATCAGCAGCAGGCCACCGGCGGTCACGCCGACCACGCCGATCCGGTAGCCGGCACAGTGGGAGGGACCATGGCCCAGTCACTGACGCTGGGGTTCAGCCACTGCGGGTCGAACCCGACAGCTTCCAGCCGGCCGGTCAATGAGGTACTCAGGGCGCCGGCGCCGGTCGGCACTGCCCTACGGTCATCGGGACGGGGCGCGTAGACGCGACTCATCGAGGGCTCGCCGGAGTCCCCGACCGGACCGAGCTCATACACGCCGGAGACGTACCGGTGGTAGTCGCGGTCGCGCTCCACATGCACGACCAGGTCAAGCGCGCTCATCGACCGCATCGCTAGCTCAGCAGACGGCGGTGGGTTAGCCCTCAAGGCGCTGACCAAGATCTTGTCGAAGACACCTTCCGCCGACGGGGAGTGAACGGTGCACATCACCGACGCGACGCCGGAAGTGGCGGCCTCGAGGAGGGCCATCACGTAGCCACCCCGTACCTCGCCGACCAGCACCCAGGTCGGGGATGCCCGCAGTGCCTCGTTGAGGGCATCGGCCATCGTGAACGCCCCCCTGCCCTCGGCATTGGGCAGCCGCGCCTCAAACGATCGGCACACCGCGTGGCGGCGCACCAGCTGCTGCCGGACTGGGTCCCACCGGGGCAGATGCAGCCCCAGCTCTCGCTCGTCCTCGACCGTGATGACG
>JBKJOO010000416.1:0-5090 GCA_046595615.1 Mycobacteriales bacterium | reverse complement strand
GACGTACACGCGGTCGCGGAACTTGCTGGTGCTGTAGTGGTCGGCCGCCACCCATTCCTTGTCGTTGAACACGGCCTTGTTGTTCGTCTGGGTGATCCATGACGGCTGTGACCACGTCAGACCACCGTTGGCGATGGTTCCGGTGCTGACCTCGACGCCACTGGCCGGGTCGTTCCGGTCGAAGCCCAGGCCGGCGTAGAAGACCCGCCCCCGGCTGTCGAAGGCCACGGCCGGGTCACCGCCGCCCCCGTAGGGACCGCCGGTGAGGTGCTCGACGCCCGGGATCAACGTCCCCAGATGCTGCGGGTCACTCGAAGGAGCAACCCACGACTGACCGCCGTTGGTGGACAGGAACGTGCCTGAGTAACCGTCAGCGAGGGCGCTGCAGGGGGTGCCCGCTACAGAGCAGGACCAGGTCCGGGCGACGTAGTCGTTGGCAGAACCAACAACGATGTTGGCGTTGTTGGGGTCCACCGCGATCGACGTTTCGTTCTGCGGGGCGGCGGCCGCGTCTTGGTTTACGGTCACGGCGGGCGGCGTCACCGTCGTGGGCGCGCCAGCAGCAAGCGTTGCGCCGTCCGAACCGAGCGCGTCGGTCGCAGTCGTCCCGGTGGCGTCCTGGTCGAGGAAGGCGGACATGCGGATCTGCAAGCCGGCCGTTCCGCGCACGGACGCGACCTTGCCGGCCAACGTGGACGTGTCGTAGGCCGCGCCCGACGCTATCGCCGGTCGGTCGATAGCTGTGAAGACAAGTGGGAGGGCAAGAGTCGAGGCTGTGGCCAGCACAGCGACTCTCCTCTGGAGAATGGAACTCATGGACATGGTCCTCTCGGGGGTCACCCTAGGACCGGCCCGGTGCCGGTAAGGCACCCTACGACCGACCAGACCCGGCGAGATGAGTCTTGGCGAAGACATCAGGACGCCGGCCAAGTTCGACGGGTGGGAACGAGGCGTCCCGGTGCTGCGTCGCAAGAACATGCGCTCCGTCATGATCGCTCTGCTTGTTGCTGTCTCTGCCTGTAGTACACCCGTTGCGCTGGGCAGGCAGACCCTGCCGGGACCGTCCACACCCACCATCAGCTCGGGAACGACGCCCACGAGCCCACCAGCGACTGCCTCAAGCCTTCCCTCATCCGTTGGCCTTTCTGCGAGCGCATCCCCTGTCCCCGGCTCCGCTGGGACCGCGCTGTCATTGACCGCCAGTGGCGTCCCGCGATCGTCGGTCCCATGGCCTCGACGGGCGAACGCCTACCCCCCTCCCGACGGCGCCCCGCTCTTCGCTACACGAAGTAGCGGCTCGCGCACTCAGCCCCGTACGCGCCTAGCGGGAGACCTTGCTGCGCGTAGGAATACGCCAAGCCAGCCAGGAGGGTGCGGCCCTTGTGCTCGAGGCGCAGGTTATCGAAGCGAGCCTCATTCTGCGTCAGGGAGCCATCGGCCTTAGGCAAGCGGAACCGGTGTTCCTTGGTGACGTATGGCTGCAGGAGTTGGCCAAGCACAACGCCGCAGAACAGGACGACCGACCGCTCGTGGGTGGCGATCGTGTCCAGCAGTCTGTCCCAGTGCGGAGCCAGCAGCTCCAAGGTCATGCCCGCAGTCCGGAACTTGTCCGATCCGTACGGGATGACCTCCAGCTGCAGCTTCTGGTCGATCACCCGCTCGAGGTTCTGAAACCGTGCATCCGGCTGGTCCTCGTCCAGGAACTCGATGACCCCAAAGGGCCGCAGGAAGCGGATCTGCTTGTGGTCGAACGCTGACCGATGCCGCCGGCCAGACGCCGGGCCATACATCAGCCGGCCGAACGATGCATGATCGGCCAAATACTCCTCGACGCCGGGGATCGGGCCTCCCGACCACGGGTCCGCGCTGTCAGCCTGCTTCGGGTTGAGGTGGACGAGAACCAGACGCGACTCAAGGTTCCCCGTGAAGTAAAGCGGCAGCGTTCCCGCATTGAAGTGCTGGCCGCTGCTGGTTGCGAGCCTGGCGGCGGCGCTCATCCGCCCTTGAGAGCGAAGATCATCCAGGTCCCAAGCGACATCTGCGATCAGCTTCTCGTACGGCAGGACACACCCCCAAACGGCAATACGACCAGCACGCAGGGCAACTTAGCTCGGACGGCTGGGCCCTCGGCGGCCCGGTTGACCGCGACGCGCAGCACGTGAAGGCCCCACGGACGGGCGCTGCGGCACAGAACTCCTGGTCGGTCAGGGGTGGGCGGGAGGTGCTCAGGGCCTCGCCGCGTGCCGGGTGGTCCTCCTCGCGGACGAAGGCCAGGGCCTTGAGCAGGTCGTCCAGACGGGGGCGGGCTAACGGCGTGGACTGCAGCTGCGTGGAGTACCGGCTGGAACTGGCGGAGCTGCTCGACAACGCACAGGCGATGGCAGGACATGGTCCCTACACCGAGGCCCTGGCGTCAGTCGGACCGCCTCGCGTAGAGCTCCAGCAGGGTTGACGCGGTGTCCGCCGTGCTCACCAGCTTCGAGTCGACGAAGGGGTAGACACTCCCGGCGCGGTACCCGGGCAGCGTCTCTTCAAGCCGCTGCTGCTCGGGGGGCTCGAACCCCATGGACCATTCAGCGAAGAGCCGGGCGCGAGCTGGCCCGTCCTGCAGGACCCTCAGTCCAGTGTGACGCGGATCCATTCGGATGCGGTCCCAAATGACCTCGACCGCGTCGTTCTCACCTTCGAACAGTTGCAGGAAGCTGCACGCTGCGTAGACGAGCATCCCAGTCACGCCGTGCGCGTCGTTGCAGGCACGCGCGACCTGCAGCAGCTGCAGCAGGTCGTCGTCGCCGAACGGCTGCACTGCCCGGCTGGCGTAGACCAAGCGCCGCATGCACCAAGACGCTACGCCGCCGTGTTGGGAGTCGCTCATGGGCGTGCTGTGGTTGGTGCGGCACGGGGAGAAGCCGTGGCAGGTCACCGGCCCGGCAGCGCGGTGACGAAGGACGCCGACACTGGGCACCCGCGGCCAGCGCGGTCCTGTGACCGCATCACGAAGCCGATGCGCTTCTGCCCCAAGTGCACTGAGGAAGAGCGTGCTGACCCTTGGTTCCTTCCGGGTGAGCGCTTGGGCCAGTCGGGCCGTGGGTGGCCCGTGCCAGAGTCGGGTTATGGGTCTTTCCTTGGGCGGTCTGCGCACCGTCATCTACGCCGCGCCCGACCTCGAAGACGCCAAGGCCTGGTGGACCGAACTGCTCGGCTACGGGCCGTATTTCGACCAGCTGTTCTATGTCGGTTTCGAAGTTGCGGGCTACGAGCTCGGGCTGCTGCCCGACGGCGACCCGGCAAACAGTCCCTGGACCTACTGGGGCGTTGCGGATTGCCAAGCGGCGGTCGACGCCGCCGTGGCTCTCGGCGCCACGGTCGAGGAGGCACCCGATGAGAAGGGCCAGGGCATCATCACCTCATCGGTCCGCACTCCAGACGGATCGATCGTCGGGTTCATCTACAACCCGCACTTCCGACTGCCTTAGACCGCGTGGCGTTAAGGGGCGCAGAGACGCGGCCGACGCTACGGGCCTTCTCCAGAAACCAGATGCCGGCGCTGCTGCACAGTCATGCATGAAATTGCATAGTCATGCGTTGCGCCTGGTGCGCTGACATCGTTGCCCTGTCAGCATGGGAGACGACCAAGGAGAGACCATGACCACCGCAGCCGCACTCCCATCAGGTGATCTACCCCGGGTAAACGGGCTCGCAGTCCCTACGGATACGACAATGGCGACCCGCTCAACGGCAGCGACCCGACAGGACTCGCGTCCTGCGCACCTGGACAAAATGGCGGCGGATGCGTCGGTGGCAGTCCCCTACCTCCTGGTTTCGATAGCTGGAAACAGTTCCAAGCCCATATGAACTCCGAACGCGCAAGCAATGTTTGCCAAGGCGCCCAGTTCCGCGCTGATTACACCCAGACGCAAACTGCCTATGCGGAGATTCGCAACGGACAGCTGGCTGTCATCAACGCTCAGAACAAGGTGAACCAGGCCGCCGATGCTGCCGACCGCGCAGGAATTCGCTCGGGCGTCGCGGAAGCGGTGTCCGGCGCAGCCGAGCCGGTCGTCGCTGTCGTCGGTGGCTGCTGGGCCGGAGGGCGGATGGGCGCCGAAGTTGCTCCCTACGCGATGGCCGCCAGTGCTGAAGCCGGACCGGTCATTAGTGGCGCTCTAGGTGTCGTCGCTATCGTCGGAGGCTGCACGGTTGGCATAGTGACGGCGGAACAGCTGCCTGCGCCTGACAACCCCATAAGTTGATCAAATCCGAGAGGCAAGGAACACCGTGCCACCTTCAGTTCCACGTCCTCGCAAACTGCGCGACCTAATGTGGGCCCCAGGTTGCTTTGCCATCTCGCTGTACAGCTGGGCTCTGACTAGAACCACCCGAAGCCGGGGCAATCAGATTGCGCAGTGGGCTGGATGGGCGGGCTCCGTCATCTTCCTGGTTGGAGGGTGCCTATTCCTCTATGTTGAATGGCTACGATGGCGACGGGGAAAGCCCCGAAGCGGGGACAACCACCCACCGCTGAGCCTGGATCCACCGCCCCGGTTTTTGAGCGGCTCTGACGATGTGTGATGATCTTGCTTGGTGATTGGGCGTGGGTGATCGGCCGGTTTGTCCGGCTCTTCCACTTCAGGTCTGGGTTGGGCCTCGCGGCGGTGGACGGGTTCAGGCTGCGGTGGGCGGTCCCAGGGTCGCGTCGAACAGTTGGGTCCAGGCTGGCTCCCAGGGCCAATTGGTCGGCAGGTGGAGGACCAGCGTTCGGGTGGAGCGGGCGAGCCGGGCTGGGACGTTGATCAGCTGAGTGCGGATCGTGCCGGTCGTCGCCCGGGCGTGGAACGCCGACGCGAGGCGGCCCGCGGCGCGGGTCAGGTTGAACGCGATCGAGGCCATCACCAGCCACGCCGAGTTGGCCTGGAACGACCCGGAGGGCAGATGGGCCAGCGGCCCGTGCTTCAAGTCGGCGTGGACCTGCTCGATGATCGCGTGAGCTCGGTGCGCCTTCTCAGCCTGGACCAGCGTCAGCGGGCTGTCGGTGAACACCGCGTGGTAGCGGTAGAGCGAGAACACCCCCTGCTGCTCAGCATTGCTTT
>JBKJOO010000268.1:0-5556 GCA_046595615.1 Mycobacteriales bacterium | reverse complement strand
CCAGCCCAGCACCCACTGGGCCACCCAGGCATGCCCGTACACAATCGAACGGCGCAGCAGGTGAGGTGAGCGTTCAGCTCGGCACGGCCAACAGTCGAAAGCCGGCTGCGCGGCATCTGCGTGTGCGCCAAGCAGGACCTTGCAGCGACCGCACTTCACGGGCCCCGACATCGCATCGGGGGCCCGGTGCAACACTGCTCGGCCGGTCAGTCGTGACGGCAGGCCGTCTGCTCGTACACGAGCCGACGGCTCAGGCGGCGACGCGGTCCTGCCACCACCGCACCGTCGCCGTGAGGCCTTCGCGGAGCGGGGTCGACTGCAATCCCAACACCTCGGATGCCGCCGAACTGTCCAAGACGTAGGGGCGGGTCCGTTGGTAGGCCGTCTCGCCCAGCTCGCGGATCAGTGGCACGACCAGCCCCATCGCCCGGAGCGCGACATCGGGGATCCGGCCTATCTTGGCTGGCGGCGCACCCGCGATCAGCGCCATCTGGGTCAGGGCCTCTCGTTGGGTGATCGGCTCGGCCGAGGGGACATGCCACGGCCTTCCCCACGAACGGTCATCGGTGCCGAGTACGGCGAGGGTGCGTGCCACGTCAGGGATGTAGGAGAAGGTGTGCGGCATGTCTGGATCGCCGAGCACCCGGACCGTCTTGCCCATGAGGAGCCTCGGCACCGCCCGAGCGGCAAGCAGGCCGGTGTCGACGACCCCCGGACCGTAGAAGTCCGAAGCCCGCGCTTCGGTCACCCGGATCCGGCCGGCCTCGTGCAGCGCCAGCGCATCACGCCACATGCCCGCTCGGACCATGGCTTTCGTCCCAGTCCCGGCCAACGGCAGGTCCTCGGTCATCGGTCGGTCCACCGGTCCGTAGGGGTAGAGGTTGCCCATGATGACCAGGGCCGCGCCGCTGCGTTCGGCGGCGTGGAGCAGCGAGGCCGCCAACGGCGGCCAGCTCTGCTTCCATTTGTCGTACGGCGGGTTGGCGCAGTTGTAGATCACGTCCGCTCCCGAGCAGGCGGCGGCGAGGGCCTCCTGGTCGTTCGCATCGAAGCTCAGCGCCTCGGCCCCCTCGACGGCGCCACCCCGACGGCTGATCTGCGCGACCTCGTGTCCGGCGTCGTGCAACTGCCGGGCCGCGCCGTTACCGACAGCCCCCCGGCCCACGATCACATGCTTGCCCATCGTGCACTCCCTACAGTCAGCGAGAGCATCGCTCTCGCAAGAGCACTGTTCACGCTTTGCCGAGTCGTGTCAAGAGCGGTGCTCTCGCTAGGCTGCGTCCATGGAGACCAATCGCGAGCGCGTCCGCCGCGAGCTGATCTCGCTCATCACGGACGCTGCCCGTCGCCAACTCGCCGAGGTCGGCCCGTCAGCGCTCTCGCTCCGCGCGGTCGCGAGGGAGCTCGGACTTGCATCGTCGGCCCTGTACCGTTACTTCCCGAGCCGGGACGCCCTACTCACCGCACTCATCGTTGATGGCTACGACGCGCTGGGCGAAGCCGCTGAGGGGGCCTACCGCACAGCCAGGCGGGCTCGCCCCGGGGCGCGCTGGCTACAGGTCTGCCGTGCCTGCCGGCACTGGGCACTCGAGCACCCGCACGAATTCGCTCTGCTCTACGGCTCACCCGTGCCGGGCTACGCCGCCCCCGAGACGACAACCGGCCCGGCCGGCCGGGTCGCCGCCGTGATGGCCCAGGTGCTGCGGGACGCGCACGACACCGGCGACCTGCGACCCCCGCGCCAGCAGATCCCGCAGCTGCCGCTCGTGACGCCTGAGGTGATCAGCTTCGCCGGCTTGGTCCCTGACCCGGCGTACGCGGACCTGGTCGAGCGATCGCTCGTGCTGTGGGTGGTGCTGATGGGCTCACTCAGCTTCGAGCTGTTCGGGCATCTGGAGAACGTCGTCATCGACCGGGCCGGATGGTTCGACGCCTCGATGGCGGTCGCCGCTGAGGGCGTTGGACTGCGCGTCCCGATGGGCACTGGGCGATGAAGGTCACCGACCGGCTGGACATCCCGGACAGCGAGTTGTCCTGGCGGTTCAGCCGCTCATCCGGGCCAGGTGGGCAGAGCGTCAACACCTCCGACAGCCGGGCCGAGCTCTCCTTCGACGTCGCCCGCTCCGGCGCCCTCGACGAACATCTCCGCGCTCGGGCGCTCGAACGGCTCGCCGGTCGCCTTGTCGACGGCGTCCTCACCGTTGCAGCCAGCGAACACCGGAGCCAGCTGCAAAACCGCGAGGCTGCTGTACTGCGGCTCGCCCAACTGCTCCGCGAGGCCACCGCCCCGCCACCGGCACCGCGCCGCCCAACCAAACCCACCAGAAGCTCCAAGGAGCGCCGGCTGGAGGGCAAGCGCCAGCGCTCGGCCTTGAAGAAAGGGCGGCGGGCCGGTCTGCAGGAGTAACGCCGACCTTGGGCAGGCGCGGACGAGGGCGCGCCGGTCGGACGGCGCAGGCCGGTCGGACGGCGCAGGCCGGTCGGACGGCGCGCGCCGGTCGGACGGCGCAGGACGGTCGGGCGGCTCAGGCCGGCGGCGGCTCATCCTTCGCGGTCGGCTCGCGATCGGCCTGGGTCTCCCGGTCAGCACCGGGCTCCCGGTCAGCACCGGGCTCGGGGAACTGGCGGGGCATCCGGCGCAGCCGACCGTTCATGTTGCGGATGAGCAGCACCGTCGCGATGCCGATCAGCAGCACGACAAGGAAGCCCAGTGGGCCCGCCGACGCTCCTGCCCCGGTGGCGAGGATCATGCGTCCACCCGGGCCCGGATACCGGCGAACAGGTCGTCTTCGGGCAGCACGCTGTCGACCTGGCTGCGGGCCAACTCGTAGTCCTCGGTCGGCCAGGCCTCCTGCTGCAACCCGATCGGGCAGGCGAACCACCGACCGGTCGGGTCGACCTGCGTGGCGTGCGCGATCAGTGCCCGATCCCGGGTCGCGAACCAGTCCGCACACGGCACGCTCGTGGTGATCCGCCCCTCGTCCTCAGGCTTGTCGACCCACGCGTCGAGCCACTCGGCGTACGGCGACTCGATGCCCTGGGCGGTCATCACCCCGTGCAGGGCGATCAGGCGCGGCTTGTGGAAGGTGTGGTTGTAGTAGAGCTTCAGCGGCTGCCACGGGTCGCCGGCACGCGGGAAGCAGTCCGGGTCCCCGGCCGCCTCGAAGGCCGCCACCGACACCTCATGGCAGCGAATATGGTCAGGGTGCGGGTAGCCGCCGTTCTCGTCGTAGGTCGTCATGACGTGCGGGCGCTCTCGCCGGATGACCTCGACCAGCGCGCGGGTCTGCTCCTCGAGATCGCCCAGGGCGAAGCAGCCCTCGGGCAGCGGCGGCGTCGGGTCACCCTCGGGCAGCCCTGAGTCGACGAAGCCCAGGAAGACCTGCCGCACACCGAGGATGTCGCGCGCCGCCGCCATCTCCATCGCGCGGATAGCCGTGATGTCGGCCAGCACGTCGGGGGTGTCCATCGCCGGGTTCAGCACCGACCCCCGCGAGCCGTCGGTGAGCGTGACGACGAGCACGTCGACACCCTCACTGGCGTAGCGCGCCATCGTGGCGGCGCCCTTGCTCGACTCGTCGTCGGGGTGTGCATGCACGCACATCAGCCTGAGCTGCTCGGACACCTGACTCCTCCTGCTGGGCCTGCCCGGACGGGCCACCTGGGACCATCCTCCCGCACCCTCCAACACCGCGACGACCCGTAGGAGTCCCGTGACCGCCCCCCGCCGACCCCCCGGGCGGTACGACGAGCGACGGGCACTCCCGGCCCGCCGGTTGCTCCTGCTCGGCGGCGGTGCCGTCGGTCTGGTCGCGCTCGTCGCGGCGTACGTGCTGTTCGCCCGGTACACCGGCAGGACGGCGACAGCTGCGGTGCTGGGCTTCACGGTCGTCTCCGACACCCGCGTCGACGTGCGCTTCGAGGTGAGCAAACCGGCGTCGGCGACGACCTACTGCGTGGTGCGGGCCAGGGACAACGACGGCGCCCAGGTCGGGGCAGCGTCGGTACGGGTCGGTCCGGCGAGCACGGGGACGATCCGGCAGACCTACCAGCTCGGCACGACCGGCCGCGCGAACACCGGCGAGGTCGACGGCTGCTCGGGCCACCCTTGAGCGACGTAACATCGTTGTGATGCACGCCACCTCGGGAGGATCTTCGTGAGCAGCGACGCCGGACAGACCACCTGGCTGACCCGGGAGGCCTTCGACCGGCTCAGCGCGGAGCTCGCGCGCGCCACGGGCGAGACCCGGGCCGACATCGTCGCCAAGATCGAGGCGGCCCGCGACGAGGGTGACCTGAAGGAGAACGGCGGCTACCACGCCGCCAAGGAGGAGCAGGGCAAGCTCGAGGCGCGCATCCGCCAGCTCACCCAGCTCCTGCGCGACGCCAAGGTCGGTGAGGCACCGACCTCGTCCGGCGTCGCCGGCCCCGGCATGGTCGTGCAGGTGAAGTACGCCGGCGACGACGAGGTCGAGCGCTTCCTGCTCGGCTCCCGCGAGGACAACACGCACGACGACCTCGAGGTCTTCAGCGCCCGTTCACCGCTGGGCCGGGCGCTCGACGGTGCCCGCGTGGGGGACTCGGTCGACTACCAGCTGCCCAACGGCAAGACGATGACCGTCCAGCTGCTGTCTGCGGAGCCCTATGTCTCCTGACCAGGCGTCGTCTCCTGAGCGGACTGCCGACGCCTTCCCGGTCGAGGGCATCGACCACCTGCATTTCACGGTCGGCAATGCCCGGCAGGCCGCGCATTTCTATTCCACCGCCTTCGGCATGCGCGTCACGGCCTACCGAGGCCCGGAAACCGGCTGGGCCGAGAGCGCCGACTACGTCCTGGAATCCGGCGGCGCGCGCTTCGTGGTCTCCGGCGCGACCCGGGCCGGGACGGCGGCGGGGGCCCTCGTCACCGCGCACGGGGACGGCATCGACGACATCGCCCTGCGGGTGCCCGATGCGGCGGCCGCGTTCCAGACCGCCGTCGCCCGCGGCGCCCGGCCGGTGACCGAGCCGCAGCGCAGTGAGGACGACGCCGGCAAGGTGGTGCTCGCCACCATCGCGACGTACGGCGACACCCTGCACACCCTGGTGGAGCGCTCGGCCTACAGCGGCGTCTTCCTGCCGGGGTTCGTGGCCCGCGAACCGCTTGTCGCACCGCCGGACAAGCGGTTCTTCCAGGCGGTCGACCACGTCGTCGGCAACGTCGAGCTCGGCCGGATGGACCAGTGGGTGGGGTTCTACAACCGGGTGATGGGCTTCACCAACATGAAGGAGTTCGTCGGCGACGACATCGCCACGGAGTACTCCGCGCTGATGAGCAAGGTCGTGGCCGACGGCAACCGCAAGGTGAAGTTCCCGCTCAACGAACCAGCCATGGGCAAACGTAAGAGCCAGATCGATGAATACCTCGAGTTCTACGGCGGACCAGGCGTCCAGCACGTCGCGCTGGCGACCGGCGACATCGTT
This sequence comes from Mycobacteriales bacterium, assembly GCA_046595615.1. Classification (GTDB taxonomy): domain Bacteria; phylum Actinomycetota; class Actinomycetes; order Mycobacteriales; family SCTD01; genus JAYSQK01. Next base: position 93 of record JBKJOO010000268.1, on the reverse strand, counting down.
CGCGCCGTCACCGAGATGCGCGCCAGGGGCGTCGAGTTCCTGTCCACCCCGCCGTCGTACTACGACGAGCTCGGCGGCTGGGTCGGTGACACC
>JBKJOO010000075.1:0-18659 GCA_046595615.1 Mycobacteriales bacterium | reverse complement strand
AGGGCGACGTCTTCAGCCTCATCGGTCCCAAGCGCTTCGACGCCCCGTGGAAGGACATCGAGAGCCAGGGTTGGATCGCGCCGGCGGACTGCACCGAGGTCCGCGTGACGATGACCGACGCCGAGCGGCTGACCTACGCCTCCGCCGAGCCCGAGGAGCGCTACCGGATCGGCGCGACGGCGCACACCAAGATCGCCGTCATCAAAAAGCTCGTCGAGCGGCACGACGGCGACCAGGTGCTCGTCATCGGCGCCTACCTCGACCAGCTCGAAGAGCTCGGCGTCGCGCTCAACATGCCGATCATCCAGGGGTCCACCAAGAACGCCGAGCGGGAACGGCTCTACGACCTGTTCCGCCGACGCGAGATCCCCGGCCTCGTCGTCAGCAAGGTGGCGAACTTCTCGATCGACCTGCCGGAGGCGGCCATCGCCATCCAGGTGTCCGGCACCTTCGGCTCCCGGCAGGAGGAGGCCCAGCGGCTCGGCCGGGTCCTTCGCCCCAAGGCCGACGGCCGCAGCGCGCATTTCTATACGGTGATCAGCCGCGACACCGTCGACCAGGAGTACGCCGCGCACCGGCAGCGCTTCCTGGCCGAGCAGGGCTACCCCTACACGATCGTCGACGCCGACGATGTGCTCGCCGAGGGCTGACAGCAGCACCCCGATGGCCGCCCGTGGCCTGACACCTGCCCGGCTCCCCGGCCGGCCCCCCTGCCGGCCGATCTTGACGATGTGGTCGGCCGGTCCGGCGTGTCGGCGACCAGATCGTCAAGATCGCCGCTGGCTGGGGCTGGGTGGGGGTCCAGCTCGCCGCTACCAGGCGCGCAACACCGATAGCGTCCGGCTGTGAGCGAACTCCCGGGCCCCACCGCGGCGCTCGAGCAGGCCCGGACCGCCGTCGAGCGCGACCTTGGCCCGGCGTACGACGAGGTGGTCGAGCCGGCGGTCGAGCACCGCCGCTGGTGGCTGTCGCAGTGGCCCGAAGGCGGACCGTTCGTGCTGTGCCTGCTGGCGCAGGACGTGCAGGAGGCCGTGCACCTGCGCGATCCGCTGTGGCCGGTCTGCTCCGAGGCCTCCTGCCCGGAGATCGGCGCCCACCCGCTGTACGTCGAGCCGGACCTCGGCCCCGACCCGTTCTGGGTCTGCCATCCGACCGGGCTGCCGGTCGCAGCCGTCGGGTCCCTGCAGCCGTGACCGCTACCAGTCGCCGGTGAGCTGGCGGCTGCGTTGCTCCTGGCCGGCGCCGCCGTACGGATAGTCGGCCGCGCCGGGGTCGCTGGCCGCGTCCAGCGTCGCGGACTCCTGCGGCGACAGGTGCAGCCCAGCAGCGCCGAGATTGTCCGCGAGCTGGGCGACGGTCCGGGCGCCCAGGATCACCGACGTCACCGCCGGCCGGTCCACCAGCCAGGCGAGGGCAACCTGGGCCATCGTCACCCCGCGACCGTCGGCAACGGAGCGGACGGCGTCGACGACGTCCCAGGTACGTTCCCGCGAGCCACGCCGGTCGTAGGCCTCCACCCCGCGCTCGGGGTCCTCCCCGAGGCGGGTGGCGCCGGTCGGGCGCTGTTCGCGGGTGTACTTGCCGGTCAGCCAGCCGCCACCGAGCGGTGACCACGGCAGCAACCCGAGGCCGTTGGCCTGCGCGGCCGGCACGATCTCCCACTCGATCTCGCGAGCCAGCAGGTTGTACTGCGGCTGCAGGGTGACGGGCACCGACAGGTGCCGGTGCTCGGCCACGTCGACCGCCCGCTGCAGCTGCCAGCCGGTGAAGTTGGACAGTCCGACGTAGTGCACCTTGCCGGCGCGGACGGCGTCGTCGAGGAAGCCGAGGGTCTCCTCGATCGGGGTGAACGGGTCGTAGGCGTGCACCTGGTAGAGGTCGACCCGCTCGACCCCGAGGCGGCCCAGGGAGGCGTCGAGGGCGGCCGCGAGGTGGCGCCGCGACAGGCCGACGTCGTTGGGGCCCGCACCCATCGGGAACCGCCCCTTGGTGGCGAGCACCACCTGGTCGCGGGCGCCGGGTCGGGCCGCCAGCCACGACCCGATGATCTGCTCGCTCACGCCGGCGGTGTAGACGTCGGCGGTGTCGACGAGCGTGCCGCCGGCCTCGACGAAGGCGTCGAGCTGGGCGTGCGAGCCGGTTTCGTCGGTCTCGTTGCCGAACGTCATCGTGCCGAGGGCGAGGGTGGAGACGGCGCATCCGCTGCGGCCAAGTGTCCGGTGTTCCATCTGGGTGCCTCCTGCTATGGGTCGGAGGATCCACTCAACCAGGTTCGTCCGATCGCACCTCCAGGCCGAGCTCGCTCACCGAGGTCTCGCGCATCTTGAACTTCTGCACCTTGCCGGTGATCGTCATCGGGAACTCGTCGGTGAACCGGACATAGCGCGGCACCTTGAAATGCGCGAGTTTGCCGCGGCACCACTCGCGCAGCTCGTCCGGCGTGAGGGCGGCCCCCGGTCGTACCCGCACCCAGGCACAGAGTTCCTCGCCATAGCGAGGGTCAGGCACGCCGACCACCTGCGCGTCCAGCACGTCGGGGTGGGTGTAGAGGAACTCCTCGACCTCGCGCGGGTAGACGTTCTCGCCACCACGAATGACCAGATCCTTGATCCTGCCGACGATCGAGAGGTAGCCGGCCTCATCCATGACGGCCAGGTCGCCGGTGTGCATGAAGCCGTCGGCGTCGATCGCCTCCTCGGTCCGGGCCGGGTCGTCCCAGTAGCCGAGCATCACGCTGTAGCCGCGGGTGCAGAACTCCCCCGTCGTACCGCGCTCGACGACGTCGCCGGTCGCCGGGTCCACGACCTTGACCTCGACGTGTGGGTGCACGCGGCCGACCGTGGACACCCGCCGGTCGAGGCTGTCGTCGGCGGTCGTCTGCGTCGACACCGGCGAGGTCTCGGTCATGCCGTAGCAGATGGTGACCTCCGGCATGAACAGCTGCACCTGCTTCATCACCTCGACCGGGCACGGCGAGCCGGCCATGATCCCCGTCCGCAGCGACGTCAGGTCGTACGACGGGAACGTGGGCTCGGCCAGCTCGGCGATGAACATCGTCGGGACGCCGTAGAGCGAGGTGCAGCGCTCCAGTGCCACGGCCGAAAGGGTCGCCGCAGGGTCGAACGATGGTGCCGGGATGACCACGCAGGCCCCGTGCGTCAGCGCACCGAGATTGCCCATCACCATGCCGAAGCAGTGGTAGAAGGGCACCGGGACGCAGACCCGGTCGAGCTCGGTGTAGCCGCAGAGCGCGCCGACGAGGAACCCGTTGCCGAGGATGTTGCGGTGCGACAGGGTCGCCCCCTTCGGGAAGCCGGTCGTGCCGCTGGTGTACTGGATGTTGATCGGGTCATCAGCCAGCAGGCCCCGGTCGGGCACCTCACCGGTCGGCACGAGCAGGGCATCCCAGTCCGGCGTACCGAGGTAGACGGTGCGCAGCTCCGGTGCGACCTCGCGCACCATCTCGCGGTACCTGGAGCCCTTGAAGGCCTCCGCGCTGACCAGGAGCGAGGCTCCGGACTGCTGCAGGACGTAGGCCAGCTCGTGCGAGCGGTAGGCCGGGTTGATCGTGACGAGGATCGCGCCGATCCGGGCGGTGGCGTATTGCACCAGCAGCCACTCGGTGCAGTTGGGCGACCAGATCCCGACCCGGTCGCCCTTGCCGACACCTGCGGCGACGAACCCGCGCGCGACGTCATCCACGGCCTCGTCGAGCTCGCGGTAGGTGAACCGCTGACCCTGCTGCACCGAGACGAACGCCTCGCGATCACCGTGGCGCGCGGCGGCCTGCCGGAGCGCCTCGCCGATGGTGTGCCCGGGCAACGGTGGGAACGTCGGGCCGGCGTCCTGCGACAGCGTCATGGACGCAGCATGCCGAGCCGCCCACCGGCGCGCCAGAGGCGTGTCCGTGATGGGAGCCAACCGGGCTACTCAGCCCGCCATGGAACCGGCCGACGTCTTACGCATGGCCCTCGACTCACGCGTGACCACTGACTCAGCCGAGGGCTGGTCGGCCCACCCGGCGATCGCGCGCGCAATGCGAGCCGTGACGTTCCTGGTCCCGGTCGCGCTGGCGGCTGCGGTCACGCTCGGCGGCGCCGCCGCGCTCCCGCGGCCGGCGACGGGTGCGGGCCAGCTCGGCTGGCTGGCTGGACTCCTCGCAGCCAGCTGGGTGGTGTCGCTGCTCGCCCACCATGCGCTGGTCCGGCTGCTGCCCCTCGCGGCCCTGCTCGAGTTGTCGCTGTGCTTCCCCGAGGGTGCTCCCTCGCGACTGCGGCTCGTCCGGCGCATCAGCAGCGCCTCAGACCTGGCTGCGCTCACCGCCGCGCCGCCTGACGAGACGGCGCAGCACGCCGCCGAACGAATGCTCACCCTCATCACCGCGCTCGCCAGACATGACCGGCACACCCGCGGCCACGCCGAACGGGTCAGGGCCTACGCCGACCTGATCGCCGAGTCGATGGGCCTGTCGGCACGCGACCGTGACCGGCTCCGCTGGGCGGCGCTGCTCCACGACATCGGCAAACTGCACGTGCCGGCCGCGCTGCTGAACAAAGCCGCCTCACCGACCGCCCGGGAATGGACCGTCCTGCGGGACCACCCGCGCGCAGGAGCCGCGATCGCCGCACCCCTGCTCGCCTGGCTGGCACCGATGCACCTGGTCATCGAGGAGCACCACGAACGTTGGGACGGCACCGGCTACCCGGCCGGCACGGCGGGGCGGGAGCTCAGCATCGGCGCCAGGATCGTCGCGGTTGCCGACTCCTTCGAGGTCATGACGGCCGCCCGGTCCTACCAGCGATCCGTCCGCAAGGACGCTGCGCTGCACGAGCTGGTCCGCTGCGCCGGCACGCAGTTCGACCCCCAGGTCGTCCGGTCGATGGTCGCCATCCCGAGAGGCAAGCTGCTGTGGGCGGCCGGCCCTGCCGCCTGGCTGGCCGAGCTCCCTCTACTCGGCCAGGGCACCGCCACCCTCATCACGACGACCGCCGGCCAGCTCACCACCGTGGCGGCGAGCGCAGCGCTCGTCGGAGCAGCGACGCTCGGTCCGGCGACGTCCGCGACCCCGAACCTTTCGCCGGCTCCCAGCGCCGCCGTCACCCAGCAGCACAGCTCCGTCGGGCCCACCGCGGTGGCAGCGAGCAAGCTGCGCCCTGCAAACGTCCACGCCGCAGGGCACCGGCAGCCGAACGAGCCCGCCAAGCGGGTACGACGGGGCGTGCGCAAGGCCTCGAAGGCGAACCACCCCTCCCCGCCGAACACGCCGCGTCCGCACCAGCAGGCCCACAGCCCTGACACGCCGACACCGGCACCCGCGCCGACGGCAGGACAGTCGGCCGTGCGCTCGGCTGGACACACCGGCGGGACCCGCGGCAGAGCGACCCGGCTCACCCACCAGCCGGAGCCGTAGCGATGGAGGTACAGGTCCGGCCCTTGGCTGCTGACAGGGCTGGCATGAGCGGTCGCCACTGGGGCGCGCGGCGGGTGCAGGTCGCGGCCGTTGTCGTCGTCTCGACCGTGCTCGCGTACGCCGTCGTCCTGCTCGCCCACCCGCTCCCGGCGGACGTGACGGTCGCCGTCGACGACCTTGGGCAGTTGGTCGCCGCAGGCGCCGCTGCACTGTGCTGCTGGGCTGCCGGCCGGAACACCAGGGCGCCGCGGGTCCGCGGGGCGTGGCGGCTGCTGGCCGCCGCGACCGGCGCCTGGGCCGCAGGTGAGGCGAGTTGGAGCTACGACGAGCTGCTGAGCGGCCGGGCGGTCCCGTTCCCGTCCCTCGCCGACGCCGGCTTCCTGCTCTTTCCGGTGCTGGCCGCCGCCTCGCTGCTGCTCCTCCCGGCCGGCAAGGATGGGGCCTCGCGGCTGCTGGACCTGTTGGACGGTTTGCTCATCGCCGGGTCACTGCTCGTCCTGACCTGGGCGACCAGCCTTGGCGCGGCCCTCGACGCCGGCGGGGCAACCCTGCTGGCCACCGCCCTCTCCCTGGCCTATCCGCTGGGTGACCTGGTGGTCATCACGCTGGTCCTGTTGGTCATCGGCCGGGCCACCGGTGGCCGGCGCGTCGTGCTCGGCCTGCTCGCAGCCGGATTGATTGCCCTGGCCGCCGCAGACAGCACCTTTGTCTATCTGACCTCAACCGGCTCGTACTCCAGTGGTGACGTCTGCGACCTGGGCTGGGTGGCCGGCTTCGCCCTCGTCGCGCTCGGCGCGGTCGGCGCCACCACCCCCACCCCCCCGGCCGGCGCCGACCGCCTGCGGGTGCCGACCTGGCTGCGGCTGGGGTTGCCGTACCTACCCCTGCTCCTCGCCGAGACCGTGCTCACCGGACAGCTGCTGGCCAGCAGTGGGCGGGTTCCCGCGCCGGAACTTCTCCTCGGCCTTGGCTTGATCGCGCTCGTCCTGGCTCGCCAGTTCTTGGCTCTGGCCGACAACCGGCGGCTGCTCGTCGAGCTGCACGCCGAGCGGGAACAGGCACGTCACCAGGCGATGCACGACCCGTTGACCGGTCTGGCGAACCGCACGCTGTTCTTCAACCGGGTCGAGCATGCGCTGGCGCTGCGAGCCCGCGACGCCGCATCGACGTCGGTCCTGTTCTGCGACCTGGACGACTTCAAGGCGATCAACGACGAACTCGGCCACGCCGCCGGCGATGCCGTGCTCCTCGCCGTGTCGGACCGACTGCGCGGCTGCCTGCGACCCGGCGACACCGTCGCCCGGCTGGGCGGGGACGAGTTCGCGGTGCTGATCGAACAGCCCGGCGAACCCCCGGCGCTGATCGCGGCTCGTCAAGGCGTTCGCCGAGCCCTTGGCGCTCGCCGGTTCGGACGTGACCGTCACCGCCAGCGTGGGCCTCGCGACTGCCGGCACCGTGGTCGCCCACGGGTTCGGCGCCGATGAACTCCTCCGCCGCGCCGACGTGGCCATGTACGCCGCCAAGGCCAACGGCAAAGCCACCTGGGTGGTCTACGAGCCAGCGTTGTCCGCCGGGCAGCAAGGTGCCCAGACGCCGGTCCAGCGGTGCGCCGCCGTCAACTCATAGCTGACGATCGACAGCAGCAGGCCAGCGAGCTGCGGCGTGCCCGGCCGGCAGCCGGTCGAGCACGCGCAGGACATCGGCAGCCGTCCGCAGTGAAGAGCGATCGACGCCGCTGAGCGCCCCCACCACGACGACTGCCCCCACCGCAGCCGCCGCCCTCGCGGCCTGGTCCAACTGCCGGACGGCCAGCTCATCCTGCTGGGCCGGGGCGCCGCCGACCCGGTTGCCGTACAGGACGTGCAACACCGGACAGCCGAGTGCGCCGGCCAGACCGGCAGCGACGTCCAGGCCCCGCTCACCGAATGGCCAGGTCGCCGCCGAAGGTGTTCAGGGCGACCAGATGAACACCGGCATCCAGGATGGCCTCCGCGAAGCGCCTCGGTGAACAGGATCGAGCAGTTCACGTCGTATCGCGGTCGGGACTGCACCGAGCCAGGCTGACAGGCGGGGCAGACTGGCGCGCAGGAGTGCAGCAGGCGGGAGCAGACATGCGCGGGAGCATCGCCATCGTGACGGGTGCCGGCAGCGGCATCGGCGCGGCCACCGCGCGGGCGCTGGCCGCCGACGGTTGGCAGGTCGTGCTGGCCGGGCGCCGGACCGACGCGCTGCAGGCGGTGGCCGGGGCCGACGGCACCGGGGCGCTGCGGCCGATCTCGACCGACGTGACGGACGAGGCGTCGGTGCGGGCGCTGTTCGACGAGGTCGTCGCCGCGTACGGGCGGGTCGACCTGTTGTTCAACAACGCCGGCCTGTCGGCTCCCGCCCGCGAGCTTGACGCCGTGACCCTGTCGGAGTGGCAGGCGGTTGTCGCGGTCAACCTCACCGGCGCGTTCCTGTGCAGCCGCGAGGCGTTCCGCGTCATGCGCGCCCAGCAGCCCCGCGGCGGCCGAATCATCAACAACGGGTCGATCTCCGCGCACGTCCCGCGGCCGATGTCGGCCGCCTACACCGCCACGAAACACGCGATCAGCGGCCTGACCAAATCGACGTCCCTGGACGGCCGTCCATACAACATCGCCTGCGGGCAGATCGATGTCGGCAATGCAGCGACCGAGATGACCGAGGTGATGGCGCGCGGCGTCCCGCAGGCCGACGGCAGTGTGCGTCCCGAGCCCAGGATGGCGGTCGAACATGTGGCGCGGGCAGTCGTCTACATGGCCGGCCTGCCGCTCGACGCCAATGTCGCGAGCCTGACGGTGCTGGCAACCACCATGCCGTACGTCGGCCGCGGGTAGCCCGGACCGGCTCGTTCAGCGGCAGGATGCGGGCCATGACAACGAACTACGGCGCCTGGCCCTCTCCGCTGTCCGCGGCCGATGTCGCCGTCGGGACGGTGCACGTGTCCTGGCCGAGGTTGGCCGAAGGTGACGTCTGGTGGGTCGAAGGTCGGCCGGCTGAGGCCGGTCGCAACGTGATCGTCCGCCGATTGGCCGACGGGACGGTCCGAGATGTGCTCCCTGCGCCATGGAACGCCCGGACACGGGTGCACGAGTACGGCGGCAACCCCTGGCTGGTCGCGGCGGGCGCCGTGGTGTTCACGAACTTCGCCGACCAGCGGCTGTGGCGCCTCGACCCAGGTGGGCAGCCAGTGGCGTTGACGGCCGAGCCGGCCGAGCCGGCCGGCGCCAGGTACGCCGACCTGCTGCTCGTGGGCGACGAGGTGTGGTGCGTCCGGGAACTGCACGAGGCCGGCACGGTGAGCCGCGCGCTGGTGGCGGTGGCACTGGACGGCTCCGGTCTCGTCCGGGTGCTCGTCGAAGACAGGCATTTCCTGGCGCACCCGCGCGTCTCACCGGACGGCCGCAGCCTGGCGTGGGTCGGCTGGGACCACCCGCAGATGCCCTGGGACGGCACCGAACTGCGGGTTGCCACGATCGACGGCGGGGTCGTCGGCGCACCCCGGACGCTGCTGGGTGGCCCGCAGGAGTCGGTGATGCAGCCGGAGTGGCTCGACGACCGGTCGCTGGTCGCGACCAGCGACCGCTCGGCGTGGTGGAATCTCGTCCGCGTCGGCCTGGCTGGCGACGTGACACCGATGCATCCGGCCGAGCAGGAGTTCGCCGGACCGTTGTGGATGCTCGGGATGACGTGGTGCGTTCGGCTGGATGACGGTCGGGTCGTCGCACTGCACGGCGACCGCCTGGGGGTGATCGCACCCGATGGTTCGCTGACCGACCTGGATCTGCCCTGCACGTCGTGGTCCCCGATGCTGCACACCGACGGTCGGCGGGTCGTCGCGATCGGCGGCTCGGCGATGGCGGCACCGTCGGTGGTCGTCCTCGACGCCGATGGCGGGTACGACGTCGTGCACGTCAGCGCCGAGGTACCCATCGGTGCCGACTGGCTCCCGGTCCCGACCCGCCGGACCTTCCCGAGCGCAGGCGGCCGGATCGTACACGCGCTGGTCTACCCGCCCACCTCACCGGTCTCGCGTGCCCCCGAGGGCGAACTGCCGCCGTACGTCGTCTTCGTGCACGGTGGACCGACCGCGCAGGCCTCGCAGATCCTGGACCTGGAGAAGGTCTACTTCACCAGCCGCGGCGTCGGCGTCGTCGATGTCGACTACGCCGGGTCGACGGGCTACGGGCGGCCATACCGCGATGCGCTGCGCGGGCAGTGGGGAGTCGTCGACGTCGAGGATTGCGTCGCAGCCGCGCGTGGTCTCGCCGACGCCGGGCTGGCCGACAGCGGCCGTCTGCTCATCCGCGGCGGCAGCGCCGGGGGGTGGACCGTGCTGGCGGCCCTGACCCGCACGGACACCTTCGCGGCAGGCGCTTCGTACTACGGCGTCGCCGACCTGATCGCCCTCGCGCAGGACACGCACGACTTCGAGTCCCGCTACACCGACGGGCTGGTCGGGCCGCTCCCGGAGGCGCTCGCGACCTACCGGGAGCGGTCGCCGCTCACGCACGTCGACGGCCTGTCCTGCCCTGTCCTGCTGCTCCAGGGGGCCGACGATCAGGTCGTGCCTCCCGCGCAGGCTGAGTTGTTCCGAGATGCGCTCGTCCGTCAGCAGATCCCGCACGCCTACCTGCTGTTCGGGGGCGAGCAGCACGGCTTCCGTCAGGCCGAGACGATCATCACGGCGCTCGAGGCCGAGCTGAGCTTCTACGGTCAGGTGCTCGGCTTCACCCCGCCGCTGGTGCCCGTGCTCCGTCTGACGACCTCCTGACCGCACCCGCTCGCCGCCGGTTCAGTGGCCGCGGAAGGCGTCCTCCAGCCACTCGGCCACGACCGTCGGGACGACGAGGGCATGCACCAGCAGCGGGACCCGCGACCCCGCGGCCAGCCACGCCGACACGGCTCGCAGCTCCACGGCCCGGCGTACGACGATCGCTTCGAGACCGGCGGCACGGGCCATTGCAGCCAGGTCGACCTCGGGGAACTGGGCGAGGTCGACCGGGTGCCCAGCCGGGCCGAAGTGGTGCACCTCCGCGCCGTACGCCCCGTCGTCGTAGACCACGTCGAGCAGCCGCAGGCCGAGCCGTCCGATGGTCTCCAACTCGCCGAGCGACATCAGCAGCCCACCGTCGCCGACGGCGGCAACGGTCAGCCGATCCGGCCGCGCCAACGCTGCGCCAACCGCGGTCGCGAGCCCCAGGCCGACGGACTGGAAGCCCTGGGTGAACACGAAACCCGACTCCCTGGGCACCCGCAGATACATCGGCGCCCAGCCCATGAAGTGGCCCGAGTCGACCACCAGCGTCCGCTGTTCGGGCAGCAGGTCGTCGAGCTGCCGCGACAGCGTCCGCGGGTCGATCCGGTCGTCGGTGCCGGCATCGACGTACGGCTGGTCGTTCCACCGGCCGGCGGCGATCCGCGACCGCAGCGCTTCGGTACGCCAATCGGCGGGTCCGTGGCCGCGGCGCGCTAGCTCGGTCAGCAACTCGCGGGCCGTCGCCGCGACGTCGCCGAGCACCGCGAGGTCGACCGGGTGATGGGCGCCCAGCGCTCCCTCGTCGACGTCGACCTGCGCCACCGTCGCTCCGGACCCGAGCAGGCGCCCGCTCCGGGTGGTCCACATCGTCAACGACGCGCCGAACGCGAGCACCAGATCGGCATCGACGAGCAACTCGGCGCCGACCGGCGAGGCGAAGCCGCCGGAAATGCCAACCTCCCAGGGGTTGCCGGCGAACAGGCCGGCGGCAACCGCCGAGGTCGCGAGCAACGCGCCGGTAGCGTCGGCAAGCTCCTCCAGCAGCGCTCCGGCGCCCGCCAGCACGGCGCCACGTCCGGCGAGCAGCATTGGCCGGGAGGACTTCTCGACGGCATCAGCGAGGCTTTGGACGGCGCCGACAGCCGGTCGCACCGGTCCGACCGCAGCGACCGGCGGCACGGTGGCGTCGCCACATACGGCCACCTGGACGTCCAAGGGCATCAGCAGTACGACGGGGCGGCGCTCGACCACGGCCCTGCGGTAGGCCCGCACCGCGTCGGCGACCGCGCTCTGCGGCCCGTGCAGCCGCTCGACCCCGGCCCCCACCGCAGTAGCCAGCCCGGCCTGGTCGATGCGGAAATTCGAGCGCACTGCCGCACCGGCGACCTCGGCGGCGAGCAGCAGCAGGGGGGTGCGGCTCTTGACGGCCTCGGCCAGGCCGGTCAACGCGTTGGTCAGGCCCGGCCCCTGGTGCACGGTGACGACGCCGACCGAGCCGGTCACCCGCGCGTAGGCGTCAGCCATCGTCACGGCGGCGGTCTCGTGGCGGGAGGACACGACCCTCGCCCCGGCCTCCCGAAGCGCGTTGGTGACCACGAAGTTGCCGCTGCCGAGCAGGGTGAACACCTGCTTCGCGCCGAGCGAGGCGAGCGTCGCACCGACCACGGCAGCGACGCTGTGCTCGGTCGGCGTCGTCACCGCGGGACGAGCGCGAGCACCCGGGCCGGGCTGCCCGAGCCACCGACGATCGGCAGCGGGGCGGCCAGCAGGACCGCACCGGTCGGCGGCAGCAAGGCGAGGTGCTGCAGCTGCGTCAGGCCGTACTTCCCGGCGCCGAGCAGGTAGGAGTGGCAAGGGAACGGCGGGTCGAAGGAGTGCGCCGCACCCGCGTCGGTGCCGACGGTTTCGGTACCCAGCCCCAGCAGCGAGGTCTCCTGCGCCAGCCAGCGGGCGCACTCGACCGACAGGCCCGGCGTGTGCGGGCCGGTGTCGTCGGCGTTGAGAAAGGCGGCCTGCTCACTCGAACGGGCATCCCAGCCGGTGCGGTAGAGCAGCCAGCCGCCGTCCGGAAGCGGTCCGTATTCAGCCTCGAAGGCCCGCACATGGTCGACCTCGAGCAGGAAGTCGGGGTCGACCGCGCACTCGGCGCTCACATCGAGCACCACCGCGGGCGCGATCAGCTGCGCGGGGGGCACCTGCGACACGTCCAGGCCGTCCCGGCCGGTCACCCAGTGCACGGGTGCGTCGAAGTGGGTGCCCACATGCTCACCGGTCGAGAAGTCGTTCCAGTACCAGGCGGGGCCGCGCGCGTCGTACCGGCTGACCTCGGTGAGTGAGAACCGTCGCGTGTTCGCGAACGGTGGGGGCAGCTGCAGCACCGGCGTCCGGTCCGACAGCGGCGCGGTGAGGTCGATGATCTCGACGGTGCCGGTGGCCAGGCCGGCCAGCAGCTCGGTCAGGACGGTCATCTGATGGCCTCTCGACGGGGAGCGGGGCACCGATCCTGCTCCACCCAGGCGATGGCGGTCGCGCCGGTGCGGTCGTCGGTGCCCTCAGCGCACGGCGCGCAGCACGGCCTCGAGACGGTCGGCCGCCCCGTCGAGGGCTGCGATCGGCGTGTCCTGCAGGGTGAGCCCGAGCAGGTCGTGGGCAGCGACGATGGCGTCAGGGGTGTAGCGAATGGTGCCGTCAGCACCGATGGAGCTGATGCCATCGAACGCCGCTGCCTGCTCGTTGACGGCGATGGCATCGCCGCGGGTGATCCCGACGGGCAGGTCGAGCTCGATCCCGCGGCGACTCACCAGCACCGGGTAGCCGCCGGGGAGGCCGGCCGGCGAGGGGACGTGCAGGTGTCGCTGCTCCTGCGCGAGCAGCGCGTCGACGAGCTGGATCACCGTGGCGGCCGTCAGCTGATGGCTGCCGGTGCCGCCCGGCAGCGGGTAGGCCTGATGGAGCAGCCGGTCGACGACGTCCGGCGCCACGGGGACCGAGCGGGCCGCGACCCGGGCCAGATAGGCCGGTGCTCCACCGCCGCTGGGGGCCGCGTCGAACAGCGCGAAGGCGAGCCGTTCGGCCGCGTGGTGCAGGACCAGGCGCACCTCGACGTCGTCGCGGTGACAACCGAGCTCGACTGCGGTGAGCAGCCGCAGTTTGGCGGCCACCTCGGCCACGTTGCCCGCCCCGGCGAGAGGGGCCACCCCTTCGGCAGCCAGGACGGGGCCTGCGGCATCGGGATGCGGCAGGGCGATGACGAACGATGTGGACGTCGCGTCGCGATGTGCCAGCATGAACGTGCGCAGCAAGGAGAGCTGGAGCGGCAGCCAGACACCGTAGGGCAGTGCACGGACCGCCGGTGGGCTGCGCCACCAGCTGTGCCGCGACGCGGCGAACACGACGATGTCTGGAGCGGCGTCGTGCAGCATCGCAGCGATGGCTACCCGGTCGGTCAGGTCGATCGCGAGGTGCCTGACCTGCGCTGCACCGCCCAGCGTGTCGGCGATCAACGCGGTCTGCGCGACCAGCGCGGCACTGTGACCGCCCGCCTGCCCGCAGCCGAGCAGGGTCTCGATCCGGGGGTTGCCCGCGAGCATCTCCAGGACGCGGCCACCGAGGTCACCAAGGCCCGCCACGAGCACCCGGGCACCCGGCGCACCCCCCATGAACCAGTCCTTTCCAACCGTCTGCGCCACCTGCCGGACGCTTGAGGACCAGCACCTGGAACGCTATAGCAAATGCCGTGACTGGCCGATGGAGAACCATGGACGGGGTGGAGGGACGAGCGCTGCCTGCGTCCGGTGCGCGCCCAGGTGCCCGCAGAGCTGCGGCCGGCCTGTTGCGCCGGACGTCCTTCGACCGGCGCGCGGGTGGCTCGTCAGCGCCCCGCGACACCGACAGGCTGACGATCGAGGTCGAGCGTCTGCGCGAGGCCAACGCCACGCTCGTGCGCATTCTGGGGGCCATCGATGAGTACGTGTACAGCGGTGAGTTCCTCGCTGACGACGGCTACGCGCTGCGTTTCGCCGGGCCTTGCCGGGAGCGGTTCCTCGGCCTGACGGCCGCGGCCGCCCGGGACGCCGTCTGGGTCGACTTCGTCCACCCCGACGAGCTCGAATTGTTCCGTCACGCACACGATGCCGCGAAGGTGACCGGCTCGCTGGACATCCAGTACCGGCTGCGGGGCGCGGACGGTCAGGTGCGGTGGGTGCGTGACCGGGGCCGGGTACGCCGGGTCGGCGACCGGACCTATCTGGACGGCTCGATCCTCGACGTCACGGCCCTGCGACGAGCCGAGCAGCGCCTGACCGAACACGTCCGCGACATCGAGGTCCTCGCTGCCGCCCACCGGGAGATGGCGCGCAGTGCCGACCCTGTGGCGGCCCGCCGCGCGGTGTGCCGCTCGGTGCGCAGCGTGTGCGGCGCGACCGGCGTCGGGCTCTACCAGCCCGACGGCCCGGAGCTGGTGCTGGTGGAGACCGACGGCCGACCGTCGATGCGTCACAAACTGCCCCAATCGGGCTCGGCCGGGGCCGTCGAGGCATACCAATCCGGGCAACGCAGATTCGGGACCGCTCCGGGACCCGGGAATCAGGTGGGGCACGCCGGACCAGCAACCCTGCTGCCCAGCGCGCTGTTCGAGCCGGTGCTGCGCGGTGGCCGGACGATCGGCGTGATCACGGTCGTCTGGGACGACCACATCGACGCGCTGCCCGCGCGGGTACAGGCCCTGCTGCCGCTCCTGGTGGGTGAGGCCGCGGTGGCCCTCGAGCGGGCCGATCTGGTCGACCGGTTGTCGGTCGCCGCGCACACCGACGCCTTGACCGGGCTGCTCAACCGCCGCGCGCTCGACGAGCTGATGCCGCTGGAGTTGGAGCGGGCCGCGCGCAGCGGTTCGCCACTGTGCCTGGCGATGCTCGACCTGGACCACTTCAAGGCCTACAACGACCGGCACGGCCATCCCGCCGGCGACGTCCTCCTGCGCACCGCGGCCCGGCTCTGGCAGGACGCGCTGCGCAGCTCCGATGCGCTCATCCGCTTCGGCGGCGAAGAATTCCTGGCCGTCCTGCCCGCCTGCGATCTTCTCGACGCCTCGGCGCGGATGGAGACGTTGCGTCGGGCCACGCCCAGCGACCAGAGCTGCTCGGTCGGCGTCGTCCGCTGGGACGGCGTCGAGTCCATCGACGCGCTGCTCGGTCGAGCTGATCAGGCGATGTACGCCGCGAAGCACGCCGGCCGGGACCGGGTGCAGGCCGCCGGCTGATCCGGGGCGCCTGCTCCAGATCGGTCGACCAGCTGCCGAGGAGGCGACATGCTGCCGCGTCGCCTCCGCTTCATCGCCCCGATCACTGCGCTGGGCCTGGCCCTGCTCACCGCTGCCTCAGCGCAGGCCGCGCCGGTCCCGACACACGCCGATCGGCGGCCGTTCCAGGGCCTCGGTACCTGGGTCGACGGCTACGACTTCAGCCGGGAGCTGCAGGCCGCCCCGGCGGTCACGGCCGGTTCCGTGCAGGGCATGAAGGACCGTGGCGTCCGGACGATCTGGCTGCAGGCGGCCAAGCAGTCGGCCGCGACCCCGGGCGCCCTGCTCTCGCCGGACCGGCTCGGCGCCATCCTGACGACGGCGCACGCCAAGGGCCTGCGCGTCGTGGCGTGGTACCTCCCGACGTTCCAGGACCCGGCGGCCGACTGGCGCCACCTCGCCGCGATGGTCGAGTTCACCAGCGCCGGCCAGCACTTCGACGCCTACGGCGTGGACATCGAGGACACCCGGGTGGCCGCCGGCCGCCGCAACATCCGGCTCGCCGCGCTGTCCCGGCGACTGCGGCGCTACACCGCCAAGCCGGTGGCGGCGATCGTCCTGCCCCCGGTGCTGACCGAGATCATCCACCCCGACTACTGGGGCGGGCCCTTCCCCTGGCAGTCGCTGAAGGCGTCGTACGACGTCTGGGTGCCGATGGGCTACTACACCGCCTACCGCACGTTCCCGCGCTGGCGGGACGCCGCGACCTCGACCGCCGAGGACCTCCGGCGGGTCCGCCGCCATCTCGGCAGCGTGCCGGTGGCCTACGCCGGTGGCCTCGCGGGTGCGTCCTCGGGCGCGGACTACGACGGCTTCGCCCGCGCCGCCCGGGCAGCCGGGGCACTGGGGACCTCGGCGTACGACTACGCGAGTACGCCGAGCTGGGCGTGGAGCCACCTGCGAGCCGGGGCGCCCGGCTGAGCTCAGAGCAGCACCGGCGCGAGCCGCCGCCAATCCAGCACCGGCACGTCGAACGCGTCCGCGCCGAGCACCTGCACGCACACGTGACTGGCGCCGGCGTCGAGGTGCGCACGCACCCGGTCGCGGGCCGCCTCGACCCCGCGGGTCACCAACGCCTCCTTGAGCCGATCGCTGCCGCCGCGCACCCAATCGGCCGCGCCGAAGCCCAGCCGCTGCCAGGACAGGCGGTAGTTCGGTAGCCCGGTGTAGATCTCCAGGTGCCAGTGCGCCCGCCGCCGCCATTGTTCGACGTCGTCGTCGAGCACGACGGCCTGCTCGACCGCGAGCACCTTGTCCGGTCCGAGGATCGCCCGCGCCCGCGCGGTGTGCTCGGGGGTCACCAGGTAGGGATGCGCTCCGTCGGCCTGCTCCCCGGCGAGCGCGAGCATCTTCGGCCCGAGTGCGGCCAGCACCGTCGTCGGCATCGGCTCGGCGCCGGCGACGGCGTAGGTCGCGCCGGCCATCGCCTCGAGGTAGCTGCGCATCGCCGCCAGCGGCTGGCCGTAGTCGTGGCCACGCATCCGTTCGACCAGCGGCCGGTGACTCACGCCGAGCCCCAATACGAAGCGCCCGTCGTACGCCGCGGCGAGGGTGCGGGCGGCCGCCGCAGTGGCCATCGCGTCGCGGGCGTGGATGTTCAGGATCCCGGTGGCGACCGCCATCCGACGGCTCGCCCCGAGATAGAGCGCGGCTGCGGTGAGGGCCTCGCGCCCATAGGCCTCGCCGAACCACAGCGCGCCCCAACCCTGTTCGTCGAGTTCGGCGACCTGCTCCAGCGCCGCGGCCAGCGGCAGGGCGTCGAGCGCGCCGGTCCACAGGCCGACCGTGCCGAGACTGGTCATGACGACCATCCTGCCGCAACGGCGGTCCGGTGAGCCCGGGTCACGAGCCTGGCTCGGGCTCCCGGCCGGTGACCTGGCTGGTGATGTCGGTCCAGAGCGGAACCTGGGCCCGGCTCCGGCGCGCGGGACGTGCGGCCGGCGCAGAAAGTGGGGCGGCGGCCGGGGTGCTCGACATCGGCCGGAGCACCGCGGTGAGCACGTCGTCCTCGGCGGCCGGCACCTGCAGGGCTCGGCGAGCCGGTTCGTCCAGGGCCTGCACCCGCCGGGCCGCCGGATCCCAGCGCAGCCGCACCACCTGCCCACCGGCGAAGGCCCGAACCTCCCACCGGCCTTCCCCGACCAGCCAGGAATCCCACTCGACCAGTTCGGCGGGATGCCCGAGGTGACCGGCGACCAGCGCCTCCACCACCCGTCCGTCGAACTGGCTGCGGCGGGCCGCAGCGGCGTGATGCTCACGCTCGGCCAGCACCGGGCCCTCGTAGCGCGCCACCACCTCCACGGGCCAGCCACCGGCCGTCGCGACCTGCTCGGCGGACTCCCCGCAGCGGATTCGCTGCTGGATGAGCTTGGGCGTGAGGGGTTCGTCGGGCACCGGCGCGGACGAGGCCCGGCGCTCGGCCCGGCGTACGTCCTCCAGCGCGACCTCGACGGTGCGGTCGGCAATGCGCAGCACCAGACGCAACCCGTCGGCGGTGAGGCCCACGACCTCGGCAACTGTCATCGCGACACCTTTGCACGACACGGCTGGCAGGGTGACGAGGCCACCCCTGCCGGCAGAGCGACGGGGCGGCCACTTCCGAAGAAGTGACCGCCCCGTCGTCGGAACGCGTGGACTAGAAGTCCATGTCTCCCATGCCGCCGCCGCCGCCACCGGGCATGGCCTGGGCCTTCTCCGGCTTGTCGGCGATGACCGCCTCGGTGGTCAGGAAGAGCGCCGCGATGGAAGCGGCGTTCTGCAGGGCCGAGCGGGTGACCTTGGCCGGGTCGATGATGCCGGCCGCGATCATGTCGACGTACTCGCCGGTCGCGGCGTTGAGGCCGTGACCCACGGGCAGGTTGCGGACCTTCTCCGCCACGACGCCACCCTCGAGACCGGCGTTGATCGCGATCTGCTTGAGCGGGGCCTCGAGGGCGAGGCGCACGATCTGCGCACCCGTGGCCTCGTCGCCGACCAGGTCGAGCTTGTCGAACGCCGTGACACCGGCCTGCAGCAGCGCGACGCCACCACCGGCGACGATGCCCTCCTCGACGGCCGCCTTGGCGTTGCGCACGGCGTCCTCGATGCGGTGCTTGCGCTCCTTGAGCTCCACCTCGGTGGCGGCGCCGACCTTGATCACGGCGACACCCCCGGCGAGCTTGGCCAGGCGCTCC
>JBKJOO010000253.1:0-19605 GCA_046595615.1 Mycobacteriales bacterium | reverse complement strand
CCGCTCCCCGTGATGCGGAGGCGATCGATGAGGTGCTGTCCCGGGACGACGGCAGTGCACCGCCCTCGCGGTGGTCCTACCTCGACGTCGGCAGTCCCTTCGACTACCCCAAGCAGGGGCAGTTGTACGTCGCCCGGGACCTGCCCGACCCCGGACGAGCGCGGGAGGCCTGGCACAGCGCCGTCGACGACTTGTGCGCCCAACTGGTCGAGGCGGCCGGTGGTCGGACGCTCGGGCTGTTCTCCTCTACCGCGGCGGCTGAGCGGGCAGCCCTGGCCGTCCGGCAACGCACTGACCTGCCGATCCTGCTTCAGGGCGATGACAGCCCGGGATCCTTGACACACCAGTTCGCGTCCGACGCCCGCACCTGCCTGTTCGGCACCCGGTCGTTCTGGCAGGGCGTCGACGTGCCGGGCAGCGCCTGCCAGCTCGTGGTCCTTGATCGCATCCCGTTCGCCCACGTGGAGGATCCGCTGCTGAAGGCGCGGCTCGCCGCCGCAGGGGATCGGGGTTTTATGGACGTCACCCTGCCGCCGGCCGCGGTGCTGCTCGCCCAGGGCGCCGGTCGGCTGATCAGGTCGACGACCGACCGCGGGGTCGTGGTGGTGCTCGACCCCCGGTTGGCGACGGCCCGATACGGCAGCATCCTGCAGCAGACCCTGCCCGGCTTCTACCTCGCCAGCGACAAGGCCCGGGTGATCGCCTCGCTGCGGGCCATCGACAGTCAGGCCGCACCGCTGGCGCCGGCCGGGCCGCCGCCCGCCGAGCAGCGGCGGCTGGCCAGGACCCGCTAGTACCAGTTGTAGGACTGGCTGTGCGACCAGGCGGCACACGGCGAGCCGTACCGGTCGGCGATGTAGCCCAGGCCCCAACGGATCTGGGTCGCCGGGTTGTCGCGGTAGTCAGC
Source organism: Mycobacteriales bacterium (assembly GCA_046595615.1). Lineage (GTDB taxonomy): Bacteria > Actinomycetota > Actinomycetes > Mycobacteriales > SCTD01 > JAYSQK01. The sequence goes on along the minus strand of JBKJOO010000253.1, from coordinate 18,698 downwards.
CCCGGCCGAGGCCATCTTGCCGGCCGGGAGCGACTGCGGGATGCCGTACGCGCCGCTCGAGCCGTTGGTGTCGTGCACCTGCCAACCGCTCTCCCGGGTCCACAGGTTGTCCAGACACCCGAACTCACCCGATTGGTCGCGGTCGGCGAGCATCGCGTGGGCGATGTCGCGGGGGTCCCCGGCCAGTAGGGCCGCGCGTCGTGAGCGGCTGGCGCGGCGGTCGGCGGCGACCTGCCGGGCCCGCTTCGCACGGGCCGTCGCGAGGTCGGCGGCGTGCCGGTGGGCGGTGGCTGTCCGCAATGCCGCGGCCTGGCGGCTGGCCAACCCGATCTGGGTGTCCAGGCTTGCGTTGAAGGTGCTGAGGTCGTTCGCATTCGACGACAGGGACAGCGCCACTGACGGCTCGGCCCGTGTCGCTGACGATCCTGCGGACGCGCCGACAACCGCTACGGCCCCCGCGATGCCGGTGGCCAACCCGAGATTGAGCAGGGCGGTGCGGCGGCGGGACAGTGGCGTGCGTGCTGCATTCGAGCGTTTGAGCGGCGTGCAGTAGATCGGCGTGCGGGATCTTGGCGTGCGGAGCATGCAGTTCCTCCGGGGCGGGCCGGCACCGATCACCCGGAGGCGGACGGGGCACGGCCCTCGGGCGGCGGACCTCATGAGGGGGACGCCACACCTGGGCGCGGCACGATGAGGTCAGGCCACCGGGCAGACGGGCCGTCGTGGACACCGTTCGTCCAGGCTCGGCCCGCTCTCGCGCGGACTCCGATGACACTAGGGGTGCTCCGCTAGCAGTTGCAAGCGTTCGAGCTGTGTGGACGGTCACTGGAAGTGGTCGGTAGGAGGCGACACCACTACAGTTAGTGACGACGCGCTTGCTCTCGGCAGCACCCTCGACCCGGCCGTTCCCAGCTCGACCGCATCGAGCAGGATGCCGGGGTGCCTCCCACCGCAGCGGTCTCGAGCGCCCTTGGCGACGCCGCCGGCTCCCTTCGGGTGAGCCAGCAGGGCGGCACGGTCACTGTGGTCCTCGACCGTCCGGAGCGCCACAATGCGATCAACCTGGCGATGTGGCAGGCCTTCTCTCGGCTCATGCCAGTGCTTGCCGACGACGACACGGTCGACGTCGTGGTGTTCCGCGGCGCGCCGGGTGGCCCCTTCTCGGCCGGGGCCGACATCACCGAGTTCCAGTCGCTGCGCAGCACGCCGGAGAGCGCCGAGCGATACGGCGCGGCGATGCTCGCCGGTGAGGGGGCCATCGCGGCGTTCCCCAAACCGACGATTGCGCTCGTCGAAGGCTTCGCCATCGGCGGCGGGAGCCAGCTCGCGCTCGCCTGCGACCTGCGGTTGTGCGAGCCCTCGGCGCGGTTCGGCATCACCCCGGCCAAGCTGGGCATCGTCTACGGCCTTGCCTCGACGGCTCGCCTCGTCGACCAGATCGGCCGGGCCTGGGCGTCCTGGATCCTGTTCACCGGCGACCTCGTCGACGCCGACACAGCGCTGCGGATCGGGCTGGTCCACGAGGTGGTGGCCGGCGGAACGCTGCCGGCCCGGGTGGACGCGCTCACCGCGACGCTGTCGAGCCGCGCGCGCGTGTCACTGCTGGGCGCGAAGCGACTGCTCGACAAGATCTCGGCTGGCGAGCTCGCCGAGGACGACGACGTGCGCGCCATCTACGCCAGCAGCCTGCACAGCCCGGAGTACGCCGAGGGAGTGGCTGCCTTCCTGGCCAAGCGCCCGCCGGACTTCCCGGCCGCCCGCGGCTAGAACCAGCGCTCGTCCATGTCCAGGGTGGTCCGGTCCAGGCTCTCCAGCAGGTCGAGCTGGGCGGCCACCTTCGGCAGCTCCCAGCGGAAGAACCATCGACCGGCCTGTCGCTTGCCGTCGTAGAAGGGCCCGTGGCCGGCCTCGGCCGCGAGCAGCTGCTCGAGCCAGATCCAGGCGACGACGACGTGGCCGACCGCCTCGAGGTAGACCGAGGAGTTGGCCAGGGCGAGCTCGGGGTCGCCGGTCGACCACAGCCTCGCGGTGACCTCGCCGACCCGCACCGCCATCGCCTGCAGCGCAGCGCCCAACCCGGCCAGCTCGCCGGTCGTCCGGGCGACGGTCGCCGCGATCGCGTCCAGCAGCAGCGTGAGCCCGGCCCCGCCCTGCATGGTCACCTTGCGGCCGAGCAGGTCGAGCCCCTGGATGCCGTGGGTGCCCTCGTGGATCGGGTTCAGCCGGTTGTCGCGGTAGAGCTGCTCCACGTCGTACTCGCGGGTGTAGCCGTAGCCGCCGTGCACCTGGATCGCCAGGCTGTTGGCCTCAAGACACCATTGCGACGGCCAGCTCTTGGCGATCGGCGTCAGCACGTCCAGCAGCAGGTGTGCGCGGTCGCGGTCGGCCGCCTCGTCGGCGGTCTTCTCCTCGTCGACGAGCCGCGCGCAGTACAGGATCAGGGCGAGCGCCCCCTCCACATAGGCTTTCTGGGCGAGCAGCATCCGTCGTACATCGGGGTGTTCGATGATTGGCACCTGCGGGGCGGCGGGGTCCTTGGCGGCGACCGGGCGGCCCTGCGGGCGCTGCCGGGCGTAGTCCACGGACTGCAGATAGCCGGTGTAGCCCAGGGCGGTCGCGCCGGCCCCGACGCCGATCCGGGCCTCGTTCATCATGTGGAACATGTACGACAAGCCGCGGTTGGCCTCGCCGACGAGCAAGCCGACCGCGCCGGGCGCGCCCCCGGGCGTGTGCACCCCCTCGCCGAAGTTGAGCATGGTGTTGGTGGTGCCCCGATACCCCATCTTGTGGTTGAGCCCGGCCAGCACGACGTCGTTGCGCTCGCCGGTCTCGACGACGACCTTCGGGACGACGAACAGGCTGATCCCCTTCACCCCCGGCGGGGAGCCGGGGATCTTGGCCAGGACCAGGTGGATGATGTTCTCGGACAGCTCGTGCTCACCGGCCGAGATCCACATCTTGTTGCCGAACACCCGGTAGGACCCGTCGGGCTGCGGCTCGGCGCGGGTCGTGACGTCGGCCAGCGAGGAGCCGGCCTGCGGTTCGGACAGGCACATCGTGCCGAAGAATCGCCCCTCGAGCATCGGGCGCACGTAGGTGTCGACCTGCTCGGGTGTGCCGTGGGCCAGCAGCAGGTTGGCGTTGCCGATCGACAGAAACGGATAGCTCGACGTCCCGACGTTGGCGGCCTGGAACCACAGGAAGCACGCGCCGGCGATGACTGCCGGCAGCTGCAGGCCACCGACCTCGGCGTCCATGCTGCTGGCGAGCAGCCCGGTCTGGGCGAAGACGGCAAGGGCCGCCTTCACCTGCGGGATGAGGTGGACGCGCTCGCCGTCGAAGGTCGGCTCGTTGGCATCGCCCTGCTTGTTGTGCGTGGCGAAGTGCCGGGTCGCCACCTGCTCGGACAGGTCCAGGACGGCGTCGAAGACCTCCCGCGAGTGCTCGCTGAACCGGGGCCGTTTGGTCAGCAGCTCGACGTCGAGCCATTCGTAGAGCAGGAAGTCGAGGTCTCGGCGGGACAGCAGGCGGGACGGCATGGGGTCAGCGTAGAAGCAGCGGGTACGCCGGGGCAGTGGTTGCTCAGCTGGACGCGAAGACGTCGGGCGGGGGCGAGGGCGCGGAAGGTGGGTCGGTATCGGTCGCCGGGCGGGCCCCGGCCGCGAACGAGGTCAGGTCGCGGCCGGCCACGACCCGGGCCCGGCCGAGCGCACGCGCGGTGACCCGGCGAAGGACGTCGAGCGGGAAGGGCTGCTGCGAGCCGGCGAGCACCAGGTTGCCGAACCGCCGGCCGCGCAGCACCCCCGGGTCGCCGAGCAGCACGACGTACTCGAAGACGGCCAGCATCGTGGCGACCTGCTGGCGGATGAACACCAGGGAGCCGCTGTCGGCGAGGTTGACGACGTAGGTCCCCGCCGGCTTGAGGACCCCGGCGACCTGCCAGACGTGCTCGACGGTGGCGAGGTGCGCCGGCACCCGGGCGCCGACGAAGCAGTCACCCACCACGAGGTCGCTGGCGCCCGGCTGCAGGTGCTCCAGCGCGGCCCGGGCGTCGCCGACCCGGAGCCGGAAGCCGATCGTGCCCAGCTGGCTGCGCACCACGTCGGCGAGCAGGTCGTCGGCCTCGATCACCACCTGGGTCGAACCGGGGCGGGTCGCCGCCACCCACCGTGGGAGGGTGCAGCCACCGCCGCCGAGGTGGACCACCGTCAACGGCGTACCGGGATCGGTGGTGACCTCGACGATGTCGGCGAGCAGCCGGACGTAGTCGAACTCCAGGTGCAGCGGATCGCTGGTGTCGACGTAGGACTGCGGCGTGCCGTCGACGAGCAGCATCCAGCCGGCCGGGCGGTCGAGGTCCCGGACGAGCTCGGCCAGGCCGAACCGCACCGGCCAGGAGCCGCCGGTGGGCACCGGCGGGCGGCGGGTCGTCAGGAGATGTCGCCGTGCCGGCCGTCGGTGCGGATGTCGGCAATGTCCTTACAGGTGTCGCACAGCGGCAGCGACTTGGGGTCCTTGCTCGGCACGAACACGTGCCCACAGAGGGCCTCGACCGGGTTGCCGAGGATGTAGGCCTCGGTGACCTTGCCGGGATCTTTGACGATGTGCGCGACCGAGCCGGGCTCCTGCAGCAAGCGCTCCTCGGTGCGCTCGTCGTACTCGGTGCCGGGGTCGATCGTCGGGGCCGTGCGCGTCGGGACGGTCATGGCCCCGATCCTGTCAGGCCGGCCGTTCGGCCAGGAACTGCTGCAACTCACGCAGACCCCTGGCCGCTTCGGACGACAGGAAGCGCTCGCTGGGGCTGAGCGGCCCGAGGCCCGGCGGCGGCCGGTGGCCGGGCGGCAGTGCCGGGAGACCAGGTGTCGGGCGGCGACCGGTGTGCCCCCGCCCGGGCTGCCGGCGACCGTCCGGGACCGGGGCGCCCAGCTTGGCGGCCTGCCAGGTCATCAGGCGCATGCCGGCCCAGAGCAGCAGCGCGAGACCGAGTAGGGCCACGACCACGATCACGGGGACCTCCGGGGGTTCGCCGAGGATGTCCGTTCAGTGTTGTCCACGTCGCCCGGATGCGCAGGTCGACGGTGGAACTCTTGGCCGTTGGCGCCCAGTCGGCCGCGGACAGGACTACCGTGGTCGACGTACCGGCCCCGACATGGCCCCCGGTCCCAACAGAGTCGCTACGAGCGACACGCCGCCGTGAGGCGACCTGACGGGTCGGTACGACGGCCGCCCCGGGTAACCGGGGCGGCCGCTCAGCTGCCGGACCCGGAGAGGACGCCGTGACCGACCGACCACCGCGTTGCCGGCCACTGCCGGCCGGTGTGGTCGATGCGCTCGCCGCCCCGGTTCCCGGCGGCCACGAGGCCGAGCTGATCGACCGGCTCGAGTTGGCCCTCGCCGCGCTGCCCGAGGCCGAGCGCACCGCCGTGGTGTCGGCGTACGCCTACGCAGGCGGTCCGGTCGGCGCGGCCGTCGAGCTCGGTTTGGATGTCGCTGACGCCGACGCGGTCACCCGCAACGGCCTGCAGCTGCTGCGCTCCGCCCTGGCCGATCTCGACCCGCACGGGGCACCGCGCAGCTGATCTGGTCGCTCCAGACCGCGCAGCGTGCTGCCGATGTCATGGAGACCACCCATCTGGAAGGCACCCCCTGTGCGCCCCTTCGCCCGTGTCCTGCTCGTCGTCAGCCTCGCGGCGGGCCTGGCTGCGCCGCTGACCGGGGTGACACCTGCGCTGGCCGGCTGCGCACGGGACAGTGGCCGGGCCATCTCCGGCATGGTCACCGGCCAGGACGGGCTCGACGTCAACGTCTCGATCGGGTTCGACGTCGTCGACGCCAACCACCGGCCGATCAACGCCGACCCGGCCACGCCGAGCGACTTCGGCTGCGCCAAGAACGGCAACCACGGCGGCTACTCGGTCCGCCAGCGCGAGCTGAACCACTTCGTCACCGGCAACGGCACGGCCGCCGGGACGCTGCAGAAAGACGGTCAACGCACCACCCGCAGCTGGTCGCTCGGCCACCTGCCGAGCAACGCCGCCGCCGTCTGGATCGAGGTCTACTCCCGGGGCTACACCGGCTCGCCGTGCACCACCTGCTTCAACCCCGGTGACGTCCACAAGTACGGCTACGCCAACCGGCAGTACGTCCCGGTCGGCGCCACCCGACAGAATCTCGTGCTCCCGCTGACCTGCGCCTACGCCGGCAAGACCGGGACGATCAGCGGCCGGGTCGTGAGCCCCACCGGTTCGGCGTACGCGTTGCGCACTGTCTACGCCTGGACGTCGCACCCCTACAACGTCGGCCCCTACCCGCAGGGCTGGGGTTCGGCCCGGCTCGGCGCATCGACGGGCAGCTTCAGCATCGCCGCGCTGGCCGGCGGTCAGCCGTACTCGGTTTGGGCGACGACGACCAGCGGCCGGACGATCAAGCGGCTCAACGTGATGGTCCACGGCTGCCAGAACACCGCCATCAACGTCTCGGGCTGACCGCCCGCCTACTGTCGCCGCATGCTCCTTCGGCGCACCGGGCTGCTGCTGGCCGCGCTGGCCGCGGGCGGCTGCTCGGGGGGCGGGTCGGTGACCCCGGCGGTGGCGCTCGGGCCGCCCGCCTGCACCACCCGTGACGGGTTGCCGGACGCTGGCTGTACCCCGGGCGACGCCGACCCGCGGGTGACCCCGGACCGGATCGCCTCGACGATCTGCCGCCGCGGGTACGCCGCCTCGGTAAGGCCGCCCAAACAGGTCACGAACCGGATCAAGATCCGGGTGGTGCACCGCTATGGGCTCGACGGCACGCCGTTCGCGGCGATCGAGTTGGACCACCTCGTTCCGCTGTCGCTCGGCGGGGCGAGCACCGAGCGCAATCTGTGGCCGGAGGTGCGGGCAGGCCGGCGCGGCGCCGTCGTCAAGGACGACGTCGAGGTGCGCCTCCAAGGCGAGGTCTGCCGCGGCCGGCTCGGGCTGCGGGCCGCACAGCAGGCGATCGCCCGGGACTGGTCGACGGTGCCCTGAATCAACCGGGTCAGCGGCCTTCGGTCAGCGGCGGGCGGTCGGCGTGATCTCGGCCATTCGTCCCCAACCGGAGCCGGCGGCCTCGACGTTGACGATTTCCGGCGTCTCCGAGATCACCTCGGCCATCCGCACCATCCCCGTCTTGACGTGCTCGCCCTGCATGTGGGCGACGCCCGCGGCCTGGTCGGCGAACGCCTCGACGAGCACGAAGGTGTCGGGTTCGTCCACGCTCCTGGACCACTCGAAGAACAGGTTGCCTGGCTCAGCGCGGGTCGCCTCGGTGTAGTCGGCGACGATCGAGAGCCACGAGTCGGTGAAGGCTGGCTGGACGCGGAACTTGACGACGATGAAGATCAACGCAGTGATCCCTCCGATAGCAGGCAGCGAGCTCGATCGGCGCCGATCATACGGAGCGGGGCCGGCAGCACCAGGGCCAGGTTGGGGCCAAGGATCGGCGCCGGCATCGCTACTTCCCCCATCGCCGTGGCCCCTTTTCAGCCGGTACGGGTGATTCGCGCCGGTCGTCCGGTGCGGGAAGTGGCGCCGGCGGGAGGCGGGAGCGGGAGCTGCTGGCAGGCCGCCGCGCCGCCCCGGCCCCCATCCCCGTCAGTGCCCGAGCTCCGTGCGCACCGCGTCCTCGCGGGTCAGGGCGATCACGCCCGCCACGGCGAGCAGCGCCCCCACGATCGCGGCCACCCGGTCGGCCGCATCGCTGGGCAGGCGTTCGTGCAGCACGGTCACCGCGAGCAGGACCGCGACCACCGGTTCGACGACCGACAGCGCGGCGAGCGGCGCCCCGAGCGCCCCGGTCTGGAACGCCGCCTGGCTGAGCAGCAGCCCGAGCAGGCCGACGACCAGTGCGGCGTACGGCGCGACGGAGCGGAGCAGGGCCGGGAGGTCGCCGCTGCGGCCGGCGCTCACCGCGAGCAGGACCGAGCCGGCACCGATGACCGCCCCCGCCGCGGTACCGGTGGCCGGTGGCGCGAGGCGGGGCACCCGGCGGGCCAGCAGCAGCAGCGCACCGGCCGCTGCGCCGAGCAGGACCCCCGCGATCGTCGCGGTGGCCCGCGAGGGCGCGGCGCCGAGCGAGGTGGTCGCGGTCGCCGGCGCGAGCAGGAGCAGCCCGCCGGTGCAGAGCAGCAACCCAAGCCGCTCCTTGCCCAGCAGGGCCCGACCGGCGTAGCGCGCCGACAGCAGGACGGCGACCGGCAGCCCCGCGACGAGCAGGGGCTGGACGAGCGCGACCGCCCCGAAGTGCAGCGCGACGGCCTGCAGCGCTACCGCTGCCACGTCGGCGATGATGCCCAGGAGCCAGGTGGGTCGCCGGGCGAGTGCGGTGAGCAGGGCCGGGTCGAGCGCGCTGCGCTTGTCGATCCGGCCGGCCTCGAGGTGTTGCAGCGCCGAGGCGAGGCCGAACGATGCGGCGGCGGCCAGCGCGAGTCCGGCGGCGAGCAGCGGGTGGGGGTGCGTCACGCGGTCAGGCCGTGCTCCCCAAGTGGGCCGATGGCGAGCCCACGGCCGCCGCACCACTCGACCAGGGAGGGCAGCGCGCCGTACGCCGACCGCCAGGAGTCCGGCGCGCTGGTGCAGTCCGAGTCGTGCAGCAGGACGGTGCCGCCATCCACCCGCCCCTTGGTGACCGAGCGCAGCACCGAGGCGGGGGTGGCCGAGGCCGTCCAGTCCTTGCCCCAAGCGGTCCACAGCACGGGTTGCAGCCCGACCCGGCCGGCCGCGGCCAGGTCGGCCGCGGTCAGTGCGCCGTACGGCGGCCGGAAGAAGACCGCCCGGGCACCGGACTGCGCCTGGAGCAGGTCAGCGGTGCGTTCGAGCTGGTCGCTCGTGCGGCGTCCCGGGGCGTTGCGCAGGTGGTTGCGGTGGTCCCAGGAGTGCACGGCCAGCTCGTGGCCCGCGTCGACGACCCGCCTGGACAGGTCGGGCCAGCGCTGCGCCATCTCGCCGAGCATGAAGAACGTGGCGCGTACGTCGAGCCGGGCGAGCAGGTCCAGGAACTGCGGGGTGCTCGCTTGATCCGGTCCGTCGTCGAAGGTGAGCGCCACGTGGCCGGCGGTGCCGCGGCCGGCCAGGGTCGGCCACAGGCCACGCAGCGGCGCGATACCGGTCAGCAGCGGCGCAACCTGGACGGCGACGCCGGCCGCCAGCACCGATCCGCCGACCACCGCGACCCGCCGCAGTGCAGCTGGCCCGCGGACCGCGAAGCTCACGGCGCGTTCCAGAGCACCCGCATCGGCTGCTCGGGCAGGTGCGCCGCGGTCACGGCGGCGGCCAAGCCGTCCAGGTCGGCGATGAGCTGCACGGGGGTGCGCAGGCGCAGGTCGAGCACCAGCTGGGTGCCCGGAGCAAGCTGCGGAAGCTGCTCGCCGCCGCGCGCCCGCTGCGGGTAGCCGAGCAGGAAATCGTTGTTCCAGGCAACCATGTGCTCAACGAGCCCGGCGTGGTGCAGCAGCACGACCGGCGGCTGCGGCTCGTGCGTGACGTCGGCGATGGCCTTGGCCGCCAGGTCGATGTCGTCGCGCTGGCGACGGGGGTCGCGCCGGCCGGACCCGTGGTCGGCCCCGATGAGGCCGACTCCCGAGGCGAACAGCAGCGTGACGTCGGTCGGCGTCGGGGCGCTCCGGCCGGTGCCGATGACGGCGCTCACCCGGTGCCGGCGCAGCGCCTGGACCACCGCCGGGTTGGCCGCCTGGTCGTGGCTGAGCTCCGCCCCGACGTACACCGCTGGGCCGCCCTCGGCGACACCGACGCCGTGCTGCGCGGCCTGCGCGACACCGAAGGACAGGCCGCCCAGCGTGAGCGGGATGACCGCGGAGATCCCGGCGGTGCGGACGGCCCATCGAGGGGCAACCGGCGCGCGGCGCTGCTGGGGGACCGCGACCGGCGCGGCCTTGGCGAGCCGGAGCAGCTCGAGGGTCGGGTCGACCCGGAACAGTGCCCGGGCGCGGGTGGCCATGGCGGCCCCGTCGGCGGGGCCGGCCAGCCGGCGGATCGCCTCGATGAGGTCCTCGGTGGTCTCGGCGTGGGCGGCGACGCCGGCGTCGCGCATCGCCTCGGCGTTGCGGTGGCCGTGACCCGGCAGGCAGGCGTAGCCGATGACCGGGGTGCCGACCGCGAACCCTTCGAGGCAGGCCAGCCCGCCGGCGTTGTGCACGAGCGCGTCCGCGGCCGCGAGCAGGGAGCGGACGTCGGTGGTCCAGCCCAGCGCGATGCCGGTGCCCTCCGCCTCGAGCTCGGCGCGGAGCGCTTCGTTGCGGCCGCACAGCACGACCGGTATCCCGACGCCGGCCGCCTCGATCGCCCGGGCCGTGTCGGCGATATCACCGACCCCCCAGGAGCCGGCCACGACCAGGACCACCTTGGCGTCCGGGTCGCGCAAGGCCAGCGCAGCCCGGGCGCTCGCGCGTTCGGCCGGCGTGACCGGGTCGCGGAAGATCGGGGGGAGCACCGGACCGACCGCGCGCGACGGGGTACCGGAGCGGGCCCGGGCGACCTGGGCGCTGCCGTCCCAGACGGTGAGGTTGAGATCGACGCCGGGGTGCAGCCACAGCCCGTGCACGTCGACGTCGGTGAGGAAGCCGACGGCCGGCACGCCGAGCTTGCCCGACCGGCGCAACGCCCCGGCGGCCTGACAGCCCAGGGGATAGGTCGACACCACCAGGTCGTGCTTGCCGTCGCGGACGGCCTGCAGCACCTTGGCGCGCCCCATCCGGCCGAGCCAGCGTGCGGTCGGGGCGAGCAGCCCCCGGTCGATCCGGCCGTAGAGCCATTCGTAGCTGGCCGGGGCGTAGCGCAGCTGACCCTGGTAGACCGCCCGGTAGAACGGCCCGACCCGGCCCGGCATCATCTGCAGGTAGTCGACGACCTCGGCGGTGGCACCCTCGGCGACCAGCCGCCGCTGCAGCTCGTAGGCGACGCCGTCGTGCCCCGCGCCCATCGCCGCCGAGACGATGAGGACCGACGGGGCGATGCTTGGCACAGCGCCTCCGCAACGGTGCAGGGTGGCCGTCCCGGTGACGGACCCGAAACATCTTCGCGCACCGAGGGCCCTTGCGGGTGGATCTGGGTGCGACATGCGCCACAGCGTCGCGAAGCCGCCTGCGAGGATGGGTCGATGACGACCTCCCGCGAGATCCACCTGGCCGCCCGTCCGTCCGGCGAGCCGGTTCCCACCGACTTCGCGCTCGTCGAGGTGGAGCTGCCCGAGCCGGCCGAGGGCGAGGTGCTGGTGCGCAACCTCGCGATGTCGGTCGATCCGTACATGCGCGGCCGGATGAACGACGTGAAGAGCTACGTGCCGCCTTTCCAGCTCGGGCAGGTGCTCGACGGTGGCGCGGTCGGCGAGGTCGTCAGCTCGACGTTCGCGGGGCTGGTCACCGGCGACGTGGTGTTGCACGGCCTGGGCTGGCGCGACTACGCCCTCGCTCCCGGCAAGGCCTTCCGCAAGGTCGACACCAGCCTGGCTCCCGCCTCGTCGTACCTCGGAGTGCTCGGCATGCCGGGTCTCACCGCGTACGCCGGGCTGTTCGCGGTCGCCGACCTGCAGCCGGGCGAGACGGTCTTCGTGTCGGGCGCGGCCGGTGCGGTCGGCAGCCTGGTCGGGCAGCTGGCCAAGCTGCGCGGCGGCACGGTGATCGGCAGCGCCGGGTCGGCCGCCAAAGTCGGCTGGCTGACCGGCGAGCTGGGCTTCGACGCCGCGTTCGACTACCACGACGGCCCGGTGGCCGCCTCGTTGGCCAAGGCCGCGCCGGACGGCATCGACGTCTATTTCGACAACGTCGGCGGCGAGCACCTGGAGGCGGCGATCGGCGCGCTGAAGGTCCATGGCCGGGCGGTGATCTGCGGGATGATCAGCGTCTACAACGCCAGCACGCCGCCGGCCGCCCCGCGCAACCTCGCCCTGGTGATCGGCAAGCGGCTGCGGCTCGAGGGCCTGCTGGTGAGCGACCATGCCGAGCTGCAACCGGCGTTCGTGGCCGAGGTCGCACCGGCCATCGCCGACGGCCGCATCCTGGCCCGGGAGACCGTCGTCACGGGCCTGGACCAGGCGCCGGCCGCGTTCATCGGCCTGCTCCGTGGCGAGAACACCGGGAAGATGGTCGTCGACCTCAGCGCGTGAGTCCGGGTGCGTCGAAGCCGGGCAGCCAGCGGCGCAGCACCGGGGCCACCGGCACGGTCGCCTCCAGTTGGCAGAGCACCCCGACCATGCCGAGCCAGACCCGATGGGTGAACAGGTGCTCGGCCGGCATCCGTAGCTGCAGCGCGACCGCGAAGTCGGGGTTGCGCGGGTCGTTGATGCGGCCGAACTCGGCCCGTAGCCAGGCCCGGCTGAACCGGAACGACTCGTGCCGCGCCGGCTCGCTGAACGGCGCCATGTAGTCAAGGAGTTTGCCGACGTCGGGCCGGGCTCCCGCCGCGACGAAGCCGTCCTGGCGCAACCGGGCGAGCACGGCCTCGTCGTCGCCGGACAGCAGCGCCGAGATGAGCCGGCCGAATGTCGGCGGCAGCCCGCCCGGCAGCCGCAGGGTGGAGCCGAAGTCGAGGATGCCGAGCCGGCCGTCGCCGGTGATCCGGAAGTTGCCCGGGTGCGGGTCGGTGTGCAGCAGCCCGGCCCGCTCCGGACCGGAGACGAGGAACAGCTGGTAGCGCCGGGCGGCCCGGTCGCGCTCGGCCTGCGACCCGGTGGCAGCGACCGCGGCGAGCGGCGTGCCGTCGACCCAGTCCTGCACGAGCACCCGCCGGGTCGCCGCGACGACGTCGGGGACGACGAGCTGCGGGTCGCCCGCATAGGCCAGCGCGAAGCGGCGCTGCGAGGCGGCCTCGTGCTCGTAGTCGAGCTCCTCCAGCAACCGCTCACGCAGCTCGGCGACCAGCGGCGGCAGGGCCAGACCGGGGGCGACGAGCGCCGCGGCACGGGTCAGCACCGACACGGCGCGGACGTCGGAGACGAGCGCCTCGCGGACCCCTGGGTACTGCACCTTGACCGCGACCAGCCGCCCGTCGGCCCAGCGGGCCCGGTGGACCTGGCCGAGCGAGGCGGCCGCCGCGGCCTGCTCGTCGAACTGGCTGAACAGCGACGTCCAGTGCGGCCCGAGCTCGGCCCGGAGCACGGGTTCGATCTCGGCGAAGGCCAGCGCCGGGTTGGCCTCCTGCAGGCCGACGAGCGCCTCGCGCCAGCTGGCCTCCGGGTCGGTCGGGAACAGCGCCTCGACGGTCGAGAGCAGCTGACCGGCCTTGAGCGCCCCGCCCTTGGCCTGGCCGAGGATCTGCCGGGTGCGCGTGGCGTTGCGGGTCCGAAGGTCCCGGCGTACGACGTCGGGATCGGCCCCGGCGAGCCGGCGCACCCTTCCCTCCGCGGCGAGGACTGCCGCGCCCGCGGGCAGTGACAGCAGCCGCAGGGTCCGACCGATGGCCATCTCGATCAGCCCAGCGCTGCGCCGTGCTCGGCGAGCCAGCGCACCGGGTCGACCGGGCGATCGTCGATGCGGACCTCGACATGCAGGTGCGGCCCGGTCGACTCACCCTCGTTGCCGACCAGCGCGATCGGCTGGCCGACCGAGACGTGCCCGGCCGCGATGAGGATCCGGCTGACGTGGCCGTAGACGGTCGTCACGCCGCCGCGGTGGCTCAGCACGACCTCGCTCCCGTAGCCGGCGGCCGGCCCGGCGTACAGCACGACGCCGTCGCTCATGGCGTAGATCGGCGTGCCGATCGCAGCGCCGATGTCGATGCCCTCGTGGAAGCTCGACGCGCCGGGGCGGGGCGCGACGCGCGGTCCGAACGGCGAGGTCAGTCGCCCCGTGGTGGGGACGACCCAGTGGCCGGCGACCACCGTGCGGTTGACCTGGACCGGCGTGACCATGCCGAGCCGGCCGACGACGGCGCGGGCGCCAGCGGCCGCGAGCTCCGGCGTACCGTTCGGGACCGACAGCAGCAGGCCCGTTCCGGGGCGCAGCGCAAGCTCGCGGCCGCGGGTGGCATCGACCACCAGGCCGATACCGGGCAGCCCGGTGGTGGCGAACGACCCGACGCGCAGGTGCACCGGGTGCACCGCGGCGGCGATCACCGAGCCGCCGAGGGTGACGCCGAAGGCCCGCGCGACGACGTGGGCGACCGACCCCTCGCCGACGGCCACCGACCGCCAGAGGGCGTCGCTGTCGGCCGTGCCCCGAGGCGTCCAGGCCCGGAAGGTGGAGGGATCCACGCCCAGGCCGGTCGTCCGGCCGGACCCGAGGCGCACCTCGCCGGACGCGACGACCAGCTTGGCGGTGGCGCCGGTCCGGGCCATCAGGCGGCGCAGCACTGCCGGCGGCAGCGGGGCCGTTGTCAGGACGAGCAGGTGGGCCGGGATACGACGGGTCAACGGTGCGACGACAGGCGCCGCCGGTCGGCTGGCCACACCGGCGTGCGGCGTGGGGGAGGGCTCGATCCGGCGCGGCGCGCTGTGCTGACCCGCCGAGAGCGCGGCCATGGTGCCGGTGGCGGCGAGCAGCACGGCGAGCCCGGTCAGCAGGTGCGGCAGCTGGCGGCCCAGCCGCACGTCGTACCTCCTGCGGATCGAGGACATCGGCTGCTCAGTCTGGACCATGGCTAGCGTCGCCGGTATGACAACACCGCTGCGGGCCGATCTCGTCTTCGAGGGCGGCGGCGTGAAGGGCATCGCCCTCGCCGGAGCGGTGCGGTCGCTGGACGAGGCCGGCTACGCGTTCCCGCGGGTCGCCGGGTCGAGCGCCGGCGCGATCGTGGCCTGCCTGGTGGCAGCCCTGCAACAGGCCGGTGAGCCCCTGTCGCGACTCGAGGAGATCGTGCTGGGCATCGACTACCGCAAGTTCCGGGACAGCGGGCTGCTCGGCCGGGTGCCCTTGCTCGGCCGGGCCCTCGCCCTGCTCGCCACCGACGGGGTGTACGAGGGGCGGTATCTCGAGCGGTTCCTGACCGGTGCGTTGGCCGAGCTGGGCGTCCGGACCTTCGGCGACCTGCGGACGGGGGAAAGCCCGACGCAGCAGGCGTTCTCCCTGGTCGTGACCGCGAGCGACCTGTCCCGGCGACGGCTCGTCCGGCTGCCGTGGGACCTTCCCGAATACGGCCTCGACCTGGATGCCTTCTCGGTTGCGCGGGCTGTCCGGGCAAGCGCTGCCATTCCGCTGTTCTTCGCGCCCGTGCACGTCGCCGGGGCGACCTGGGTGGACGGGGGACTGCTCTCGGACTTCCCGGTCGGATTGTTCGACCGGGCCGACAGCCTGACGCCCCGGTGGCCGACCTTCGGGGTCCGCCTCACGACCCGCCCTGGGACGCTGCCGGCGACGCACCCGGTGCGCGGGCCTCTCGCGATCGGGATCGCCGCCCTCGACACGCTGCTGACCGATCAGGACAACGCCTACGTCGACGAGCCCTGCACGGTCCGGCGAACGATCTTCGTGCCGACCGACGACGTCAGCGCCGTCGACTTCGACCTCACGACCAGCCAGTCCGACGGCTTGTACGACGCCGGGCTCGCGGCCGGGCGAGCATTCCTGGCCGGTTGGGACTTCCCGGCGTACGTCGCCGCCTGCCGGACCGGCCGGCAGGCGGCGACCACGGTCAGCGGCGGGCGCGCGCCCGGCTGAGGAAGAACGCGGCCAGCACGAGCAGCAGGACCTCGGCGGTGAAGGCCTCGATCGCGATGGCCTCGTTGAACCAGGCGCCCCTGTCGTCGACGTAGTTCGGCAGGCCCGGGCCACGCGAGAGCAGATAGCCGGTGATCGGCCCGAGGGCGACGCCGAGCGAGAGGAACCAGCCGGTGCGGGCGCTGCGGGTCAGCAGCAGGATCGCGGCCAGCACGGCGACGGCCTCGACGATCCAGTAGCCGACGCCCACGTAACCGGGCTCCTTGGTGCCGGGGAAGGCTGCGCCCTGGTCGGAGAAGTGGGTGTAGGCGACGGTCAGTGCGAGCAGCGCGCCGACGATGCGGACGGCGATGGGGCCGGCGATCGAGCTGCTGCGCGGGCTGTCGGTGATGGTGCCGGTGCGGGTTGTGGTGATCGACATGGCGGACTCCTCGGGGTCATACGGGGGATAGCTCCGTGTTCGAGGGTGCCCGGCGCCTGGTCAGCGCAGTCGGCTGGTCCGGTCAAGGATCGGCAAACCTTGGCCTCGCGTGAGGTAACCAGGTGTAGCCAAAGCGTTACACCGCGCAGGCGTCGCCCTCGCACGAGCCGGCGCTTTCCTCCGTCGGGAGGGGCCCGAAGGACAGGGGGATGCGGTCCTGCCAGGCCTGCTCGAGCGCTCGCTGGAGGAGCTCCGCCGGCTGGGCCCCGGACACGGCGTACCGCCGGTCGATGACAAAGAACGGCACCCCGTTGATCCCGAGGTCGCGGGCGTCCCGTTCGTCGGCGCGGACGTTCGGCGCAAAGGCGTCACCCGCCAGCACAGCGGTCGCCTGGTCGGCGTCCAGGCCGGCCTCGGCGACCAGCCGTACCAGCGTCTGGTGGTCCGAGATCGGCTCACCCTCGGTGAACGTTGCGCGCACCAGGCGCTCCTTGACCGCGTCCTGGACGCCGCGCTCGGCGGCCAGGTGCAGCAGCCGGTGGGCGTCGAAGGTGTTGCCGGGCCTGGCCAGCTCGAAGTGGAAGTCGAGCCCCTCGGCGGCGGCTGCGGCGGTCATCGAGTCGATCATCTGCTGGGCCTCGGGCACCGAGGTGTCGTATTTCTCGGCGAGCCGCTCGGCGTAGCTGCCGTCCCGCGAGGCGGGCGCTGCCGGATCGAGCTCGAAGGAGCGCCAAACCACCTGGACCTCGGCGCGGTGGGCGAACCCGCGCAGCGCCTGCTCGAACCGGCGCTTGCCGACGTAGCACCACGGACAGACGACGTCGGACCAGATCTCGACCTTCATGCCCAATGCCAACGCCTGCACCGCCGGGCGTTCTTCCTGCGTCAGGTCGGCAGGCGGACGCCGAGTAGGTGCTCGGTCAACTCCCACAGCCGGGCGGCGGTGGCCGGATCGCTGCCGGTCCGGTAGACCTCGAGCAGCTCGGGTCGGCCGCGGTACTGGTTGAACGACCGCGGGCCGACGAACGCCCCGCTGGGCGTGGTCGGGTCCAGCGCCCGAAGGGTCGGCGCGGCGCCCGCTGCCGCCGACTGGAGCACGACCGGCCCGATCAGCTTCGCCGCCGGGACGAGCCAGCCTTTGCCGTCGTCGCGCAGCTGCCGGACGAACAGGTTGGTCCAGCTCACACCGGGGTGCGCCGCGACGCTGCCGACCCGGTTCCCGACCCGGCGGTGCAGCTCCTGTGCGAACAGCAGGTTGGCCTGCTTGGTGTTGGCGTAGACCGCCTGGCTCTGGTAGCCCGGCGGGCTGACCAGGTCGTCCTCGGTCATCGTGGGGCCGAGCGTGCCGCTCCGCGCGGCGATGCTCGAGATCGTGGCGACCCGGCCGCCGGCCCGCTCCAGGGACAGGAACAGCCCCGCGACCAGGGCCGCATGGCCGAGGTGGTTGGTGCCCATCTGCCGCTCGTGGCCTTGCGCCGTCCCGAGCATCGCCCCACCCATGATCCCGGCGTTACAGACGAGCGCGTCGAGCCGCGGGTGCTCCTGTGCGGTGCGCCCGGCGAACGCCGCGACATCGTCGAGGTCGCTCAGGTCCAGCGCGTCGACGGTGGCCCGCCCGGGCCCGCTGATCGAGGCTCGGGCCTGCTCGGCCCGGCCGGCGTCGCGACACGCCAGGACGACATGCGCGCCCTGTCCGACGAGACCCCTGGCGGCAGCGAGGCCGATGCCCGAGTTGCCGCCGGTCAGCACGACCGTGCGGCCCGACCAGTCGCCGAGGGCGGCTGCCGACCAGCTCACTTGAAGGCCGGCGGTCCCGGGACGGTCGCATTCGGGGTGTTGCTGTTGCTGGGCGACAGGCCGCCCTTGGCGAGATCCACCGTGACGTAGGTGATGGCCGCGAAGATGGCGACGACGAGGAGCACCAGCAGCGTGCTGCCCGAGTTGCGGAGCATGTTCATGCGGTCACGGTAGTGCCTGCCCCGTGCCGATGTGGTGGCGTCACCCGTCGACGGCCAGCACCAGTGGGAGCACCGGCCCGCTGCCGGCCGCACGGAGCAGCCGGGCGGCTTCGGTCACGGTCCAGCCGGTGTCGACGACGTCGTCCACGAGCAGCAGCGGCGAGCCGGAAAGGACCAGCCCCGGCGGCACGGCGAACGCCCCGGCGACCGCCCGCAGCCGCTGCGCGCTGTTGCTCCGGCTGCCGCCGGTCGCCCGCAGCGCGTCGAGGGTGCCGAGCAGCGGCAGCCGGCCGACGTCGGCGAGCCGGGTGGCCAGCGACGACACCAGCCTGGGGTGCCCGGCCGACGGCATCGCGACGATCCCGGCCGGCCGCTCAGCCCAGCCCCAGCCGGCGAGCACCGCGACGATCGCCCGCAGCACGTCGTCGGGCACCTCGCCGTCCGGACCGCCGAGCAGCCCCCGCAACCGGGTGCCCCAACCGATGTCGGACAGCCGGCCGAGGGCGCGCCCGCTCGCGGCCTGCCGGTCGGCCGGGATCTTGCCCGACAGCGCGACCCCGGCGGCGGCCATCCCGGTCGGCCACAGTTTGCGCGGCTCCACCTCCACCCCCGGGCGGCCGAGGTGGGCCTGCGCGGCGGCGAGGGCGTCCGGGGACACGGCCAGCTCGACTGCCCGGCCCGTGCAGCGGTC
>JBKJOO010000121.1:0-15767 GCA_046595615.1 Mycobacteriales bacterium | reverse complement strand
CCGCTTCGGCACTGGTGCGTGCCGCAGTCGTGGACAGCGCCGCAGCGTCGGGCGCGGCTGCCGCGCCGGTCATACCTTGGACCCCGTGATCGCAGCGACGATCTCGTCGGGCGTGCTCTCGCTCGCCCGGTAGGTCGCGGCGCGCCGGCCCAGCCGCAGCACCACGATGCGGTCGGCGACCTCGAAGACGTTGTGCATGTTGTGGCTGATGATGACGACGCCCAGTCCCCGATCGCGCAGGCGGACGATGAGTTCGAGCACCTGGTGCGTCTGCGCGACGCCCAGCGCCGCGGTCGGCTCGTCGAGGATGACGAGCTTGCTGTTCCACAGCACCGACCGGGCGATCGCGACGGTCTGGCGCTGACCGCCGGACAGGCTCGCCACCTGCTGGCGGATCGACTTCACCGTCCGCACCGACAGGCCCGCGAGGGTCTCCTTGGCGCGCCGCTCCATGGTGGCCTCGTCGAGCCGGCCCCCCTTGGTGATCTCCCGGCCGAGGAACAGGTTGTGCACGATGTCGAGGTTGTCGCACAGGGCGAGGTCCTGGTAGACGACCTCGATGCCGAGCGCGTTCGCCTGCTTGGGGCTGGTGACGGTCACGTCGTCGCCGTCGAAGGTGTACTGGCCGGAGTCGAAGCCGTAGATGCCGGCGATGCCCTTGATCAGGGTGCTCTTGCCGGCGCCGTTGTCACCGACCAGCGCGGTGACCTGACCGGAGTAGGTGTCGAAGTCGACGTCCTGCAGCACGTGCACGGCGCCGAAGCTCTTGTTCACCCCCCTGAGCGACAGCAGGGCGGGCGACGCGGTCGGGACGCTCATGCGGGGCTCCAGGACGGGGAGGGCTGGGCTGGGAGGTGCCGACGCGGGCGGCCGGATGCGTGCGCACCCGACCGCCCGCGGGTCCGGGCTAGGAGATGCCGGCCTCGGTGCAGGCAGCGGCGTACTCCGCGGTGCAGACGTCGGCCGCGGTCTGGTAGCCGTCGTCGATGACGCTCTTGACGTCGGCCTTGTAGATGGCCTTCGGCTCCTCGAGGACCGAGGGCACGTCGGTCTTCAGGACGGTGTCCTTGACCGAGCCGCTGGCCAGGCCGGCCGCGTCCTTGCCCGAGATCAGCGCGATGGCGAGCTCGGCGGCCGCGTCGGCCTCCTTCTTGATCGCCTTGTAGACGGTCATGCACTGGTCACCCGACAGGATGGCCTGCAGGCCGGCCACACTCGCGTCCTGGCCGGTCACCGGCACCTTGCCGTTGAGCTTGTTTGCCTTGAGCCGGGCGATGATGCCGCCGGCCATCGTGTCGTTGGCCGACACGACACCGTCGATCTTGCCGCCGTTCTGGGTGTAGAGCTGCTCGAAGGCCGTGCCGGCGATCGTCGCGTCCCACTTGCCGGTCTGGTCGCCGACAATCTTGATCTTGCCGCTGTCGACGGCCGGCTTGAGGGCCTCGACATACCCCTGCTTGAACAACGCGGCGTTGTTGTCGGTCGGATCGCCATTGATGAGCACGACGTTGGCCGGCGACTTCTTCGCGTCGGTGAGGCACTTCTGCAGGCCCTCACCCATCAGCTTGCCGACCGCGACGTTGTCGAAGGAGACGTAGTACGACGCGCCGCCACCCAAGGTCAGCCGGTCGTAGTCGATCGTCTTGATGCCGGCCGTCTGCGCCTTCTTCAGACAGGCCGAACCAGACGCGGAGTCGAGGTTGACGATCATCATGACCTTGACACCCTCGTTGATCATCCCATCGCAGATGGTGCCGAACTTGGCGACGTCGCCGTTGGCGTTCTGGATGTCGCCGGTGATGCCGGCGGCCTTGAACGACGCGCTGAGCAGCGGCCGGTCGTTGGCCTCCCAGCGGGGCGACGTCGCGGCGTCGGGCAGGATCACGCCGACCTTCCCGGTGGCGGCCTTGCCCGTGCCCGTCGTCTTGGTCTTGCTGTCGCTGCCGCATCCGGACGCCGTGAGGGCGATCGCGGCGAGGCCGGCAACCGTCCACGCTGTGCGCTTACGCATGATGTCGTTCCCTTCGTTGGCTGGTGCAGGTACGTTTCGCGGGTTTGTTGTGGGCCGCAACATAACCACGGCATCGGAGCTCGACAAGGGTTTCGGGCACGTTGCTTGAGCCCGCGGGCGTAACGATCAGGTGACGGAGACAACCGGACCGGGCGGGCCGCTGGCCGGGGGCGGCGCGTCGTACGGTCAAGGACGGCACAAACTGTCGAGGAGGCCCCATGAGCGTGCAGCCCAAGAAGGACGATCACTTCTCGTTCGGCCTGTGGACCGTCGGCTGGCAGGCCCGCGACCCGTTCGGCGACCCGACCCGGCCGGCCCTCGACCCGGTCGAGTCGGTCCACCGGCTGGCCGAGCTCGGCGCCTGGGGCATCACCTTCCACGACGACGACCTACTGCCGTTCGGCGCCGACGAACAGGCCCGCCAGGCGCAGGTGAAGCGGTTCCGGGCGGCCTTGGACGAAACCGGCATGGTCGTGCCGATGGTGACCACCAACCTGTTTACCCATCCGGTCTTCAAAGACGGCGGCCTGACCAGCAACGACCGCGGCGTGCGCCGGTTCGCGCTGCGCAAGGTGATGCGCAACATGGATCTCGCGGCCGAGCTCGGCGCCGGCACCTACGTCTTCTGGGGCGGTCGCGAGGGCGCCGAGACCGACGCCGCGAAGGACGTGCGGAGCGCCCTGGAGCGCTACCGCGAGGGCCTGGACCTGCTCGCGGCCTACTCGATCGACCGTGGCTACGGGCTGCGGTTCGCCATCGAGCCCAAGCCGAACGAGCCGCGCGGCGACATCTTGCTGCCGACCATCGGCCACGCCCTGGCCTTCATCTCGACGCTCGAGCACGCGGACATGGTCGGGGTGAACCCCGAGGTCGGGCACGAGCAGATGGTCGGCCTCAACTTCGTGCACGGGATCAGCCAGGCCCTGTGGCAGGGCAAGCTGTTCCACATCGACCTCAACGGCCAGCACGGCCCGAAGTTCGACCAGGACCTCACCTTCGGGCACGGTGACCTGCTGAGCGCCTTCTTCCTCGTCGATCTGCTCGAGCACGGCGGGCCGGCCGGCGCCCCGGCGTACGACGGTCCGCGGCACTTCGACTACAAGCCGCTGCGCACCGAGGACATCACCGGCGTGTGGAGCAGCGCGGCCGACAACATGCGCACCTACCTGCTCCTGAAGGAGCGGGCGCAGGCGTTCCGCGCCGATCCGGACGTGCAGGCGGCACTGCTCGCGAGCAAGGTCGCCGAGCTCGCGGAGCCGACCCTCAACGACGGCGAGTCCTACGCCGACCTGCTGGCCGACCGCTCGGCCTTCGAGGATTTCGACGCCGACGCGGTCGGTGCCCGCGGCTACGGCTTCGGCCACCTCGACCAGCTCGCCGTCGAGCACGTCCTGGGCGCCCGCTGAGCGCGTCGGCGCCGGTTCGGGTCGCGCTGCTCGGCTACGGCCTCGCCGGCCGCGTCCTGCACCGGCCACTGCTGCAGGGCGTGGTCGGGCTGTCGCTCACGCACATCGTGACGGCCGACCCGGGCCGGCAGGACCAGGCGCGGGGCGACGTACCGGGCGTCCAGGTGGTCGCCGATGCCGACGAGCTGTGGCGCCGCCACCGGGAGTACGACGCGGTCGTGGTGGCCACGCCGAACGACAGCCACCTCCCCCTCGCCACCGCTGCCCTCGAGCTCGGCAAGCCGACCGTGGTCGACAAACCACTGGCCCGGAGCACCGCCGAGGCCACGCGGCTGGTCAGCCGCGCCGCCGAGCTGGCCGTGCCCCTGACGGTGTTCCACAACCGCCGATGGGACAGCGACACGCTCACCGCTGCCGCGCTGCTTGCCGACGGTTCGCTCGGTCGGGTGCACCGCCTCGAGTCGAGGTTCACCAGGTTCCGGCCCGAGGTGGCGACGCGGTGGCGGGAGCGCGCCGGCGGCGGCGGCGGGGTCCTGCTCGACCTCGGCTCGCATCTGGTGGATCAGGCGCTGCACCTGCTCGGGCCGGCCGTCGACGTCTACGCCGAGATCGACACCAGGCGAAGCGGTGCCGTGGTCGACGACGACTGCTTCGTCGCCCTGACGCATGGCTCCGGCGCCCGGTCCCACCTGTGGTGCTCGATGACCGCGCCGGCCCCGGGGCCGCGGCTGATGCTGCAGGGCAGCCGCGCGGGGTGGGTCAAGAACGACCTCGACGGCCAGGAGGACGCGCTGCGCGCAGGGCTGCCGGTCGGCAGCGAGCCGCCCGGGCGGCTCACCGACGCCGGCGGCACCCGCGAGATCGACAGCCTGGCCGGTGACTGGCCCGCCTTCTACCGCGGCTTCCTCGCCGCGGTCAGCGGGGTGGGAGCGGTCCCGGTCCCGGCCGGCGACGGCGTCCGCGTTCTCCAGATCCTCGATGCCGCCCGGCTGGCCGCCAGGTCCCGCCAGGTCGTGCCGCTGGCCTGAGCAATCAGACCGGCTGTTCCGCCTCGCCGACGGTCGGCGCCGGCTTGAGGCCGCCCTTCCGGTTGTCGTAGAGGTCGCGGACGATGACCTGGATGACCCCGGCAACGGGGATCGCGAGCAGCGCGCCGAGAATGCCGGCGAGCTCGACGCCGGCCAGAATCGCGAGCAGGACGGCGAGCGGGTTGAGCTGCACCGTCCGGGCGAAAATGACCGGCTGCAGCAGATGGTTCTCCAACTGCTGATAGACGACGAAGAACACCACGACCACGATCCCGGCGGTCGTGTCGTGCACGAAGGCCGCGATCGCCGCGACGACGGCGCCGAGGGTGGCCCCGACCAGCGGGATGAGGTCGGCGACGGCGACGAACAGCGAGATCAGCCCGGCGTACGGCACCCCGAGCAGCAGCAACGTCAGATAGGTCAGCACTCCGCAGATGACGCTGATGAACAGATTGCCGGACAGATAACCGGTGACGGTCCGGGCGCAGTCGGCGCTGACCTTGCGGACCCGACGCTGGCGCTGCTCGCTCAGCAGGGCGAGTGAGCCGTCCACGATCTTTGGTCCCTCCAGCACCATCAGGTAGGCCAGCACGACGATGGTGATCGTCGCCGCGGCGGAGGTGGCGGCGCTGCGGAGCACGCCCAGGGCGGGGGCGCCGAGGGTTGCGACGTTGGCCTTGAGCTTGCTGCTGTTGCGCGCCAGGAGGTCGTTGAGGTGCACCCGCTGGGCCAGCTCGCCGAGGGTGCCCTTGCCGGACCGGACCTGGTCGAGATAGGCCGGAGCGCGGTCGATGAGCACACCGGCCTGCCGGACCAGCGGGGTGATGAAGACGGCGGTGATCCCCACCAGCACGACGACGGCGACCAGGAACAGCAACAGGGTGGCGAGCCAGCGACGGCCGCCGACCCGCCGTTGGATCCGGTTGGCCAGCGGGTGCAGCGCGACGGCGAAGAACGCTGCTATCACCACCCAAACCAGGATCTTGGACATGGCGCGCAGCAGCAGCAGGAGCAGGACCGTCGCCAGGACCATGCCGATCACCGTCGCGATGGTGCGGACCGGCACCCGCTCACGCCCGGTCGTCGGCCGGTCGTCGGGGGAGATCACAGGACTCGACATGGCTTCGGGCGTGCCCCCTCCCACCCCTGGGAACCCTGCGCCCGGGCGACGCGACCGTCACAGCGCTGCAACACTCCGGACATCTGATCGACCTAGGGTCCCGCCCATGGGCGATCTGTTCGATGGCTATCGCCTGGACGCTGCCTGGGACGAGGTCTTCGCCTCGAACGGGGTCCCGCACGCGGGCACGTCCGCGCTGTACGCCGCACTGCAGGCGCTCTCGGCCGAAGACCTCGACGGCCGCGCCAACGCCCTGGCAAATGCCTTCCGCGACCAGGGGATCACCTTCGACGTCTCGGGTGAGGAGCGGCCGTTTCCGCTGGACCTCGTCCCGCGCCTGATCGCCGCGCAGGAGTGGGACGTCGTCGAACGCGGCGTCGTCCAGCGGATCCGTGCCCTGGAGGCCTTCCTCGCCGACGTGTACGCCGGGCAAGAGGTCCTCCGCGACGGTGTCGTGCCCCGGCGGGTCGTCGTGAGCAGCTCGGCGCACTGCCGCCCGGCGTACGGCGTGACGCCCCCGAACGGGGTGCGCATCCATGTCAGCGGGATCGACCTGGTGCGGGACGAGGCCGGCGAGTTCCGGGTGCTGGAGGACAATCTGCGCACCCCGTCCGGCGTCAGCTATGTCGTGGAGAACCGGCGGGCGATGGCCCGGGTCTTCCCGGAATTGCTCGCGACGCACCGGGTGCGGCCCGTCGATGCCTACCCGTCCCGGTTGCTGCACGCCCTGCGCGCGGCCGCGCCGGCCGGGATCGACGAGCCGACGGTGGTCGTCCTCACCCCCGGCGTCTACAACAGCGCCTACTTCGAGCATTCGCTGCTGGCCCGGCTGATGGGCGTGGAGCTGGTCGAGGGTCGGGACCTGTCGTGCCGCGACGGCGTCGTCTGGATGCGGACGACGGCCGGCGAGCAGCGGGTGGATGTCGTCTACCGGCGCCTCGACGACGACTACCTCGACCCGCTGCACTTCCGGCCGGACAGCCTCGTCGGCTGCCCGGGCATCCTCAACGCCGCCCGCGCCGGTCGGGTGACGATCGCCAACGCCGTCGGCAACGGCGTCGCCGACGACAAGTTGCTCTACACGTACGTACCGGACTTGATCCGCTACTACCTCGGCGAAGAACCGGTGCTGGCCAACATCGACACGCACCGGCTGGAGGATCCCGAGGAGTGCGAGTGGGTGCTCGCACACCTCAGCGAGCTGGTGCTCAAGCCGGTCGACGGCAGCGGGGGCAAGGGCCTGGTCATCGGCCCGCAGGCCAGCGACCGAGAGCTCGCCGCGCTGCACATCGCCGTCGCGAAGGATCCACGTGGCTGGATCGCGCAGCGGGTGGTGCAGCTGTCGACCAGCCCCACCAAGGTCGGCGACCGGCTGGCCCCGAGGCATGTCGACCTGCGGCCCTTCGCGGTCAACGACGGCGAGCACATCTGGGTCGCCCCAGGTGGTCTGACCCGGGTCGCGCTGCCGGAAGGCTCGCTCGTGGTCAACTCGAGCCAGGGCGGCGGGAGCAAGGACACCTGGGTCATCGCCGGTGACGAGAGCGTCGCCGAGGACGAGCCCGGGCGCGCGCTCATCCCGGCCGGCCAACGCGGCGCGCACGCCCTGGACCGCGGCCCCTACCAGGACCACCAGCAGCAGCAGTGAAGCCTTCCAGGAGCAGAGCATGCTGAGCCGGGTCGCCGAGTCGCTGTACTGGATCGGTCGCTACGTCGAGCGGGCCGAGGACACCAGCCGCCTGCTCGACGTCCACGTCCACACCCTGCTGGAGGATCCGTGGGTCGACGAGGCCGGCGCCTCCCGCGACGTCCTCGCCGTGATGGGCGTCGAGGTCCCGTCCGGACTGCTCGACGCCCGGCGTACGACGGAGTGGTTGGCCTTCCGACCGGGTGACACCAGCTCGATCGTCGGCGCCCTCGCCGCCGCCCGCGAGAACGCCCGCGGCGTTCGGGAGGCGCTGTCCAGCGAGCTGTGGGAGGCGCTGAACACCACCTTCCACGCGTTGCCCGCCCAGGAGGCGCTGGCCCGCCGGCACGGGCCGCACGGCTTCTTCCGCTACGTCCGGGAGCGGGCCGCGGTCGTCGCCGGGCTGCTCGACGGGACGATGCCCCGCGACGACGGTTGGCGGTTCCTGGTGCTCGGGCGCTCGCTCGAACGGGTCGACATGACGGCCCGGCTGCTGTGGTCGCGCGGCCAGCAGCGCGGTGCCAGCGCCGGCTGGGTAGGGCTGCTGAAGAGCTGCAGCGCGCACGAGGCCTATCTGCGCAGCTACCGCGCGGCCGTCGAGCCGGAAAAGGTGGTGGAGTTCCTCGTGCTCGACCGGCTGTTCCCCCGGTCGGTCTACGCGGCGCTCGTCCAGGCCGAGACCTGCTTGTCCGAGCTCGATCCGACCGCCGGCCGGACCGGGGTCGACGACCCGGCCCGGCGCGCGCTCGGCCGGGCCCGCACCGACCTGGAGTTCCGGGTGTCGGAGGAACTGCTGCACGACCTGCCGGGCCTGCTCGACGTCCTCCAACGCACCTGCGCAGAGAGCGCGGCGGCGATCAGCGCCCGCTACTTCCACCACACCGCAGCGCTGTCCTGGACCGCCGAGGCCAACGCATGAGCTGGCGGTTGCGGATCCGGCATACGACCGGCTACCGCTACGACACCGAGGTTGTGTCGTCCTACAACGAGGCCCGGTTGGCCCCGCAGACCGAACTGTCACAGCTCACCATCGGGTCGACGGTCACGACGAGCCCCGGCGCGACCCAGCAGCGCTACCGGGACTACTGGGGGACCGAGGTGACCGCGTTCGACGTGCACGAACCGCACGCCGAGCTCGAGGTCACCGCGACCTCGCTCGTCGACACCAGCGACCCACGCGAACCCGAGCCGGTGACCTGGTCCGGGCTCGACGCGGCCCGCGATCTGCACGCCGAGTTGCTGGTCCCATCCGCCCGCACCATCCCCGACGCCGAGCTGCTCGAGCTCGCCGCCGAGGCTCGCAGCCGACTGCCGCCGTACGACGTGGTGCTGGCGCTCTCGGGGACCGTCCGCGACCGGGTGGCCTACCAGCCTGGCAGCACCGGGGTGCAGACCAGTGCCCTGGAGGCCTGGCAGCTCGGGCAGGGTGTCTGCCAGGACATCGCGCACGTGACGCTCGCGTTGCTGCGGGCCGCCGGCGTGCCCGCGCGCTACGTCAGCGGCTACCTGCATCCCCAGCCCGAACCGGTCCTCGGCGAGGTCGTCACCGGCGAGAGCCATGCGTGGGTCGAGGCCTGGCTCGGCGGTTGGTGGCCGTTCGACCCGACCAACGACCTGCCGGTCGGGCTCCGGCACGTCTCGGTTGCCCGCGGGCGGGACTACGGGGACGTTCCGCCACTCAAGGGCGTCTACGCCGGCGGCGGTTCGCAGTCCCTCGGCGTCCGGGTCGAGGTCACCCGCCTCGCCTGACCCGCCCCGCCCCCAATCCTGGCGCGATCTTGACGACCTTGTCGCCCCACTCGGCGGGTCGCCGACCAGATCGTCGCGTTCAGCGCTCAGCGCCGTCGGCAGGAATCGAACCCACCGCATCGCCCGTACTCGACTGCCACGCCTTGCGGCGTCGTCTGTCGGCGATTGCTCGCCAGCGCATCCAGGGACGGCATCTGTTTCAGCGCGTCCGGTTCACTCACCCTTCCCTGACGGCAGGGTGAGTCCGGTCACCTGCTGTCAGGCCAGCAGCCCGATGTCGTCGAACAAGGGACCGGGACCCCCCACGATCGTTGTGGCCAGGATGAACGCCAGCCCGGTCGTCGTGATCCGGTCCGCGACACCGGTCTTGGGGTTGACGCGGAACAGCGCACCGTCGGCGGAGTGGTTGATCACCAGGTGGCCGCCCCTTCCGGTGCCCGAGAAACCGCTACCGCGCCCGTGGTGGAGGCAGTTAGCGTGACCGGGTGACTTCCGACGCCATGGTCAGCGCAGCCGGCCTGACCAAGACGTTCGCCGACTTCACCGCCGTCGCCGGCATCGACCTGCGGGTGGACCGCGGCGAGTCCTTCGGCTTCCTCGGGCCGAACGGCGCGGGCAAATCCTCGACCATGCGCATGATCGCTTGCGTCTCACCGCGGACCAGTGGCGACCTGACCGTGTTGGGCGCCGACCCCGACGTCGCGGGGCCGAGCATCCGCGCCCGGCTCGGCGTCGTGCCCCAGGCGGACAACCTCGACGGCGAGTTGACCCTGCGGCAGAACCTGCAGGTCTACGGGCGGTATTTCGGCTTTTCCCGCGCGTACTGCCGGGCCAAGGCGACCGAGCTGCTCGAGTTCGCGCAGCTCACCGAGCGGGCCGACGCCGACGTCGAGCTGCTGTCCGGAGGCATGAAACGCCGTCTCACCATCGCCCGGTCCCTGGTCAACGACCCGGAGTTGCTGCTGCTCGACGAGCCCACGACCGGACTCGACCCACAGGCCCGACATCTGTTGTGGGACAGGCTGTTCCGCCTCAAGCAGCAGGGCACAACGCTGATCCTGACGACGCACTACATGGATGAGGCCGAGCAACTGTGCGACCGGCTCGTCGTGATGGACGGCGGGCGCATCGTCGCCGCGGGCTCGCCCCAGCAGCTGATCCGCGACCACGCCACCCGGGAGGTCCTCGAGCTGCGCTTCGCCCTCGACGAGCAGCACCGCCACGTCGCCGAGCTCACCGGCTTGGCCACCCGGGTTGAGGAGCTGCCGGACCGGTTGCTGCTCTACACCGACGACGGCGAGGCGGTGCTGGCCGAGGCGCACCGGCGCGGCGTCCGCCCGGTGTCGAGCCTGGTGCGGCGGAGCTCACTGGAGGACGTCTTCCTGCGCCTCACCGGCCGCAGCCTGGTGGACTGACATGACAACGCCCACCCATCGCAGTGCCGCTCCCTCGCCGCGGCGCGCCGTCGCGCTGGTCCTCGAGGGGCACGCGATCTGGTACGCCCGCAACTGGCGCGTCAGCGTCGTCTCGAGCGTGCTGCAGCCGCTCCTCGCACTTGTCGCATTCGGCGTCTTTCTCGGTCGGCTCGCAGCCGGCGGCTCGGGGCTGCAGCAGGTCACCGGCGGCGCGCCGTACCTGGTCTATCTCACCCCTGGGCTGCTCTGCGCCGCCGCCCTACAGACCGGCGCAAACGAGTCGAGCTTTCCGGTCTTGGCGGGCTTCGAATGGCAACGGAACTACCAGGGCATCACGGCCACCCCGGTCAGCCCGGCGCAACTCGCCCTCGGCCAGCTGTCCTGGGTCGGCCTGCGCGTGCTCGGTGGTGGCGCCGTCTACCTGGCGGTTGCCGCGGCCTTCGGCGGGGTGCGCAGCACCGGGATCGTCGTTGCGCTGATGGTGGCGACCCTCACCGGACTCGCCTTCGCTGCGCCGGTCTCCGCCCTGGCCGCGTCGCTGCACCATGAGAACCAGGTCTTCAACGTGATGTTCCGCTTCGTGGTCGTGCCGATGGGATTGTTCGCCGGCACCTATTTCCCGATCGAGCGGCTGCCCGACTGGGCCCAGGTCGTCGCCGTCATCACCCCCCTGTGGCACGGCACCGAGTTGGCGCGGGGCGCGACACTCGGCACCTGGCAGCTCCTGCCGAGCCTCGGGCACCTCGCCTATCTGCTGCTGTGGGTGACGGCCGGTGTCGCGCTCGCCCGCTGGCGCTTCCGCGTCCGGTTGACGAAATGAACACGCTGCTGGCGGCGGCGCGGCGCGGCAACACGGCCGGGGTGGACCGCGGCGGGCTGCTCCTGCGAGTGCTACCGCCCGCGCTCTATGCCGGGCGCTCCCGCATCCTCGTCGAACGCGCCGTCATCACCCAGCGGCGCGCCTGGCTGGCCGTGCTCTCAGGCTTTTTCGAGCCACTGTTTTACCTGCTGGCCTTCGGTGCCGGGCTCGGCACGGTCGTCGGGACGGTGCGCACCGGCGGGCAGGCCCTGACCTACGCGGCGTTCGTCGGACCAGCCCTGCTGGCCTCCTCCGCCATGAACGGCGCGGTACTCGACGCAACCAACAACGTCTTCTTCAAGTTCAAGCACGCCAAGTTGTACGACGTGATGCTGGCGACCCCGCTCGGCCCGCTCGACGTCGCGCTCGGCGAGATCACCTGGGCCACGATCCGCGGGGCGCTCTACGCCGTCGGCTTCCTCGTCGTACTCACCTTCTTGGGCGTGCTCACCAGCCTCTGGTCGCTGCTGATGCTGCCCGCGGCGCTGCTCATCTGCTTCGGGTTCGCCTCGGTCGGCATGGCGGGTGCGACGTTCATGCGGTCCTGGCAGCACCTGGAGTATGTCCAGCTCGTACTGGTTCCGATGTTCCTGTTCTCCACGACCTTCTACCCGCTCTCGGTCTACCCGCAGGCCTTGCGAGTGCTGGTCCAGGTGTTCCCGCTGTTCCTCGGCGTCGAGATCATGCGCACCCTGGCCGTTGGCCCGCCCACGCTCGCGACCCTGGCGCACGCGTCGTACTTCCTGGCCATGACGGTCGTCGGGTTCGGGGTCGTCACGCGGCGTCTCGGCCGGCTGCTGCTGCGGTAATCCGGCCGCGTTATCGTGGCGGGTGATCCTTGATTCGCTGGACATCGGCGCGGACCGGTTCGCCGCCGGAACCGGCTGGGAGATCAAGCCCCAGGGGGCCTGCAAAGCCGACGCATGCGTCCCTCTCGCGCCGTCTGCGGGCTTCGATCTGGTCGCCACCGCCGAGCGATTGCGGATGGCCCTGGTGGCCGATCAGCAAGCCGGGATCTGGGCGCTTGGGCCGGCATCGCTGGGCGACCGGGCCCTGGTGAGCGCCACGGCGCCCGAGCTCGTCCTCGAGGACCTGGCTGGACAGCCATTCCGGCTGTCGTCGCTGCGCGGGCAGAAGGTGGTGCTGGTCTCCTGGGCGCCGTATTGAGGCTGCGCCCTGGACCTGCCCGGGTGGCAGGCATTGCGTGCTGAGCTGCATCCGCAGGGGCTCGAAGTCGTCACCGTCTCCCTTGACATGAGCGGGCCCCAGGCGTCCCGGGCGTCTCTCGAAGCGGCCCGCCCCGACCACCCGTCATTGCTGGATCCGACACATCAGCTGGCTGCGTTGTTCGGCGTGGTCAACATCCCGAACGTGGTGTGGATCGACGAGCAGGGGGTGATCGTTCGGCCGGCTGAGCCGGGATGGCCCGGGGTGCGGCCACCTTTGCCGGCGCAGATCGCCGAGTCAGCGACCAGGCTCGGCCGCGCGAAGTCGGCACCGGGGAAGCCGGCGGGCGCCGTGAGCCAGCAGGCGGTGCTGACCTCCGGCCAGGACCGTCTGGCCTACCCAGACGCGATCCGCGACTGGGCGCGCAACGGGGCCACCAGCTCGTACGTCATGGGCCCCGACGAGGTCGTCGCCCGCTCGCAGCCGCGGCCGCTCAGCGCCTCGCAGGGCGCAGCCCATTTCGAGTTGGCCGTCCATCTTTGGGCGGCTGACCGGCGGGACCTCGCCATCGAGCACTTCAACGCAAGTCACCGCCTGCAGCCGGACAACTGGACCTACCGGCGGCAGGCGTGGTCATTGATCGGCGACGAACGCGTCGGCGGGGAGTTCGGTCGCTACGCCCAGGGCCCGGTCAAGGGAGAAGAGGACGACTGGCCGTTCGACTCGGACTTCGCTTCGGACGTGGCGCTGCTCGGCGAGGGGGAGTACTACCCGAAAACGATGTGACCGAGCAGCCGACCCGCCCCCGGTACGGCGTACAGCCTTCAGCGGCGGGCGATCAGCGCATGAATCTCGTGGCGGCTCTCGGGGGTCGGCGCGGCGGCGAGAGCGCGAGTCAGCTCGCGCTGGCGGCGGCGCTGCTTGCGGATTGCGGATAGAGACATCTGGTGCTCCTCGTTGTCAGGTTATGCCTTTATGACAACGCAGGAACGACCATCCGCAGTACCCGGCTGTGACGTGGTCGTCGTCATGGACGCGCATCACATGATGCGCCCGGTCAGACGTCGTTGAAGTGCTCGACCCTCGGCGGCCCGGCGAAATGTGGGCCGATGAGGGCGCGCCACCGGCCGAAGTCGTCGCTCGCCCGAAAGTCCTCATGCGACGAGACGGCATCCCACTCGACGAGCAGCACGAAACGGGTCGGCGTCTCGATCCCCTGCGTCATCCGCATCGACCGCCAGCCACTGGAGGCCTCGATCAGCCGGCGGCCCTGGGCGTAGGCGTCGCGGAATGCCTGCTCCGTACCGGGTGTGACATCAAGCAGCGCGACTTCGAGGATCATGGCCGCAGCCTGGCACAGTCCGGATCAGAAGGGCATCGTGACGAACGGCGAGCTGTAGCCCGGCACCGCCTCGAGGACTTCAGCCGCCTCGTCGAGCGGCATCCGGTCGCGCTCCGCGGCCAGCAGCATGTCGAGCAGTCGCACGTCGCCCGGCGTGGTCATGGCGGTCAGTTCGTCGTGGTCGAGGACCCAAGCCGTGGCCGCGCTGATGGCGCGCTGGTCGGCGAGCGGCTCGTACCACGTGTCATGGGCCTGCTTGCCGACCGGCTGGCCGGCGGTGACGCCTGGCCAGTTGCGGCGGGCCACCGCCTTGATGATCAGCAGTCCGACGTCCTGGTTGCGCACCTCATCGACGAGCGCGTCGTAGGACCGCCGGTAGTCCTGGTCCTGCCACAGCGTCGCGTTGAGCGGTGTCATCACGGTGGCGAAGGGATACCTGCGCAGCGCTTCGAGGTGGGTGGCCGGGGCGTCGTGACCGTGACCGGTGATCCCGACCGCACCGATCAGGCCTTCCGCCTGCGCCTGCACCGCGGCTTCGAGCGCCCCGCCCTTTCCGGTGACGAGGTCGAGCTGTTCGAGATCGCCGACTGCGTGCAGTTGCAGCAGGTCCAGCGAGTCGGTCTGCAGACGGACGAGCGACGCCTCGATGCTCTGGCGGGCCTCGCCGGCGCTGCGGTCACCGGTCTTGCTGGCGAGGAAGATACGGTCCCGCACCCGCGCCACCCACGGCCCCATCCGCAACTCCGCCTCGCCGTAGCTGGCCGCCACGTCGAAGTGGTTGATCCCGCCGTCGAGCGCCTGGTCCAGCGAGGCCTCGGCGACGTCCTGCGGCACCTCACCGAGCGCGGCCGCGCCGTACACGAGGACCGAACTGCGGTGCTCGAGCCGGCCGAGCCGTCGGGTCTGCATGGGTGCTCCACCTGTCGTCGCGGGGCTGCCAATCGTAGGGGACCCGGCTGCTGACGTGACGACCCGTCAGGCGCTACGGTGCGATCAAGGTGCCGGTCCGACCGCCCCTGGAGTCCCTATGACCGTCCTGCTCGCCATCGGTACCCGCAAGGGGTTGTGGCTCGCCAGCAGCGAGGACCGGACGACCTGGTCCCTCGAGCCCCCGCACCTGCTCGGCGAGGAGGTCGCTTCGGTCGCGGTCGATACCCGTCGTACGCCGGTCCGGGTGCTCGCCGGGGTGCAGAGCGAGCACTGGGGCCCGACGGTCCGGTGGTCGGACGATCTCGGGCGGACCTGGCAGGAGGGCGACCACGCGGCGATCGCCTTCCCGGACGACACCGGCGCGGCGCTGGCCAGGGTGTGGCAGCTGCGACCCGACTCAGCCGACAAGCCCGGCGTGGTCTGGGCGGGCTGCGAGCCGACCTCGCTGTGGCGCAGCGACGACGGCGGTGAGCGCTTCTCGCTGGTCCGCGGCCTCTGGGACCACCCGCACCGGCCCGCGTGGGGTCCCGGGTACGGCGGGGCAGCGGTGCACACGGTCCTGCCCGACGCCCACTCGGACCGGGTGGTCATCGCGATGAGCACCGGCGGGGTGTACGCCAGCGACGACGGGCAGTCCGGCTGGGCGCCCCGCAATCGCGGCATCCCAGCCGACTTCCTGCCCGACCCGCAACCGGAGTTCGGCCAGTGCGTGCACAAGGTGACCGTCGACGCGGCTGGGCAACAGCGGATGTACGCGCAGAACCACGGCGGGGTCTACCGGACCGACGACGGTGGCGGCTCCTGGATCTCGATCGCCGCCGGCCTGCCGAACGACTTCGGCTTCGTCGCGCTCGCCTCGCCACGCACACCGGGGACCGCCTGGGTGGTCCCGATCAAGCCCGACCTCGCGCGGCTCCCTGCCGGCGGGCAGCTGCGGGTCCACCGCACCCGGGATGCCGGGGAGACCTGGACTGCGCTCGGCGAAGGCCTCCCCGACGCCAACTGGAACACCGTGCTGCGCGACGCAGCGTGCGTCGACCTCGGCGATCCGACCGG
>JBKJOO010000068.1:0-9229 GCA_046595615.1 Mycobacteriales bacterium | reverse complement strand
CCGACAATCTGGCCAACCCCGGCAAGGTGTTCCCGACGCCCCGGCTGTGCGGGGAGCGGCCCGGACCACGTACGGGGATGCACCCGGTGCAAGCTGCCGGGTTGGGCGAGGTGTTCTGAGGTGGCTGTGCTGTTGGTCGAGTCGCGACCTGGAACCGCTGCGGACGCCGTCGCGGGGCTGGTCCCGACCGAGGTGGTGCGGCCGCGGGACGTCGCCGGGGTCGTCGAGGCGCTGCGGGCGGCCGCCGAGCCGGGGCTCAGCGTGGTCCCCGTGGGATCGGGCTCCAAGACCGGCTGGGCGGCCCGGCCGACGGCCTGTGACCTGGTCGTCGACACCACCGGGCTCGACCGGGTTGTCGAGCACACCCCGGGCGACCTGGTCGTGATCGCCGAGGCCGGGGTCCGGCTCGAGACGTTGCAGACCCAGCTCGCGGCTGCCGGCCAGATGCTCGCCCTCGACCCGGCCGAGGCGGCGACCACCCTCGGCGGTCTCGTCAGCGCCAACGCCTCCGGTCCGCGGCGACTGCGCTACGGCACCGTGCGCGACCTGCTGATCGGCGTGACCGTCGTCCTGGCCGACGGCAACGTTGCCTCCTCCGGCGGCAAGGTGGTCAAGAACGTCGCCGGCTACGACCTGGGCAAGCTCTACACCGGCGCGCACGGCAGCCTCGGCGTCGTCGTCTCGACCACCTGGCGGCTGCATCCCCTCCCGGTCGCCCGCGCTGTCGTCCTGGTCGATGTTCACGACGCTGCCGAGGCCGGCCGGTGCCGGCAGGCCGTCGCCAACTCGACCCTGACCCCGACCGCCTGCGAGCTGGCCCGGGTCGACGGCGGGCTGCAGCTCGCGGTGCTGTTCGAGGCGATCGCCGAGTCGGTCGAGCACCAGTCGCAAGTCCTCGTCGAGCTGCTCGGAGCTGGCCAGGTGACCGACACGCTGCCGGCCTGGTTCGGCCAGCGACCCGGCGGGCCGGGCGATCTCGTCCTGCGGCTGGCCTACGAGCCGGCTGCGCTGACGGCGGTGCTCGAGGCCTTGCCGCCCGCCGCGCCGTTCACCGCGTCGGCCTGCACCGGGGTGGCCTATGTCGCGCTGCCCGCCGAGCAGGGCGCCGCTGACCTGCCCGGACTGCGGAGTCGTCTCACGGCGTACGACGGGACAGTGGTCTGCCTGCAGGTGCCGGAGGCGGTGCGCGGGCAGGTCGACCACTGGGGTCCGGTGGGGGACTCCCTGGAGCTGATGGGCAGGGTCAAGGACCGGTTCGACCCGCACCGGCGGTTGTCGCCGGGCCGTTTCGTCGGAGGGCT
Organism: Mycobacteriales bacterium; assembly: GCA_046595615.1. Classification (GTDB taxonomy): domain Bacteria; phylum Actinomycetota; class Actinomycetes; order Mycobacteriales; family SCTD01; genus JAYSQK01. The sequence continues at coordinate 7,928 of JBKJOO010000068.1, read as the reverse complement.
GTAGATGTCCAGCGCACCACCGCCGGTCCAACGCGAACCCATCGCCGCCAGCGCGCCGGGGGCCACCGTCGGGCTCGGGTTGCCCACCGTGCGCGGCTCGCTCGTGCCGGCCTTCGACGAGCACCACCCGCCGGACGCGGCCCTGGTCGGGGACTGCGTGCACTGTGGCTTCTGCCTGCCGACCTGCCCGACCTACGTGCTGTGGGGCGAGGAGATGGACAGCCCGCGCGGCCGCATCGACATCATGAAGAGCGGGCTGGAGGGCGCGCCGCTCGACCCGGCGGCGGTCCGTCACCTCGACCAGTGCCTGGGCTGCATGGCCTGCGTCACGGCCTGCCCGTCCGGCGTGCAGTACGACAAGCTGATCGAGGCCACCCGTGCGCAGGTCGAGCGCCGCAGCGACCGGCCGGCCGGCGAGAAGCTGCTGCGGCAGCTGATCTACGGCCTGTTCCCCTACCCACGCCGGCTCAAGGCGTTGCGTGGCCCGCTGCGGGCCTATCAGCGCAGCGGCCTCGGTGCGGTGCTCGCCAAGCGCGGCCTGCTTGCCCGACTGCCGGCCGGGCTGCAAGCGATGGAGTCGCTCGCCCCTCGGCTGGGACCTGTCCAGGAGCTGGCCGAACGCACCCCGGCCCGCGGCGAGAAGCGGCGCACCGTCGGCCTGCTCACCGGCTGCGTGCAGGGCACGTTCTTCCCCGATGTCAATGCTGCGACGGTCCGCGTCCTGGCCGCCGAGGGATGCGAGGTCGTCGTACCCCGGCGGCAGGGATGCTGCGGGGCCCTGTCGGCGCACGGTGGACTGGAGGACCAGGCACTGGCCTTCGCCAAGGGCGTCATCACGGTGTTCGAGGCCGCCGACGTCGAGACGATCGTGGTCAACGCCGCCGGCTGCGGCTCGAACCTGAAGGAGTACGCCCACCAGCTGCGGGACGAGCCGGCCTGGCAGGCCCGGGCCGAGGCGATGGCGGCGAAGGTCCGCGACGTCACCGAGCTGCTCGACGAGCTCGGGCCGGTCGCCCCCCGCTCGCCGCTGCCGGTCACCATCGCCTACCAGGACGCCTGTCACCTGGCCCACGCCCAGGGCATCCGCAGCCAGCCCCGCCGGCTGCTGCGCGCCATTCCGGGGGTCGAGCTTCGTGAGCTCACCGAGGCCGACATCTGCTGCGGCAGCGCAGGGACCTACAACCTGCTGCACCCCGAACCGGCCCGTGAGCTCGGCGAGCGCAAGGCCGCGGCGGTCCTTGCGACCGGGGCGCAGTTGATGGTCACCGCCAACCCCGGCTGCTGGATGCAGGTCGCCACGACGATGGCCCGGATGGGCCGGCGGTTGCCGGTCGCGCACACCATCCAGGTGCTGGACGCCTCGCTGCACGGGACGCCCGTTGAGACGCTGCTGTCCCGGTCGCTCGACGGGCCTGGCACCCCCATGCACCGCGCCTAGGTGGTGGCGGTGGCAGCGACCGGCTGGCAGATGGTGGACGAGGGCTGGGGTCGGCGCGCGGCGGACTTCGCGGCCCTGACTGAGCCCTCATCGGTGCGCGAATATCTCGCCGTCCACCGGCGGCTCGAGCTCACGGCTGGTGAGCGTCTGCTCGACATGGCCTGCGGGGCGGGGCTGGCGATGGAGTTGGCCGCCGTCCAGGGGGCGGTCTGCTCCGGCATCGACGCCTCGACCCGGCTGGTCGACGTGGCTCGGCTGCGAAACCCCGGCGCCGACATCCGGGTCGGCGACATGGCCGAGCCGCACTTCGAGGCCGGCTCGTTCGACGTCGTCACGAGCTTTCGTGGGATCTGGGGCACCACGCCGGCCGCGATGGCCCAGGTCGGCCAGGTGCTGCGCCCCGGTGGCCGGGCGGCGCTGACGTTCTGGGGCGACATGGCCACTTCGCCAGGTGGGATGCTGTTCTCGCCGTTCCGGCTGGCCAGTGAGCCAAACCTGGCTCATCAGTCCGACATGGTGGCGCTCAAGCAGCCCGGCGCGGCAGCGCAGTTCCTCACCGATGCGGGCCTGCTGCCCGGCGAGGTGTTCGGCGTTCCGTGTTTCCTGGAGTTCGCCGACGCCGAGCACTACGCCAGGGCTCTGGCGTCCACCGGACCAGGCTTCGAGGCCGTCCAGGTCGCGGGCGAGCAGGTCTTCCACGACGCCTGCCTGCAGGCGGCGCGGCCGTTCACCCGGGCCGGCCTGCCGATCCGGGCCGAGCTCAGCTTGTTCGGCATCATCGGCCACGCTCCCGGCTAGCCCGACCGGCTTGGGGCGAAGGGTTGCGCGCGGTCTGAATGTGCTACAGACTCATGGTGTCGCGTCAGACAACCGTAGGAAGTGCCGAGGAGGCCAGCCGAGATGACGGCAACCACCGATCACACGGTCACCCAGACCGGGACCGCGCCAGCCCCAACCGGCCCGACGAGCCCGATCGACTACTCGCAGAAGATTCCGAACAACGTCGACCTGGCCACCGACCGCCGGTTGCAGCGGGCCCTGGAGGGCTGGCAGCCCAAGTTCATCGACTGGTGGAAGCAGCTCGGCCCCGCGGTGCCGACCCACGACGTCTACCTGCGGACCGCCATCTCGGTCGGTCGCGACGGCTGGGCGCACTACGACCACGTGCCGATGGAGGAGTACCGCTGGGGCATCTTCCTGGCCGAGCGCGACCCAGAGCGGCGGGTCGCCTTCGGTCAGCACAAGGGTGAATTGGCCTGGCAGACCGTGCCCGGTGAGTACCGCGCCGAGCTGATGCGCCTCATCACGATTCAGGGCGACACCGAGCCCGCCTCGGTTGAGCAGCAGCGGGTCCTGGGCGCGACCGCTCCGTCGCTGTATGACATGCGGAACCTGTTCCAGGTCAACGTCGAGGAGGGCCGCCACCTGTGGGCGATGGTCTACCTGCTGCACGCCTACTTCGGCCGCAACGGGCGCGAGGAGGCCGAGCAGCTGCTCAAGCGCAACTCCGGTGACGCCGACAGCCCCCGCATCCTCGGCGCGTTCAACGAGGAGACCACCGACTGGCTGCAGTTCTTCATGTTCACCTACTTCACCGACCGGGACGGCAAATACCAGCTCGGGACGCTGAAGGAATCGGCCTTCGACCCGCTGGCGCGCACCTGCGAGTTCATGCTGAAGGAGGAGGCGCACCACATGTTCGTGGGCACCACCGGGGTGCAGCGGGTCGTGGAGCGCACGGCCGCGCTCATGGTCGAGCACGGCACCGAGGACGTCTGGCAGTACGGCGGGATCCCGCTCACGGTCATCCAGAAGTACCTCAACTTCCAGTTCGCCGTCTCGATGGACCTGTTCGGCTCGGAGCAGTCGACCAATGCCGGCAACTACTACACCTCCGGCCTCAAAGGCCGCTGGGGCGAGACCCGCCGCAAGGACGACCACGTCCTGCTCGGCGAGCAGCGACAGATGACGACGATCGAGGACGGCGCTTTCGTCCAGAAGACCGTCCCGCTGCTCGGCGCGCTCAACTTGGACCTGCGCGACGAATACGTCGCCGACTGCGAGAACGGTGTCCGGCGCTGGAACCAGGCGCTCGAAGATGTCGGGCTGGCGCAGCGGTTGACCTTGCCGCACGAGGGTTTCTTCCGCAAGGTCGGCACGTACGCCGCACATGCGGTGACCCCGGCTGGCGAGGTCATCAGCAAGGAGGCGTTCGCCGGCCGGCAGGACGAGTGGGTGCCGACGGCAACGGACCGCGACCAGGTCGCGGCGCTCATGCAGCCGGTGTACGAACCCGGTGAGTTCGCTGGCTGGATCGCGCCGCCCGCCCAGGGCATCAATGAGCAGTCGGTCGAGTTCGACTACGTCCGCTTCGACTAACGCTTACTGCTGATCGGTTCCAGTCATTCCGGCAGCGCTGTGTGCGTGCCCGGTGGAGTGCAGCGCACCGCTTGCGTCGTGGCCCGACGGCGAGGCGAAGGCATGGGCCTGCGCGCCTGGATGGATGCCCGCTGCCCAATGCAACCCGAGAGCGGGCGGCGGCCCGGCTAGCGGGGCGGCTGCGATGAGGGCCCATGGTGCTGCTGACCGGGTGACCGAATCCAGCGAGAGGTTGACCAACGCCCGGACGACCTGCGGGTCGAATTGCCTGCCTGCGCAGTCGACGATCTCCTGTCGCGCCAGGGTGTCCGAGAGGGCGGCCTGGTAGCTGCGACCGGCAGTCATCACCTCGAAGGAATCCGCCACCGCGACGATTCAGGCACCTCAGCAGATCTGCTCGCCCCGCAGCCCGTTCGGGTAACCGGACCCATCCCAGCGCTCGTGGTGCTGCTCGATCGTGTCGAACCACGGCCCGAGGAGTCGCGCAGTCCCGCGGCCAACGCCGCGCCAGCCGTCGGACGCCCGCGGACGAGCTGCACCGCGTGCGGCTCGGTCGGGACGCCCTTGATCTGCATACTTGGCCGGGCGCAATACGGAACGGGAATCCGGGGGGACCGGATCAGTCAATTGCTGATGTACGCCGTCAGGTGGTCGCGCTCGGTCTGCAGCTCCTCGAGCCGCTGCTTCACGACGTCGCCGATGCTCACGATGCCGGTGAGCCGGCCGCCGTCGACCACCGGGACGTGCCGGAAGCGCTGCTCGGTCATCAGCACCATGAGCTGTTCGACGGTGTCGGTTGCACTGCAGGTGCGCACCTTCGCGGTCATGATTTCCGAGATCGGATGCTCCAGCAGCGCCGGGCCTTGGGCATCCAGCCGTCGTACGACGTCGCGCTCGCTCACGATGCCGGACACCGCGACGCCGTCAGGTGAGACGACGAGCGCGCCGATGTGGAACTCGGCCAGCCGGTGGAGCAGGTCGCCCACCGTCGTCTCGGCCGGCATCGTCACCACGGTGGCGCCCTTGCGCTTGAGTACCTCGGAGATGAGCATGTTGGCCTTCCGGTGTGACGCAGTGTTGCCGACACCCCGAGCCTCGCACCGCTGGACGTCGCTGACCAGCAGCCAGACGCGCATATCCTGGACGCATCGAGCACCCCAGGCCGAGGAGCGTCATGACCACCCTCATTGAACGCCCAAATACCGCGCTGGTCGTTATCGACGTCCAGAACGACGTCATGGCCGGCGGGCACAACCGGGACGGAGTCATCGCCAACATCGGTTTTCTGGTGGACAAGGCCAGAGCCGAGCAGGTGCCTGTCGTGTGGGTGCAGCACTCGGACGACGACATGCCCTCAGGCAGCGACGGCTGGCGTTTCGTTGCTGAACTCACTCAGCAGGCGGCTGAGCCGGTGGTCCACAAGCGGTACGGCGACTCCTTCGACGACACCGACCTCGAGGCCGTACTTGCTGAGCGCAAGGTAGGGCGCTTGATCGTCACCGGGGCGCAGACCGACGCCTGCATCCGGTCCACGCTGCACGGGGCGATCGTCCGAGGCTACGACGCCACGCTTGTCGGCGATGCCCACACCACCGAAGACCAGAGCGAGTGGGGAGCCCCCGCACCTGACAAGGTCATCGACCATACGAATCTGTACTGGAACCACCACACCGCTCCAGGACGGCACGCAGAGACGGTGAGCACCGTTTCGGTCAACTTCGGCTGAGCAACGTACGGCGGTGCGTCGACCGCCTTCGTGCGGGTCTTGGCTTCGCGTTGCGCGGCCGCCGCTTGCTCGAGGTGACCGTGCCAACGACATTTCCGGACCGGCGCCGGGGCGACCCGATTCGGACCGAGCTCGAGCCATGAACGACCACAACAGCAGGCAAGCGGGACTGCCGGGCGGCCAGGTAAGCGGTGCCACGCTCAGCGCACGGTCAGCGCCGCCATCCTTACCTGCTGTTGTGGTCGCCGGGTCAGCAACTGGTCCTGCGCACCTCGCCAGATCCCGACCTACTGTTGTTGGGCGTGACGTCGCCGTGAGCATCACCCGCCTGTGCAGGGAAAAGTGTGTCGCGGCGTCCTGACAACAGGAATGCAGCAGGCCCGCCGATTGCAGTTCGGTTGTGAAATGTGCCGAAGCCGATGAATGGCCGTCCCGTATTTTGACGTCGTCGCAATGGGGCCGGTGCTGGCGGAGGTCATGCCGCGAACTGAGGCGCTGCTGTTCGGGTGGAGACGATGGCGGCGGTCTGGCCGGGGGGAGCGGGCGAGCCGTTCGCCGACCCGATGAATGCCATCACCGAGTACGTCGCCGCTTGGCGCCTGCGCCCAGCAAAGCTGGCCTGGTCGGACTCGAGCCTGCTCCCCGCGGCGTGCGGTGCTACGCCTTGACGACGGCGGTCTTGGCCCATCGGTCAGAGAAGCGGAGGTGGTTCTCGGAGAAGATCGAGAGGATGTCCACGAGGACGCCGAAGGGGACGAAGTTGAAGACGGCCTGACACAGGTTGCGGACGAACATGTGGCCCCACGTGCAGGGACGACCAGTCGAGATGTCGACCACCCGCAATCCGAGGAGATGCTTGGCCGGGGTGGTGCCCTTCGTCCACATGATCATCGCCCAGATGAACCACCCGATTCCGAGCGTCACAAGGAGCAGCACGATCTCCAGCAGGAAGGCCCCGAACCGCGCACCGAGAGAGGCGAGGGCAGAGGTCGGGACCGGGGAGTTCGGGAGGTGGCCGGATGGCGGGGTGCCGTACCCGATCGGAGGCTGTGCGTAGGGGTCCTGGACGAGGAAGCCCGCGGGAGCTCCATAGCCGCCGGGCGACGGGTAGTCCGCAGGGGTCGGGGCGTCTTGCCGCGGCGCGATCGGTGCGGCCGGAGCCTCTGGTGGGGTCTCGAAGGGGTCGGACGGGGTCACCATCTGCACCTCTCAGGCTCGCTGGGGGACGCTGCGGTCGTCCGGGTTGGGGCTCTTTCTACAGGGAAACGACAGCGCTGGAGTGGAAACGTGCCGAAACCACCTCATCAGGGCTATCACCCCTGCGCCACAGACAGCGGCTCGACCGAGCTGGCACGACCGGGCGGCCGAACACCAATCAGGTCCTGCGAGGCAGACTCAGTTGCGGGCACCAGACCACCTCCCGTCCCCAAGCCGGCACGCATCCAGGAGCAGCGAGGGTCTTGCCCAGCGAGGCTGCTCTCACGGCAGACCGTCAGCGTCCTCGACCTGCAACTTGCCCTCCCAGCCACCAAGGTCGCCCACGCCAGCAGCTTCGTTCCGACGGACGCACGCACCTCGGTGGGCGCAACCGGGACGACGTGCGCCGGACCGGCAACAGCAGTGCGAGACCGGGACGCGATGGGCGACGATGGGCCGGTGACTGATGGCATCGCGGCAGGATCGCCGGCGTCCGACCCTCCCAGGCCTGGCGCGGAATTCGCCGGAGATCCCGCGGTGCAGGCCAGGTGGGACAGCCGGTACGCCGACCAGGAGCGGCTGTGGAGCGGCCAGCCAAACGGTGCGCTCGTGGCCGAGGTCGCTGGGCTGACGCCGGGGCGGGTGCTCGACGTCGGCTGCGGCGAGGGCGCGGACGCCGTCTGGCTCGCGAACTGCGGCTGGGACGTGACGGCGCTCGAGGTGTCGGGCGTGGCACTCGAGCGGGCGGCCGGGCACGCGCGGGAGGCTGGCGTCGTCGTTCGCTGGGTGCACGCCGAATTGGCAGCGGCGGCGCTCCTGCCCGCCTCGTTCGATCTGGTCTCCGCGCAGTACCCGGCGCTGCTACGCACCCCCGACGCCACGGCCGAGCGAGCGCTGCTCGCGGCCGTCGCGCCCGGCGGCGTGCTGCTGCTGGTGCACCACGCGGGGATGGATACCCACCAGGTGCACGACGGCGGCTTCGATCCGGTCGACTACGTCTGGCCGCCGACGGTCGCGGCGCTCCTCAATGACGACTGGGAGGTGGAACTGGACGAACAGCGGCCGCGCATCGCACCCGACGGCGGGGCTGGCGCGCACCCCACCGATGACCTGGTGCTGCGGGCACGTCGGCTGCGCTGACAGCGTGCGGCCCACGGCGTGGCCCGGTCGCCGCCGCCGCCCCGTCCG
>JBKJOO010000037.1:0-3451 GCA_046595615.1 Mycobacteriales bacterium | reverse complement strand
CCGAGTTGGCCGCGATCATGGGGCCGTACGAGGGCTACGCACGGAACGCCGATGCGCACAAGCGGGTCATGCGCAAGCACGCCGCTGCCAACGACGCCGTCCGCACCCTCGGCGCCGACGACGCCAGGATCCTGCACGAGGCCACCAAAGCCTGGCAGGAATGCCTGTCATTGGGTGAAAAAAATGGCTACCGCAATGCCCAGGCCAGTGTGATTGCCCCTACCGGGACGATCGGCTTGATGATGGATTGCGACACCACCGGCCTGGAGCCCGATCTAGCATTGGTGAAGTTCAAGAAGCTGGTCGGCGGCGCCTCGATGCAGATCGTCAACGGCACCGTGCCTCGCGCGTTGCGCTCGCTGGGCTACCAGGAGGAGTCGGTCGAGGCGATCGTCGAGCACATCGCCGAGAAGGGCCACGTCGTCGACGCGCCGGGCCTCAAGCCTGAGCACTACAGCGTTTTCGACTGCGCGATGGGGGAGCGGTCCATCTCCCCGATGGGGCACGTCAAGCTGATGGCCTCGATCCAGCCGTTCGTCTCCGGTGCGTTGTCCAAGACGGTGAACCTGCCGGCCGAGGCAACCGTTGCCGACGTCGAACAGGTCTACTTCGAGGGTTGGAAGCTCGGTCTCAAAGCCCTTGCGATCTATCGCAACAACTCAAAGGTCGGGCAGCCGCTGCAGGACAAGAAGGGTTCAGAGACGTCCGCCGAGGTGCAAGCTGCTGTGGTGGCTGTCCCGACCCGCAAGCGTCTGCCGAAGAAGCGTTCGTCGCAGACGGTGTCGTTCTCGGTGGCTGGTGCCGAGGGTTATATGACCGCGGGGCAGTACGACGACGGCACGCTCGGCGAGGTCTTCATCAAAATGAGCAAGCAGGGCTCGACCCTGGCCGGCGTGATGGACGCGTTCTCGGTGTCGATCTCGATCGGCCTGCAGTACGGCGTGCCGCTGGAGGCCTTCGTGGCCAAATTCACCAACATGCGGTTCGACCCGGCCGGCATGACCGACGACGCCGACATCCGGATCGCGCAGTCCATCATGGACTACCTGTTCCGTCGGCTCGCGCTGGACTACCTGCCCTACGACAAGCGCACCGAGCTCGGCATTTTCACTGCGGAGGAGCGGGCTGCCGCGGTGGCTGGCTACGGCGCGGCCGGTCCGGTCGAGGACGTCGATGTCGAAGGGCTGGCCCAGTCGGTGCCGGTTGCCACGCCGGCGCACATCGGTTCGTCGATGGAGCTGCTGCAAGCCCAGCAGGGGGCGGTCGCTGATGCACCGCTGTGCATGACCTGCGGGGTCAAGATGCGTCCGGCGGGCAGCTGCTACGTGTGCGAGAGCTGTGGGAGCACGAGCGGCTGTAGCTAGTCCGGTCTGTCTGTCGGACGCCACCGAAACTGCACCGGTAACGAGTTGATTCTGCACAGACAACGACATCCCGCTGCACCGACGACGACCTGGGGCTGCACCCGCGGCGACCTGGCGCGGCACCAGTAACGACATCGCACTGCATGGGGCCGGTCACGCAACGCGACCGGCCCCATGCGGTCGAGGGGTCTGACTTACGGGGTGCGGACCTCCTGCGGCCGAACGACGGATACGGCACCAAAGGCCGGACCCGCGTCGACCGCCTCACCGCCGCCCGCACCGGCATGTTCGCGCTCGCCGCCGAACTCATCCACCGCAGCCTCCAACCCGGCGGCCTGCACACCCAACGCATCGCTGGCAGCCACCGACCACACCTCAGCCGGCTCTTGCGCGACCACGTCCTCACCGACACCGGCCAGGTCGCCGCACGCGGCCCCGCGCTCCTCGACGTCCCGCACGACCCAGCAGCCGAAGGCGACACCAACCAGTGACCGGTCACCCTGTCAGCAATGTTCGAGATTCGGTCAGCCGGACGTTGACTGAGCCCGGCTCGGCTTGGCTCCCTCGCTCCCTAGTAGGGAGTCGACGCCTTCCGGGCCTGACTGGGCGGAACTGTGTGCACGTTTCGCTGTCCGGACAGCTTGATCAGGTGGGCCAGGGTTTCATGGTCGACTGAGTAGATGAGGGTGCCGACCATTCCGCGGGTCAGCAGGACCTTGTAGACGTTCGTGATGAGCCGCTCGACCTCAGAGTCGGTGACCCGCTTGCTCTTCCGGAAGTCCGGGTCCCTGCTCTCGCTTCGCTGCACCACCCAGCCGTCCTCGCGCCACACCAGGTCCGGCCCGAGGATGACACCGTTCCAGTCGTACTCGAAGCCCTGCGCGGTGTAGACGCAGCCGACCTGCTCGAAGCCTCCGTCCTGCGTCGCCCAGAGGGCTGACGGGGGCGCCTCGCCGATGCCGCGTTCACCCTTGAGGTTCCAGGGCTTCGACCAGTCACCAATCCGCACGTCCGGCACCAGGGTCCCGTCGGGCAGTGGATCGCTCCACGGCCAGCAGTAGCCGGCAGTCATGCGAGCGCCGTACGCGGCTTGGAGCTTCTGGCGCAGCAGCACCTCCATCTCGAATGGGGTGTTGACGACCCGCACCTCGAAGCCGGGCTCGTCATCCCATACGAAGGGTGCCTCCTCGCTGAGGCCGAGCAGTGCCTTGACCCATCGGAGGTAGCGCTCGCTGCCACCGCACCGGAACTGCGCGTCGAGGTCGACATGGTGGACGTCGTAACCCTTGTCCTTGGCCCAGGTCTCGATCTCGCCGACGGTGCCGAGCTCGCCGGGGCGTACGACCTGGTGCTCGTCGAGCAGGAAGACGGGGACGCGCGCGGCGCTCATGAGCTCGTCGACCTGCGGCTGCGCCCGGTCGCGGAACTCCTTGCGGGTGTAGCGGTCAACGCTGGTCTCGCGGATCCGGTGCGCCTCGTCGAGGATGAGGGCGTCGAGTCCGTTCTTCTCGGCATCCATGAAGCTGTTGAAGTAGCCGAAGAGCTTCGCCGTGCGGGTCGAGCCCTTGCCCGCCACCTTTCGTAGGGTCTGCGTGAACGACCGTGATCCGGTGGCGTGCATGACGGTTCGCCCCTGGCGGGCGAGCTCGCCGAGAAGCGACAGTGCGATGACGCTCTTGCCGCTGCCCGGGCCGCCGGTCACGACGATGACGGCCTTGCGATCGGCCTGGCGCGCCCGGCGTACCTCGTGCAGGACGAGCTCGTACGCGAGCCGCTGCTCGGACAGGAGCACGAACTGCTCGCGGTCCTGGATCTCGTCGGCTGCCACGGCGAGCAGCTGCCGTGATGGGGCGATCGCGGAGCTCAGCAGCTCGTCAGCGACGGGGCTTCCGGAGACCGAGCCGTCAAGGTGCTGCTTGAGGAAATCCAGCCACGCGCTGCGTCGGGCCCCGGTGAACAGCTGGCCATGCTGGTCCTGCGGGAGGTCGTAGAGGTCGAGGACGTCGTTCTCGTTGGTGGCGTTGTGGAGGTACGCGGCACCGACAACCTGCTCGGGCTGGTCGTGCAGGCTTCGGGTGAAGTCGACG
>JBKJOO010000463.1:0-4883 GCA_046595615.1 Mycobacteriales bacterium | reverse complement strand
CCTGCGGCTGCTGTGCGACGCAGACATCAGCACCGCACACCTGAGCCTGCAGCCCGAACGGCTCGAACTGAACCGGCTCAGCAGAACCGTCAACCGAGCCCAATGGCGCGCGCTGGTCGCCCGAGACCAGGAATGCGTCGTCACCGGCTGCCACCGACGGCCAGCCCAATGCCAAGCCCACCACGTCATCCACTGGGCCAACGGCGGCCCCACCGACCTGGCGAACCTCGTGCTGCTCTGCCACCAACACCACCACCAACTGCACGACCAGCAACGCTGGCTGCACTGCACCCACGGCCGGACGATGACCACCGCCGGCTGGCTCGACGCGCTGTCCGACAACCCCCTCACCGGAGCCCGAGCCACCGGCCCACCCAGATGACCCCGCCCCACCGGCCCAACACCCACTGGGCCACCCAGGCATGCGCCGGGCTCGGGCAGGGGCCTCAGTCCGTCGCTGTGAGCGAACTGGCCAGCTGCTGCAGCGCCCGGGCCTGCAGCGAGCCCGGGTCGAGCGTCGCGGTGCTTCCGTCGCGGAACCCCAGCGACACCATCGGCCCAGCCGACCGGCCCAGGTGGGCGGTCGGGGCGGCGGACGACGGAATCACCGCGGCCGGCGCTGCCGCAGCGGGCGCCCGGCCGAGGTCGGCGGGGGGTGCGGCGTACGACGGCATGGCTGCGGGCGGCAGGGAGCCCGTGCGCACGACGCCAGACGGAATGGCGGTGACGGCCGCACCGAGCTCGTGCCGGCCCGGCGTACGCCTGCGCCACCACGGCCACGACCGGCCCATCAGACGCGAGCAGCCTCAGGCGTGTCGATCGAGTCGACGACTGAATACAGCAGGGCCAGCAGCACAGCCTTCACCGACTCGCGGTCGGTGGCGTCGCACGGTACGACGGCTGTCTCCTCGTCGAGGCCGAGGACGGTGCGCACGTGATGCTCGCCGGCCGGGTCGAGCCCGGTCGAACGGTTGAGCGCGACCACGAACGGCACCCGGGCCATCTTGCGGAACGCCGCCAGGATGCCGACCGCCCCCTCGAGGGAGTCCTCGCGAGCAATGTCGATGAGCAGGATGTAGCCGAGCATCCCCTCGCCGAGGATCTCCCACATGAAGTCGAACCGGTCCTGCCCGGGTGTCCCGAACAGATAGAGAACCAGCTCCCGATCGATCGTGATACGGCCGAAGTCCATTGCGACGGTCGTCTCGGCCTTGCGGGAGCGCGTCGAGTCGGTGATGTCCTTCTCGGTCGACAGCACCGTGATCTCGCTGATGGTGCGGATGAGGGTGGTCTTGCCGGCCGAGAAGGGCCCGGTCACGACGATCTTGACAGCGGTGCCACCGTGTTTGCGACGGCCGCGCTGCGAAGGCGTGCTCACCTACAACCCCCTCACACCGGCGATGAGCCGCAGCAGCAGGCTCTTGTTCACGCTGGGATCACGGTCGATGTACGCCGAGGCGGCGGGGACGGTGTCCAGATCGTGCTGCGGCTGCAGGGCGTGCGCGCCCTGGACGGCGCCGACCGTCGAGGACGACGAGACCGAGACCGGCCGGGCGTACGTCGGCCCGGGCTCGACGTGGTCGGGTTGCCGCGCGGGCGTGAACGGCTCCGGCCGCTCGGGGATAACGGCAGCGCGGACCGGTCCCGCCGACCTGGTCGATGCCATGGCGCGCTCCGGCTCGGCCGCGCGCTCGGTATCGACAGCCCGGACCGACCTGGCAGCGGCGGGCAGCTCGGGGGCACGCTCCAACGTGGCGAGGAGTTCCTGGCGGCGCAGCAGCGCGCCGGCGCCGGCGGGTTCCGAACCGATGCTGAGCAGGCCCCGCTCGACGAGCGCGGCCAACGCGGAAACGACGACGTATTCACCCCGGCCCGACAGGGCAACCAGGTCCGCCACGGTCCGCGAGCCGTCGACGAGCGAGAGCAGCGCCCACTCGTCGCGGTCGATCGCGGGCTCCTGACCCGGGGACGGGGCGAGGCAGACCACGGCGGCCGGCGACGGCACCGCGGCCGTCACGGCGTCCCAGGACTCCAGTCGCCGGCGGCCCTCGGCGACGACGTCGTCGACGGCCAACGCCGCCCCGAGATCGTCCGGGTCCAGCTCGTCCATCACGAACGCGAAGTCGCCGTCGGCCCAGCGCAACAAGTCGAAGACGGCGTCGGTCGCCTGCTCGACGCCGTGCTGCCGGAGCACGTCGGCGTCCAGCCGGCCGGTGTCGGCCAGGGCCCGCGCAAGACCGGTGTCGGGGGCGTCGCGGACCGCGGCGACCGCCTCGGCGAGGGCCTCGTCGTCGACGAGCCCAGCGCCGACGAGCCGACGGCCGAGGGCCTGCCGGAAGACATCGGAGCGCGCGCCGGTGACAGCGCCGTCCCGCAGGTGGACGACGCCGTGCTCGGCGTCGCGACGCAGGTGCAGCGTGCCCGTCTTCTTCGTGTAGCTCAACAGCTGGAAGATGTCGGGGAGGCTGAACGCGTCGAGCGTTCCCTCGAGCCTCATGGCAGTCCGATCGGGGTCAGGGTCGCCGGGTCAGGACCAGCCGGGCACGTCGATCGACGCTCCCGAGGTGGGCAGGACCGAGCCGGAGGGAGCGTACGAGGACCAGGCAGGTGCAGGTTCGGCGACGTAGAACGGGGCAGCGGGGACATCGAGCGGGTGCGGGTCGAGCGGGTGCGGGTCAGCCTGGAGCGGGGGCACCGCCGCGAGGATCGGCTCGTGCGGACCCCGCATCGGTTCGGCAATCGTCGGCACCGGTTCGGCCACCGTCGGCAGCGACTCGGCGGCGGGCTCGAGCTCGTCCTCGGCGCGGAGCACCTCAGCGACCACAGCGGCGGCCCGCTTGACCTCGTACAGCATCATGCCGACCTTGGCGCCCTTGGCGGCGACGGCGACCAGGACCGCCTCGTTGTCGGCGGAGATGAGAAAGACGGTGCCGCTCTCGCCCTCGATGTAGACCTGCGACAACTCGCCGCGGCCCAGGCCCTGGGCGGCCCGTTCCCCCAGCGACAGCAGGGCCGCGCTCATCGCGGCGACCCGGTCCTCGTCCATCGACGGCGGCAGTGCGGCGGCCATCGGGAGGCCGTCGAAGGAGACGACCGCAGCCGCCTCGAGCTCCGGCGTCTGGGCGAGCAGGCGGTGGATCGCCTGATCCAACCGGTCCGAACGGCTCCCCTGGTGCAGCTCTGACATGCCCTCGCCCCTTCTGACGCCGGCCGTACGCCCGGCCATCTTCTCCTTCGGCGCAGGTCAGGTCCGGCTTGAGCGCTCGGCCAGCGCAGCCCGCATGGCGTCGAGTGGGGCCGGCCGGCCGGTCATCAGGGCGACCTGCGCGGCCGCCTGGTGCAGCAGCATCACCGCCCCACCGACCACGGTGCCGCCTGCCCCGGCGTACGCCGAACCGAGCGCGGTCGGCCAGGGCGCGTAGACGACGTCGAGCAGCACCGGCAGCTGCCCGGAAAGCACCAGCTGGCCGGCGAAGGCGTCCAGGGCGCCGGCGGGCGCAGTGCTGATGACGACGTCGACGGGGGCGAGCGCCCGCGGTTCGAGCGGCCCGAGCACCGGATGGACGCCGAGCCGGGCGGCCGCCGCCAGCAACGGCTCGGCGCGCGCGACTGAGCGGACCAGCACGGTCGGCGCGGCGTCACCGAGGCGCTGCAGGGCAGCAAGCGCCGAGGCAGCGGTCGCGCCGCCGCCGAGCACCACCGACCGGCTGACCGCGGTCACGCCAGCTTCCCGCAGGGCCTCGACAATGCCGTCGACGTCGGTGTTCTCGCCGCGCAGCGCGCCGTCGCGCCGGAGCACGGTGTTGGCTGCTCCGGTGCCCACGACCAACTCCGAGACGGTGTCCAGCAGTGGCAGCACAGTCTGCTTGAGCGGCATGGTGAGCGACAAGCCGGCCCATCGCTCGTCCAGCGAATCAAGGAATGTGGCCAGGTCCTCCGGCCGGACCTCGATCGCGTCGTAGGTCCAGGCCAGGCCCAGTGCGTCGTACGCCGCGCGGTGCAGGACCGGTGAGAGCGAGTGGCCGATCGGCGAGCCGAGGACGGCTGCCCGCACTAGTGCTTCTCCCAGTTCGTTGCTTGCGGGCGCACGGACCGAGCCCCGCGATGAGCCGACAATTCGGGCACCTTGACCGGGGTACCGTCGCGTGTCGCGATTTCAGGGCCCGATTCGGGCCGCACATCACGACACGAGACGGGAGGGGCACCGGACCCGGACCGGACCCGGCTGGACCCGACCGAACCTGGCCAGGGGTCATCGCCGCGAACCCCCGAAGGACGTACGCCGATGACCACTAGTAGACGCCGTCGCGCTGGGCCTTGGCCTTGGCTGCGAGGAACGCCGGGTAGGACGCCGTGAACAGCGAGTGGCCCTGCTTGTCGATGGTGATGAAGAACAGGTAGTCACCGGCGGCCGGGTGCAGCGCCGCCTCGAGCGCCTTGCGCCCCGGCGAGTCGATCGGGGTGGGCGGCAGGCCCTTGTGGCGGTAGGTGTTGTAGGGCGAGTCCACCTTGATGTCGTTGTTCGACAGCCGTGCGGCCCGCTCGGCCCGGACGTAGTTGACGGTGGAGTCCAGCTGCAGCGCCATGCCGCGGGCGAGCCGGTTGTAGACGACGCGGGCGACCTTGGCGCGGTCCCCGTCCAGCGGGGTCTCGGCCTCGATGAGGCTCGCCACCGTGACGATGTCGTACGGCGAGCGGCGCAGCTGCTGCGCGCCGGCCTCAAGGTCCAGGGCAGCAGCCTCGATGCCGAAACGTTCGGTCATCATCGCGAGCACCTGTGCCGCTCGGGTCCCCGGCTCGATGTCGTAGGTGGCCGGGAAGAGAAAGCCCTCCGGCTTGCCCTTCGCGTAGGTCGGCAGACCGAGCCCGGCTGGCGTGCCGAG
>JBKJOO010000427.1:0-4703 GCA_046595615.1 Mycobacteriales bacterium | reverse complement strand
ATGGCCTCGACGTGGCGGGGGTCGGGCGCGCCGCGCCAGCGGATCATGAAGCGCTCGACGATGGTGTGCGCCTTGTCGACCTCGTTCTGCGGGATCATCGGCTTGCCGAGCCCGCGGGCCGACTGGGCGACGAAGGCCAGTGTCATGACCGAAAGCCGGGCCAGGTCGTCGCGGATCTGCGGCTCGTCGATGTCGAGCATCTGCCGCAGGCCCCACGCCGGCGCGAGCATCGCCACGGCCGACTGCACGTCGACGCGGATGTCGCCGGAGTGCACCGGCAGCGGGAACGGCTCAGCCGGTGGCAGGCCCGGGTTGAACTTGCCGTCCACCAGCAGGCCCCACACGTTGCCGAAGGACACGTTACCGACGAGATCCTCGATGTCCACGCCGCGGTAGCGCAGCGCGCTGCCCTCCCTATCGGGCTCGGCGATCTCGGACTCGAAGGCGACCACGCCCTCCAGCCCGGGCTTCAAGATGGTCTCGTCGGCCATGGTGTGGCGCTCCTTGCGTCGGCGGGTGTTGCCCCTGCGGCGCATTCTGCCGTGCCTGCCCCTGGGGCGTGCGACAGGCTGCTGGTCATGGGTAGCGATGCGGCGGGGATGCGGCGGGACTACTCCCGCGCGGGGCTGTCGGAGGCCGATCTGGCACCGACGTGGCACGAGCAGTTTGCTCGCTGGTTCGACGATGCGGCCACGGCCGGGCTTGCCGAGCCCAACGCGGTCGTGTTTGCCACGGCCGACGTCCAAGGCCGGCCCAGCGCCCGCACCGTGCTGCTCAAGGCGCACGACGAACGCGGCCTGGTGGTCTTCACCAACCTGACCAGCCGCAAGGGTCGCGAGGCGCTCGCCAACCCCCATGCCTCGCTGGTCTTCCCGTGGGTCGAGCTCGAACGGCAGGTCGTCGTGGTCGGCTTGGTCGAGCAGGTCAGCCGAGCGGAGACGAGCGACTATTTCCGGTCCCGGCCGCGCGGCTCGCAGGTCGGCGCCTGGGTGTCCCACCAGTCGAGGGTCGTTGAGGGCCGGGAGATGCTCAAGCAGCGGGCGGCCGAGCTCGAGGCGCGGTTCGCCGGCCAGCAGGTGCCGGTGCCCGATTTCTGGGGCGGGCTGCGGGTCGTCCCCGTGACGGTCGAGTTCTGGCAGGGTCGCCCGTCCCGGCTGCACGACCGGCTCCGGTACCGCCTGGAGGCCGGGCAGTGGGGAGTCGAGAGACTGTCCCCGTGACGGCGCTCGAGGACGCTCCGCGCCGCCGGCTCGCGGGGCTCACCCTCGACCTGGCGCCGCTGCGTCGCTCACCCGCCTTCCGCAACCTGCTGATCGGCGACGCCGTCTCGGTCATCGGCACGCAGGTCACCCTCGTCGCGGTGCCGTTGCAGGTCTACGCGCAGACCCGTTCGGCCGCCGCGGTAGGCCTCGTCGGGCTCGCCGGTCTCGTCCCGCTCATCGTCTTCGGTCTGTACGGCGGGGCAGTGGCCGATGCCGTCGACCGGCGGCGCCTCGTGCTCGCCACGACCTGCTGCCAGGCCGGGCTGTCCAGCCTGCTGCTGGTGCAGGCCCTCGTCGACTGGCGGCAGACCTGGTTGCTCTACGCCGTTGTCGCGGTCCAGGCCGGCCTGTTCGCGATCGACAGCCCGGCCCGTCAGGCCTTCATCCCGCGGCTGTTGCCGGTCGAGCTGCTGCCCGCGGGCAACGCCCTGCGACAGGTCGAGTTCGGTATCGGCACCACCGGAGGGCCGCTCCTGGCCGGCCTGCTGGTCGGCGGCTTCGGCTTCGGTGCGGCGTACGGGGTGGACGCGTTGTCGTTCCTGGCGACGCTGTGGGCGGTGGCGTCGCTGCCGTCGATGGCGCCGGAGGGTGGCGGTCGCCGGGCCGGGCTCGCCAGCGTGCGGGAGGGGCTGGCGTTCCTGCTGACCCGCCGGGTCCTGCTGCTCACCTTCGTGGTGGACCTCATCGCGATGATCTTTGGCTTGCCGCGGGCGCTGTTCGCCCCGCTGGCCGACCAGGTCTACGGCGGTGGGGAGGCCGGCGCCGGCGCGATGTACAGCGCGCTGGCCGCCGGTGGGCTGCTCGGGGCGCTGTTCGGCGGCTGGTTCGGCCGGATCCACCGGCAGGGCGTCGCGGTCGTCGCGGCGATCGTGGCGTGGGGCGCGTGCATCGTCGGCTTCGGGCTAACCGGGCGGCTGTGGCTCGCGCTGCTGCTGCTCGCCGGCGCGGGCGCTGCCGACATGGTGTCCGCGGTGTTCCGGACGGCGATCCTGCAGGCCGCCGCGCCGGATGAGATGCGCGGCCGGCTCGGCGGGGTCTTCATCGTCGTGGTCGCCGGCGGGCCTCGGCTCGGCGACGCGCGATCAGGTGGCGGCGCGACCCTGGTCGGGCTGCAGGGGTCTGTCCTGGCCGGCGGGCTGACCGTCATCGCGCTGACCCTGCTGGTGGCGGCGTTCGTCCCGAGCCTGCTGGCGTATGACTCCCGGCACCCCGACGCCTA
The DNA here is from genome assembly GCA_046595615.1 of Mycobacteriales bacterium. GTDB lineage: Bacteria > Actinomycetota > Actinomycetes > Mycobacteriales > SCTD01 > JAYSQK01. The sequence goes on along the minus strand of JBKJOO010000427.1, from coordinate 2,222 downwards.
GCCCGAGCTGACTCCTGGCCCCGTTGTGGCGATCTGGAGCGTACGGTTCCCCCGTGTCGCGCCGCCCCCTCGTTCTGCTCCTGCCCGCCGTCCTGATCCTGCTGGGCCTACCCGGCGCCGGTTCCGGCGTGGCTCTGGCGGCGACCGTCACCACGCGTCAGTCGACGTACGTCCCGGTGGAGCCGTCCCGGATCCTGGACAAGACCGTCATCGGGGACCGCCAGACCCTGGACATCACCCCGCCGGTCCCCGTCGGCACGACGGCCGTGGTGCTCAACCTCACCGCGACGTCGTCGAGCGGCAGCACCGACGTGCGGGTCTACCCGACACCCAACGACAACATCTCGGTGCCCAACGTCAGCAACCTCAACGTCGTGCGCGGTTCGACCGTCGCCAACCTCGTCATGGTGCCGCTCGGCAACGGTGGCCGGGTGCGGATCCGCAACGCCGGCGGCACCGTCGTGGTCATCGCCGACCTGCAGGGGTACGACGCGCCGGACGGCACCGGAGCCGGCTACACCGGCAGCACGCCGGTGCGGCTGGTCGACGGTGCGTCGCTCGGACCGGGTGGGGTGCTGGCGGTACAGGTGACCGGCTGCCAAGGCTGCGCGCCCGCCGGCGCGGTCGCCGTCGCGCTCAACGTCACCGGCTACGGCGCGACGTCGCAGACCGACCTGCGCATCTATCCCACGGCTGCCGGCTTTCCGCCCAACAGCAACCTCAACCCGCCGCCGGGCCGGGCCGTCGCGGCCGCGGCGGTCGTGAAGACCTCGGCGGACGGCCGGGTCAGCATCCGCAACGCGGCCGGCACGGTGCGGCTCAAGGTCGACCTCACCGGGTGGTTCACCCCGAGCGCCGCCGGCGACGTCACGGCGGCCGTGTTCCACCCGCTCGCACCACGGCGCATTGTCGACTTCGCCACCCCCGCCGTCGGGCCGGCCGGCACCCTCGACGTGACCGTGGCCGGCGCCGGATCGGTGCCGTTCCCGGGCAGCGCGGTGATGCTCAACGTCACCGCCGTCGGGCCGACCATGACGACCGACATCCGGGTCTACCCGACGCCGACAGACGGCGCTGTCCCCGGCACGAGCAACCTCAACGTCGTCGCCGGACAGGCCCTGCCCAACGCGGTGCTCGCCACCGTCGGCGCGAACGGGAAAGTCCGGCTGTTCAACAGCGGCGGGTCGGTGCATCTGCTGGTCGACCTGTCGGGTTGGTACGGCCCGGCCGGCGACGGACACGACATCTCCTGGCCGCAGTGCCGCCCCGACGGCACGTCCTCGCACCCGGCGACCGGCGGGTTCGCCGTGATCGGGCTGAACAACGGCCGGCCGTTCACCGCGAACCCGTGCTTCGCCGACGAGTGGGCCTGGGCCGGCGCCCTGCCCGGGCGCGGCGCGGTTTACCTCAACGTCAACGCCGCCGGACCAGTCGACCCGCAGTGGGCGGCCCCTGGACCGGCGAGCTGCGACGCGACCGCCACCGACCCAGGCTGCGGCTACAACTGGGGCTGGCATCTCGGCTCCTTCTCGATCTCGCTGTTGCCGACGGGTCCGGCCAGGCCGTTCGTCTTCCTCGACGTCGAGGGCGACCGGCTCTCCGGCGGCGGCCCGACCTGGCAGGCCAGCCAGGCCGTCAACGCCGCCGTCATCCGGGGGCTCAGCGAGCGGTTACGGATGGCCGGCCTGCGGATCGGCGCGTACTCCAACCCGCTGGACTGGTCCCGGATCGCCGGCACCCCCCCCGACCCCGCCCTGCAGAACTGGTGGTTCCAGCACCCGAACTTCGACATCCAACCGGTCGACAACTACTGCGACGTCGGCGGGTCGTTCTCCGGTGGCGCGGTCGTGCTGCGGCAGTACCAGACGGCCGGCGAGTCCCCGGTGTTCGACCACAACCACCCCTGCTGACCGCAGTCCCTGTCCCTCCCCGGTGATCCACGGAAGCTGGGGCACCTCCGCAAAGATCATCCCGGTGCCCGGGCTTCCGTGGATCACCGGCGTGGGGCTGTCGGGCGGTTCGCGACCACAACAGCAGCAAAGCGAGACCGTTTCGGAAGCGCCTGCGGCCTGACGAGCGTGGGTGTTCACCTCCAGCGGCTCACTTCCCTGCTGTTGTGGTCGCCCTGCCGCGCCGGCGCCGGCACCGGGACCGCGCCGGCCGCACGGACGTGCCGCCGGTACGTCGTACCGGGGGGTTCAGCGGCGCTGGCGGAGCTCGGC
>JBKJOO010000269.1:0-2651 GCA_046595615.1 Mycobacteriales bacterium | reverse complement strand
CGCCACCCCACCGCGCTCGTCGACCAGCCCCGGGACGACGACGCCGACAGCGACGGCGTCGCCGGCGAGGGTCAGCAGCTCGTCCCGGGGCTGGTCGACGAGCGCGGTGGGGTGGCGGTGTACTCGGAGAACATCGAGTGGCACGACGTCGCCTTCCGCCAGCTCCTCGAGGACCGGACCGGACTCCCGGTCGGTTTCGGGCACGACGTCCGCGCCGGCGGCCTCGCCGAACGTGAGCTCGGTGCGGCCGCCGGGTGTGACGACGTGCTCTTCCTCCCGATCGGCACCGGCATCTCCGGCGCGATGGTTGTCGAAGGACGCATGGTGCTCAGCCCCTACGGCGGCGAGCTCGGACACATCGACGTCGGGTTCGACGTCGACTGCGTGTGTGGCGCTCATGGCTGCCTGGAGGCTGTCGCGTCCGGTGCCTCCATCGCCCGGCGCTACTCCCGAGCCGCCGGAGCGACCGTCCCCGGCGCCCGCGAGGTGCTCGCGCTGCGCGACACCGGCGACCCGATCGCGGCCGAGGTCTGGGACGACGCGCTGACCGCCCTGGCTCGCGGCCTCGCGAGCTACGTCTCGCTGCTCGCCCCCGAGCGGATCGTCATCGGCGGGGGCCTGGCCGAGGCCGGGGAGGTGTTGCTCGCCCCGCTACGGGCACGACTGCGAGCCCTGCTCGTCTGGCAACAGGAACCCCTGGTCGTCGCGGCCAGTCTCGGCGACAACGCCGCTTGCCTCGGTGCAGCCCTGCTGGCACGGCGTTCCGCACCGAAACTGCCACCCTCACCGTCCGACCCTGAACAGGAAGACACTGACCGTGCCTGACATTGCCACCCCCCGCAGCCTCGGACGGATCACCGCCGAGGAGATCGCCAGCCAACCCGACTGCTGGACCCGCGCCTACGAGCAGGGGGTGTCTGCGCCGCCCGGGCTCCCGGCCCCCGGCGAGCGCGTACTGGTGCTCGGGTGTGGCACCTCCTACTACGTCGCGGCCGCCTACGCCTGGCTGCGGGAGCAAGGCGGTCACGGCGTCACCGACGCCGTGATCGCCTCCGAGCTGCCGCCCCTCGTCCGCGACTACGACCGAGTGGTCGCCATCAGCCGGTCGGGCACGACGACGGAGGTCAGCCAGGCCCTGGGCGCGCTACCCCCGGGGACGCCGGTGACGGCCATCCTGGGCGAGCTGGGCACTCCGATCGGCGAGTCCGCCACCGACATCGTCGACCTGTCGTACGCCGACGAGCGCAGCGTCGTCCAGACCCGGTTTCCCACCAGCTTGCTCATCCTGCTGCGAACCCACCTCGGGGCTGGTCAGGCCGAGGTCGCCGGGTGGACCGCGCAAGCCCGTGCGGTTCTGGCCGCCGGTCCGTCCTCCCCCGCACCTCGACAACTGGTCGTGCTGGGGACCGCCTGGGCGGCCGCACTCGCCCAGGAGGCTGCCCTGAAGTGCCGCGAGTCGGCGGGGATGTGGGCCGAGGCCTACGCCAGCGGGGAGTACCGGCACGGTCCGATCAGCGTTGCGGGCCCCGACACCCTCGTGTGGGCCCTCACGCCGCTCACCGACGTGCAGACCGAGGCCATCGAGGCCACCGGCGCGAGGGTGCGTCGGGCGACCATGGACCCGCTCGCAGAACTGGTCTCGTTGCAGCAGCACGCGGTCGCCTGGGCGGCCGCGGCGGGTCGGGACGCCGACGTCCCGGCTCACCTGTCACGCTCGGTCGTCGTCCTGTGACCAGCCGCCGGCCCGACGGGTGGTGCGGCGGGTCAGCCCGATGATCCTGGCCGTCTGCCTCAACCCGGCCATCGACGTGACCTACGTGGTGGACTCGCTGCGACCGGGGTCGTCGCACGCCGTGACCGCAGTGCACCGCCGGGCGGGAGGCAAGGGCATCAACACCGCGCGGGTGCTGGCCCAGCTGGGCGAACAGGTGACGCTCTGTGGTTTCGTCGGCGGGCCGAACGGCGCTCGGTTGCGGGCGGATCTGGTGGGCACCGGCGTCCGGGACGCGCTCACCGCGATCGGGGGCGAGACCCGGCAGTCCGTCACCGCAGTGGACGACGAGGCCGCGACCGTCCTCAACGAACCCGGGCCCGCGGTCACACCGCAGGAGTGGGCGGCGTTGCTCGACACGGTGACGGCCCGGCTGGCGGCCTGCGACGTGGTCGTGATGTCGGGCAGCGTGCCACCCGGCGCTCCGGCCGACGCCTACGCGCAGCTGGTGCAGATCGCTCGTCGGCGGGGGGTCCCCACTGTGGTGGACGCCACCGGTCAACAGCTGCGCCATGCCCTCGCCGCAGGCCCCGCGATCGTGGCCCCAAACCGGGAAGAGCTCGCCTACACCCTCGACGCTCCCATCAGTAACCCTGAGCAGCTGATGGAGGCCACTGCCGAGCTCAGCCGCAGCAGCGGTGCCGCTGCCGTCGTGTCTGCCGGCCGGGACGGGCTGGTGGCCGTCGTCGGGCAGCAGATCTGGACTGCCCGTCCACCGCGGCTCGTGGCCGGTAACCCGACGGGCGCCGGTGACGCCCTGACGGCCGCGCTGGCTCGCGGACTTCGACGCGGGGACAGCTGGCCGGAGCGGCTCGCGGACGCCGTGGCCCTTGCTGCGGCCGCGGTCTCGGCTCCGGTGGCCGGTCACGTCGAAGTCCGC
>JBKJOO010000198.1:0-44951 GCA_046595615.1 Mycobacteriales bacterium | reverse complement strand
CAAAGGCATCGCGGAACGAAAAGAACCGCTCTTTGGCGCGGGCCTTCTCCTCATCGCGCCGGGCGCCGCCGAAGACCGCGTCGTAGCGGCCCTCCTCGATCGTGCGCAGCAGGGTGGTCGTCTGCAGCGGGTTACGCAAGCCGCCTGGCACCTCGTGCACCCGGCCGGCGTCGATGTCGTCCTGCACCGAGCCGACGACGAGCCGCGCGCCGAGTTCGGCGACCCGCTGGTCGCGAAAGGCGAGCACCTCGTCGAAATTGTGACCGGTGTCGACATGCACGAGCGGGAAAGGGATGCGGGCGGGCCAGAAAGCCTTCTCGGCCAGCCGCAGCATCACGATCGAGTCCTTGCCACCGCTGAACAGCAGCGCCGGGCGCTCGAACTGCGCGGCCACCTCGCGCATGACGTGGATGCTCTCGGCCTCCAGCAGGTCCAGCTGGGAGAGTCCGACCGTGGTCGGGGTCACGCGAGACCCCGACCGGTCAGCAGCGACAGGAGCTGGGCCACCGACTCATCGAGGCGCTGCTCGTGGGTACGCACGACCGCCTCCGGCGCGGTCGGGGGTTCGTACGGCGCGTCGACGCCGGTCAGGCCGGTCAGCTCGCCCGCGGCCTGCCTGGCGTAGAGGCCCTTGACGTCCCGGGCGCTGCAGACCTCGACCGGGGTTGCGACGTGCACCTCGACAAAGCCCGCACCCCGGTCGGCGTGCAGGGCCCGGACCCGGTCGCGTGTCTCGGCGTACGGGCTGATGACGGACGCGAGGACGAGGACCCCGTGCTTGGCGAGACCGGCTGCCACCCAACCGATCCGGAGCACATTGGTGTCGCGGTCCGCCCGACTGAAGCCGAGGCCCTTGGAGAGGAACTCGCGAACCTCGTCGCCGTCGAGGATCTCGACCGGGCGGCGCAGCTCGGCGGCGAGCGCGGTGGCCAGGGTGGTCTTGCCGGCGCTCGGCAGCCCGGTCAGCCAGACCGTCGCCCCGGTGCCCACGGCGGTCACCGGCGGTGCGGTGGCGGTCAACAGTCCTCCAGGAGCCGGGTGCATGCTGCATCGCTGTGCGTGCGTGAACGGGGTGCGCATCGTTGCGCTGGTCGTGCTCAGCCCGGCGTCAGCGGGAACAGACCGCGCTCGAGGTGCGCTGCAGATCGACGTGCAGACGCGCGACGAGGAACGAGCCGGTCATGATCTGATCGTCCCACAGATCCCGACGGGCGAACCGGCGCGGGCCTGTGCCACCCTGGACGACGTGCCTGCCGTGCTCACGTCCCGTCGTCACGTGGACCTCAAGCGCACCAGCAGCGCCATCTGTTCCCGCGGCTGACCCCTCCACCCCTGTCGCATCAAACCTCTGGAGACAGCTGTGCCCGCTCCCCGCGGTCAAGGTCAGTGGGCGCTCGGCTACCGCGAGCCGCTCAACCCCAACGAGCAGATGAAGAAGGACAGCCACCCGCTGACGGTCAAGCAACGGGTCCTGGACACCTACAGCAAGCAGGGGTTCGACTCGATCGACAGCGCGGATCTGCGCGGCCGGTTGCGGTGGTACGGCCTCTACACCCAGCGGGCGCAGGGCATCCCCGGCGGCAAGACCGCGATCCTGGCGCCGGAGGAGCTCGAGGCGCCGTACTTCATGCTCCGGGTGCGCATCGACGGTGGCCAGCTCACCAGCGAGCAACTGCGGGTCATCGGCGAGATCGCCACTGAGCACGGCCGGGACGTCGCTGATGTGACCGATCGGCAGAACATCCAGCTGCACTGGATCCGGATCGAGGACGTTCCCGAGATCTGGCAGCGGCTCGAGGACGTCGGCCTGATGACCACCGACGCCTGCGGCGACGCCCCCCGCGTTATCGTCGGCTGCCCGCTGGCCGGGGTCGATAACGCCGAGTTCCTCGACGCCACCGGCGCGATCCGGGAGGTGACCGCGAAATACATCGGCGACCCGGTCTTCGCCAACCTGCCGCGCAAGTTCAAGACCTCGATCAGCGGCTGCGCGGTGCACTGCACCAATCACGAGATCAACGACATCGCCTTCGTCGGCGTCACCCACCCCGAACTCGGTGTCGGCTACGACCTGTGGGTCGGCGGTGGTCTGTCCACCAACCCCAAGCTGGGCCTGCGGCTCGGCGCCTTCGTGGAGCCGTCCCGGGTGAGCGAGGTGTGGGAAGGCGTCATCTCGGTCTTTCGCGACTACGGCTACCGGCGCTCGCGCACCCACGCCCGGCTGAAGTTCCTGCTGGCCGACTGGGGCACCGAGAAGTTCCGCCGGGTCCTCGAGGACACCTACCTCGCCGCGCCGCTGCCGGACGGACCGGCGCCCGCGACACCCCCGACTGAGGAGCGGGACCACGTCGGCGTGCATCGGCAGTCCGACGGACTGCACTACGTCGGGGTGGTGCCCCGCGCCGGTCGCACCAGCGGCAGCCAGCTGCAGCGGGTCGCGGCGCTGGCCGCGGAGTACGGCGCCGGCCGGGTGTCGACGACCGCCCAGCAGGGGCTCGTGCTGCTCGGCGTACCGGATGCGTCCGTCGACGCGCTGGTCACCGAGCTCGAGGCCGACGACCTACGGGTGCGACCGACGAGGTTCGGGCGCGGGGTGCTGGCGTGCACCGGCCTGGAATTCTGCAAGCTCGCGATCGTCGAGACCAAGGCCCGCTCGGTCGATCTCTACACCGAACTCGAGAAGCGGCTGCCCGACTTCGACGAGCCGATCACCATCAACGTCAACGGCTGCCCCAACTCGTGCGCCCGGTTCCAGACCGGCGACATCGGCCTCAAGGGCTCGATCGTCGACGGCGTCGAAGGTTTCCAGGTGCACCTGGGTGGCCGGCTCGGCGAAAACGCAGGCCTGGGCCGCAAGTCCCGCGGCCTCAAGGTCACCGCCGACGACGCGCCGGAGTACGTCGAGCGACTGCTGCGGACCTATCTCGAGCACCGTACGCCGGGCGAGAAGTTCGCCGTGTGGGCCCGCCGGGCCGACGAGGCGCTCCTGCAGTGAGCTCGCCGCAGCGGGCCGTCCCGATGTACTGCCCGTACTGCGGCGAGGAGTCGCTGCGGCCGTTCGGCGACGACCCCGACACCGGGCACGGCGACTGGCGTTGCGAGGACTGCCTGCGGGTGTTCACGGTTCGTTTCAAGGGCTTGACCGGCGCGGCCTGAGTCGGCGGCGTCGATGCGCGAGATGAGTCGGGCCGATACCCGAGGCGGGTCGCTGGGGCGCCCCGCCCGCCCGCCGGCCGGCTCTGCAGCGCCCCGCTGCTGAGCCGCCGCGCCCCGCGGCGAGCCCAGCCACCGCCCCGCCAGCGAGCCGAGCCGCGCCGGCGCGGCGAGCCCAGCCGCCGCCCCGCCGCGCCGGCGTCCCGGCGTACCGACTGGCGATCTTGACGGTGTTGTCGCCGACACGCCGAGGCAGGCGACCAGATCGTCAAGATCGGCCGGGGGGAGCCGGGGAGCGGCCCGGGAACGACCTCGCATCGGCCCGACCCAGCGGCTTTGCAGGCCCGCCCCGGCGTACCGTCTGGTGTCGTGGTTTCAGGACCCCGCCTGCCCCCGGATGCACGACACGAGACGGCAGGGCCCGCGCGGGAGGGAGACGGACGGGCATGGGGTACGACGAGCTGCAGACCGAGCGACTGCTGCTGCGGCGCTGGCGTTCGGCGGACCGGGCGCCTTTCGCGGCCCTGAACGCCGACCCGGTCGTGATGGAGCATTTCCCGGCGACGCTCACCCGGGACGAGAGCGACGCCATGGTCGATCGGATCGAGGCGCACTTCGCCGAACACGGCTACGGGCTGTGGGCCGTCGAGACCCAGGGACGACTGGCCGGGTTCACCGGGTTGGCCTGGCGGCACGGGTTGCCCTTCAGCCCGGCCCTGGAGGTCGGTTGGCGGCTGGCCGCGGACTGCTGGGGGAAGGGCTACGCGACCGAGGCGGCCCGCGCCGCCCTGCTGGTCGGGCTGCGGCACGAGCCCAGCATCGTCAGCATGACGGCGCTGACCAACGGCCGCAGCCAGCGGGTGATGGAGCGGCTCGGCATGCGGCGGGAGGGTGAGTTCGACCATCCTCGCTCGCCGGAACGCCACGTGCTCTACCGCACGCCGTGACCCGGTCAGCCGTCGATCGGCTCGGGCCCCTGACTGCCGAACACGAAACGGCGACCGCACTGCGAGCAGGCCAGCAGCGGTGTCCCGGCCGCCCCCCAGCGGCGCTCGACCACGGTCAGCATCGCCCCGTCCAGGGGGCACACCACCAGGTCCATGGCGAAGGGTGACGCCCGGGAGGGGGCACTGACGCGGGTCCGCGCAACTCGCCGACAGCTCCAAGCCCGATCCGCGGGTCGCTCTGCGCGGCGCGGACCAGCTCGGTGACTAGGGCTAGACGTGCAGCCCGCACTCGGTCTTGGCCGTCCCGGCCCAGCGGCCCGACCGCGGGTCCTCACCGGGGGCGACCCGGTTGGTGCACGGCGCGCAGCCGATCGACGGGTAGCCGTCGTCGGCGAGGGGATTGACCAGGACGCCCGCCGCGGCGATGTAGGCGTCCACCTGGTCCTGCGTCCAGGTGGCGAGCGGGTTGACCTTGACCTTGCCGCGCCGGCCATCCCACTCGACGACGCCCATCGAGGCGCGCGCGGCCGTCTCGTCCCGCCGGACCCCGGAGGCGTAGGCGAGATAGGGCTCGAGGCCACGCGCGAGCGGCTCGACCTTGCGCATCGCGCAGCAGGCATCGGGATCGCGGCGCCACAACTCGGCGCCGTGTTCGGCATCTTGCTGGGCCACGGTCAGCAGCGGCAACATCGTCCGCACGTTGACGTCGTAGACCTGGGCGACCGCATCGCGGGTGCCGAGCGTCTCGGCGAAGTGGTAGCCGGTGTCCAGGAAGATGACATCCACCCCGGGGGCGAGCGAGGCGAGCACCCCGTCGCCCATCGAGGAGGTGATGGCGAAGCGCCCGCCGAAGGTGTCGACGGCCCAGCGCAGCACCTCCCGCGGGGTGGCGGTCTCGAGGTCCCGGCCGGCCTGTTCGGCAATCTGCTGCAGCTCCACGCTGCACCTCAACCAACAGGCGACCCGCTGCAGTCCCGTGACAGGCTCGACGGTGTGGAACCGGTCCCGGCGCTCGTCACCCTGCACCTGTGGCGGGTCTCGCCCGGGCAGGTCCCGGCGGCCCTCGCCCGGATGGGGCTGGACCGGGCCCGGATCCGGCGTACCCCCGGGGTGCGCTTCGCCAAGCTGCTCGGCACCGGTGACGGCCGCACCTTCACCGCGCGCGACGCCGATCCGCTGCGCTGGGGACTGCTCGCGACCTGGGCCGACGCCGGCGCTGCCCGCGACTTCGCCGTCGCCCGGTCCTGGGAGGCCCTTGCCACCGAGGTGTTCCGGGCCGACCTGCGCCCGCTCGTCAGCCGGGGGCGGTGGAGCGGCCGGGCACCGTTCGGCGATCCCACCCCCACGCGGTACGACGGGCCAGTGGCCGCCGTGACCCGTGCCCGGCTCACCGCGCGCAAGGCCGCGACGTTCTGGCGGGCCGTCCCCCCGGTCAGCGCGGAGCTCCACCGGCAACCTGGCCTACGGGCGGCTGTGGGCATCGGCGAGGCGCCGGTCGGGCTGCAGGGCACGTTCAGCCTCTGGGACTCCCCCGTCGCGCTACGCGAGTTTGCCCACCGCAGCCCGGAACACGTCCGCGCGATCGGCCGGACCGCCACCGAGGGGTGGTACGCCGAGGAGTTGTTCGCCCGCTTCGAGGTGCTGGGCACCAGCGGACGGTTGCGATGATCGAGCTCGTCGGCTGGGACCGGGCCACCCTCGCGGCCAACGCCGAGCAGGTCCTGGACGTCTATGCCGAGGCGATGGGGGTGCCGCGGCCGAAGGCCCGCAGCCGTCGGGCGGTCCTGGCCGGGCACCTCGACCGGGGTGGGCTGCGCGCTGTCGCCTCGCTCGACGGCAGCCGGCTGATCGGCATCGGCTACGGCTATCTCGGTGCGGCCGGCCAATGGTGGCACGACCAGGTCCGGGCCGCGTTGACCCCCGAGCAGGTGGCAGTCTGGCTGGTCGACTCCTTCGAGGTCTGCGAGCTGCACGTGCTGCCGACCCACCAGGGTGCCGGTCTCGGCCGTCGCCTGCTGGCCGACCTGCTGGCCGGCACCCCGGCCCGGACCGCCGTCCTCACCACCCCCGACCTGGAGACGCGGGCCCGCGCGTTCTACCGGGCCGGGGGCTGGACCGATCTGGTGCGCCAACTTCGCTTCCCGGGCGATCCACGCGAGTTCGCCGTCCTCGGGCTGCACCTAGGGTCCGCCGCATGAGCCGGGACCGCGTCGTCGTCGTCGGCGCCGGCCACAACGGGCTCGTCGCCGCCTGCTACCTGGCCAGAGCCGGGCTCGAGGTCGAGGTGGTCGAGCGTGACACCGTTGTCGGTGGCGCGGTCAGCACCGTCGAACGTTTTCCCGGCTACCGGATGGACCGCGGCTCGAGCGCCCACATCATGGTCCGGCACACCGGCATCATCGAGGACCTCCGGCTGGATCTGTGCGGGCTCGAATACCAGGACCTCGACCCGTGGGGCTTCGCGCCGTTCGGCGAGCAGAGCATCCACTTCCACGTCGACCTGGACCGCACCTGCGCGAGCATCGAGTCGGTCTGCGGGACCAAGGACGCCGACGCCTACCGGGCCTTCGTGCTCGACTGGTCGGCGCGCAACAGCAAGGTCTTCGAGGCCTTCCAGGGACCGCCGTCGCCGGCCCGGCTCGGCCGCACCCTGTGGGGGGTCGGCAAGGGCACCGGCCTGGACGGCCTGGAGCTGTCCCGGCAGTTCCTGACCAGCGGTGACTCGCTGCTCGACGAGCACTTCGACGACGAGCGGCTCAAGACCGCACTGGCCTGGATGGGCGCGCAGTCCGGCCCACCGACGTCCGAGGTCGCGACCGCCGACCTGGTCGGCTGGAACACCGTCATGCACCTGCTCCCCCCCGGCCATCCCAAGGGTGGGTCAGGGATGCTCAGCGAGGCCCTGCAGCGGCGGCTTGCGTCCTACGGCGGCACGGTGCGCCTCGGCGACGGTGCGGCCGCCGTCACGTCGTACGCCGGGGCAGTCACCGGTGTGCTCACCGCGTCCGGGGCGCACCTGCCGGCGGCCACGGTGATCGGCGCCTGCCACGTGCTCGCCACCCTGGAGCTGCTCGACGCGCCGCCGGGTGATCTGCTGGACCGGGCGCGGCGCACGGTCCGCACCGGCAACGGCATCGGCATGGTCGTCCGGCTCGCGACCAGCGACCTGCCGCGCTACCCCGGCGCGACCGAACAGACCTACCGGGCGATGCAGCTGCTCGCCCCGAGCCGGCAGTTCCTGCGCAGGGCGCACGGGGAGTTCAATGCCGGCCTGCCGCCGGAGCGGCCGGCGGCGCTCGCGATGACCTTCAGCGCCTTCGACGACACGATCGCCCCAGCCGGCAAGCACAACATCACCGTCTGGGGGCAGTGGCATCCCTACCAGCTGTCCAACGGTGAGACCTGGGACGCCATCGCCGAACGCGAGGGCAACAAGCTCGTCGAGGCCGTCGACCGGGTCGCGCCGGGCTTCGCCGCCAGCGTCGAGCAGATGCACGTGCAGACCCCGCTGGACCTCGAGCGCGAGTTAGGGCTGCGATCGGGGCAGGTGATGCACGTCGAGATGGCGTTCGACCAGATGTTCATGTGGCGGCCGATGCCCGAGCTGGCCGGCTATCGCGTGCCCGGCATGGCCGGGCTCTACCTGTGCGGCGCGTCGACCCACCCCGGGGGTGGCGTCTTCGGTGCGAGCGGCCGGTCCGCCGCCCGGGTGGCCCTCGCCGACCGCAGCCCAACCCCCCTGTCCCGAGCCCTGAAGGTGGTCCGACGTGGCTGAGCTCTACGAGGTGCTCGTCATCGACGGCGCCGCCCGCTGGCATGCCGGCTGGACGGTCGACGACGAGACCGAGACCGATGTCCTGCTGGCCGAGGACGGCAAGGTGCTGCTGTTCGGCAGTCGCGCAGCCCTGGAGCACCACGCGCAGGAGCACGGCCTCGAACTCGACGACGACCTGCCGGACGAGGTCGATCTGGACCTCGGCGGCTGGCTGAGCAGCGGCGCGCCCGAACCGACCACCGCCGAGGTCTCCGAGCTCTGGCACCTGCTGTACGACGATCCGGTGGCCGGCCGGGCCCTTTCTGGCGAGGCGCTCGGCGAGGCCTACGACGACCTCGTCGAGGAGGTGCCCGGCTGGTTCGCCGCGCACGGCCCGGCCGCCCGGAGCGCCCTCGCCGACGCGGTCACCCGGCTGCGCGCGACCTTCCGCACGGTCTGAACCCCGTGGTGTCGACGGCGCTGCTGCAGCGTGAGCGAACCTTGCTGCCGCTCGCCCTGGCGGCGGCGACCGTCCTGCTGCAGATCGCCTACCCGCTCGTGCACGGCCACCCGCGCGACGTCCTGACCGTCGGCACGGTCGTCTGCTTCTTCCTGGCCAGCACCAGCCATGCGCTCGTCCACCGCGGCCTGGCCTGGACGGCGGTGCTCGTCGTGGTCAGCGCCGGGATCGGGCTGCTGGTCGAGGCGGTCGGCACCGCGACCGGCGTACCGTTCGGTGCCTACGACTACGCGGGCAGCCTCGGCGCAAAGATCATCGGCGTGCCGCTCGTCATCCCACTCGCCTGGGCGATGTTCAGCTACCCGTCGCTGCTCGTGGGGCAGCGGCTCGCCAGCAGCCCGCTCGGCGCGGCGCTCATCGGTGCCGCCGCGCTCGCCTCCTGGGACCTGTTCCTCGACCCGCAGCTGGTGGCCGCCGGCAACTGGCACTGGCGCGACGTCGAGCACGCCTTGCCCGGCGTACCAGGCATTCCCGTCTCGAACTATCTCGGCTGGCTGCTGGTCGCCCTCGTGATCATGACGCTGCTGCAGGCGCTGCCGCGGATCGAGGCCGACGACCGCCAGCCCGCCGCGCTGTTCCTGTGGACCTACGTCTCCTCCGTCGTCGCCAACGCCGCGTTCTTCGGCCGGCCCGCGGTCGCCCTGATCGGCGGCGTCGGGATGGGTCTGGTGGCGGGGCCCTACGTCCGCCGGCTGCGCCGATGAGGTGGCTGGCCCTGCTGGTGGCCGGCTTGACCACGCACACCGCCATCAATGCCCGGCTGCTGCGCACCCCGCGCGCCACCGGGACGGCCCTGTCGGTCAGCGTCCTGCTGCCGGTCCGCGACGAAGCCGGGCGGGTCGAGGCCTGCCTGCGGGCCCTGCTCGCCCAGCAGGGCGTCGACCTCGAGATCGTGCTGCTCGACGACGAGTCGACCGACGGCACAGCCGATGTCGTACGCCGGGTGGCCGCCGGTGACCCGCGCGTGCGGCTGCTCGTCGGGGCCCCGCTGCCGTCAGGCTGGCTCGGCAAGCCGCATGCCTGCCAGCAACTCGCCGACGCGGCCGCCCCCACCAGCGAGGTGCTGGTCTTCGTCGACGCCGATGTGGTGCTGGCGCCGCACGCGGTCGCGGCAACCGCCGATCTGCTCGACAGCGCGCACCTGGACCTGGTGTCGCCCTATCCCCGGCAGGACGCGCCCGGGTTCACCCGGCTGGTGCAACCGTTGCTGCAGTGGTCGTTCCTGACGTTCCTGCCGCTGCGGCTGGCCGAGCGTTCGCCACGGCCCTCGCTCAGCGCCGCCAACGGCCAGTTGCTCGCCGTCCGGCGGGAGGTCTACGCCCGCGCCGGCGGTCACGCGGCGGTCCGGGCCGACGTCGTCGAGGATGTCGCCCTGCTGCGCGCCGTCAAGGCCGTCCGCGGCACCGGTGGCGTCGCCGACGGCACCGCCCTCGCCACCACCCGTATGTACGACGGCTGGGGCGAGCTCGTCGCCGGCTACACCAAGTCTCTGCACACCGTCCCCGTCGCCACCTCCGGACTGCTCACCGCCCTGTACGTCGTACCTGCTGTTGCTGCGCTGCGGGGCAGCCGTGCTGGGCAGTTGGCCTACGCCGCCGGGGTTCTCGGCCGCGTCATCAGCGCGAGACGGACCGGTGGCCGGCCACTCGACGCGCTCGCCCACCCGGTGTCGGTCGCCGCCCTGGTGGCGCTGACCGCCCGGTCGCACCTGGCCCACCGGCGCGGCACGCTGACCTGGAAGGGCCGCGCACTGTGAGCCGCGTGGTCGTCATCGGGGCCGGCGTCGGCGGTCTCGCAGCGGCGGCCAGGCTCGCGGCGGCCGGCCACGAGGTCACCGTCTGTGAAGCGGCCGGGACCATCGGCGGCAAGCTGGGCAGCTACGAACTGGACGGCTTCCGGTTCGACACCGGGCCGTCGCTGGTGACCATGCCGCAGGTCTTCACCGACCTGTTCGAAGCGACCGGCGGCTGGCCGGCCGGGCTGTCCCTGCAACGGCTCGACCCGATCGCCCGCTACCGCTTCGCCGACGGCACGACCTTCGACGCGACCGACGACCTCGACGACTTCTGCGGTCGGCTGGAGGCGTGGAGCCCGGGCAGCGGCGCCGACTGGCGGGCCTTCCACCGCCGGGCACGTCGGGTCTGGGAGGCCAGCCGGGGACCCTTTCTCGAGTCGACCCTGACGGGCCCGTCGACCATCGCCCGGCTCGCCCTGCGCCACCCCACCGACATCGCCGCGATCGCGCCCGGCCGGTCGCTGCGCTCGCTGGGCCGGCGCCACCTGCGCGACCCACGGCTGCGCACCTTCCTGGACCGCTACGCCACCTACACCGGGTCCGATCCCCGCCGGGCCCCGGCGGCCCTGGCCGCCGTCCCCTACGTCGAGCAGGCCTACGGCGGGTGGTACATCGCGGGCGGGCTACGCCGGCTCGGCGAGGCGATCCACGAACGGGCCGTCGAGCACGGCGCCACGGTGCTGCTCGACGCCCGGGTCACCTCGATCAGCACGGCGGCCGGCGCCGTCGACGGGGTGCGCCTCGCCGACGGGCGGCTGCTGCCCGCCGACGTGGTCGTCGCCAACGCCGACGCCGCCCATGTCTACGGCGACCTCGTCGAGGCACCGGCCGCAGCCCGCCGGCTCGCCCGGGCCACCCCGTCGCTGTCCGGCTTCGTGCTGTTGCTCGCGCTGCGGGGGCGGACCCCGGGTCTCGCGCACCACACCGTGCTGTTCCCGGCCGACTACGACGCCGAGTTCGACGCCGTCTTCGGCGCGCCGGCCCGGCCGGTGCCCGATCCGACCATCTACCTCAGCGCCCCGGACGACCCGTTGGCGCGTCCCGACGGGCACGAGGCGTGGTTCGTCCTCGTCAACGCCCCGCGGCATGGCGTCGGCCGCGGCGCCATCGACTGGCGCGCACCCGGTCTCGCCGACGCGTACGCCGAGCAGCTGCTGGATCTGCTGGCCGAGCGCGGCCTGCCCGTGCGGGACCGGTTGCTGTGGCGGGAGGTGCGGAGCCCCGCCGATCTCGAGGCCCTGACCGGCGCGGTCGGTGGGTCGATCTACGGCACGTCGAGCAACGGTGCCACCGCGGCGTTCCTTCGGCCGGCAAACCGATCTCCCGTGCAAGGGCTGTTCCTGGTCGGCGGTTCCTCGCACCCCGGCGGCGGTCTGCCGCTCGTCACCCTGTCCGCACAGATCGTGGCCGGCCTCATCGGTCCGGCCTGACGTCGGCGCCCTGGGCCGGCGACAGCAACCGGTGGTCGACCTTCAGGGACGAGCCGAGACCCACCAGGATGAACTCGTTGTCGTCCGGCGCCAGCGGTCCCGTTCGCGCATTCGTGCGGCTCCGGGATCGGGCATTGGAGAAGGGATAGTTGTTGTCGTTCGCGACCAGGATGCTGTGGTCGTCCACGACGTGCACCGACTCGATCGTGTTGAACGGGAAGCGGAAGAAGTCACCGTCGCCACCGATCGCGTTCGGGTCGGGGATAGCCATCAGATCAATCAGCAACGACTTGACGAGGGTGCGGCCGCGCCGGTCGAGCAGGAAGACCTTTTTGAACCGTGGCGCGGTGATCCCGTCGCCGGCCGAGTCCCGCTCCACCAGGAGGAACTCGCGGGCGTTCACCGCGGTGATCTCGGCGGCCGACTCGCCCCCTGTGCCAACTGGTTTCGTCGTCCCCGGATAGGCCCGTGCGCCGCCGACGAGGGCGAGGCCAGACAGATCGACCTTCGCACCGGGCATCTCGAGCCGCAGCCGGAGATCGCGGCCGGTGAACTGCCGCGTGCCGATGTCGAACGCCCGGACCCGCAGCGTTTGCGGATCATCCTCACCGACCGCCCCCTCGGTCATGGCGTAGAGGGTGCGTCGGTTCGGGCTGATCGCGAGGCCTTCGAAGCCCCGGCTCTGCGCCACCGTCGGTCGCTGGCCGGCGAGGACGTCCAGGGTCGGGTTCTGCGGCGAGACGACCCCGGGTGCGCCGATCGGCGCCTCGAGCAGCCGCCCCTGCTGATCGGCGTGCAACAGGAACGGTCCGAACTCCTCGCCGATCCAGAAGGTGCCGTCGGCCCCGATCTGCACCGACTCCGGGTCGAAGTCGAAACCGGTCAGCAGGCGCGCCGCCGGATCGGTCCCGCAGGCCGGCGGCGGCGTCGCGGGCAGCGCGTTGAACGTGAATGGCGGCAGGTCCGTCCCGGCCGTCGGGTCGCACACCGTCTTCCAGGCGACGTGCCGGCCCGGGTCGCTCAGCAGGATGGTCGACAGCAGTTGTGGGCCGGCCGGGTTGCCGAACCGCGCGTCGATCCGGTAAATCGCCAATTGCCAGTCGGCGGAGGTGTCGCGGGTCCCATACCCGTTGTCCGGCAACGCCCACCAGGTGCCGTCCCCGGCCGGAATCACTGCGCTCACGCCCTGCACCGGCTGCTGCTGGAGATACGCGCCGGTCGCCGGGCCGGGGACGCCGTTGTCGGCGGCGGTCGCGCGGTTCGGGCCAGTGAAGAACGCGCCGGACGGCGGTGAGCCGGCCCGGACCGCCGACGCCGATAGCACGCTGCGGGCGAGCAACCGGGATTGCTGTGGCGCCGGATCGCTGGGCGTTGCGATGGCCCGCGCCCCGACGGCGGCGCCGGTTGCACTCAGTGCGAACACGGTGAGCAGTGTCAACGATCGCCGCATGGCCATCGCCCCCAAGTGAGAGCGTGCAGGGTGAAGCCGGCCGGACGGGTCAAGGGCCCACCCCCGTGGGGCGACGCTCCTGGCGCACAGCGTCCGGTCATCGCACCCGTGGACCTGGTCCGTGCGGGACCGTAGCCCTCGCGGTCGCACCCGTCCAGCCTTTGATCTTCAGGGCAGCGCGCGAGACTCGTCCCCGGTGGCCGCGACGCGGCCTCCCCCGTCCACCGGCAGGTCGAGCAACTGCCGGCGGACCGCGACCGCCAGCTGGCCGATCGAGACCGCCGTCATCGCCAGCAGCAGGGCCGGCCCGACGACCGACAAGATGTTCGCCAAGCCCAGGAACACGCCGCTGAAGTGGATCGAGGGGGACAAAAGGATGACCCGGGTCGGCCGCTCGGCCATCGTCACCCGGCCCACCTCGTCCCCGCCGGCATTGCCTGCCCTGGCGCGCAGGTACTCCAGGAAGAAGAACCCGAAGCCCAACCCGACAGCGAGCGGCACCGGGCAGCCGACGGCGACGACCGCGAGCAGGTAGATCGCATCGTTGATGCGGTCGACCGCGCTGTCCAGGACATAGCCCCACCTGGTGGTGCGGTCCTCGAGGACGGCGACGCACCCGTCGAGGGTGTCAAACAGGCCGCTGAGCACCATCGTCCAGCCGGCCGCGATCCACCAGCGGCCGCCGATCTCGGACAGCACGAGCACCAGCCCGGCGAGCCAGATCGAGCTGATCGTGACGACGTCGGGCTGGACACCTCGCCGGGCGATCGGCCGAGCGATGACGTGCACCATCGTCAGCCAACCGCGCAACCAGGCGCTGCCGGTCCGGGGGTCGTAGCCGCCATGCAGCACCTGCCACCGGTCGAAGTAGCCTGCGCGATCGGCAATCTGCTGCGTCGGCCGCCGGGCCGTGGCGACGGCCAGCACGAACAGGGCCACCCCCAACACCGCGAGGGCGAGGACCAGCAGTCCGTCGCGGGTCATGCGACGCCCCGGGACCGCCGGCGGGATCGGGCCAGCCGCTCGGCCTGGGCGACGAGCAGTCGGGCGGTGACCCCGCTCGCCAGCCACACCGGCAGGACCGCGGCGCGGGCGAACACCCCATCGACAACCACGCTCACCGACACGTCGCACCCGCCGCGCACCGACGGGGTGAGCTCGAAGGTCTCCTCCTGCGTGACACCCGGCACGGTGCGCACCACCAGTCGGAGCCGCTGCTCGGCCTGACTCTCGACGACGTCGACCGGGATGCGTAGGGCCATCCCGCGCGAGATGCCCAGCAGGTGCTGGCCGGCAAGGGCCCGGCCCGATGCGCCCCGGACCCGGTGCAGCATCAGCTCGAACGACGGCCAGCGCTCCGGTGACCCGAGCAGCTCCCAGACCTGCCCGGGTGAGGCGGAGGTGTGGACGCGATGCACCAGCTTCATGACGAGCAACCGTAGGCGCCTGCTACGCCAGCGTCCACCGGATGCGCACCGACACGCTGACCTGCGAGGTGCCCGCGTCCAGCGGGACGGGGGACGCCGCCCCAGCCGTGGCGAAGGCGAGTTTGTCCTGCGACCGGAAGTCCGGCTGTGCGGGCGTTGTCGTCTCGGCCAGCAGCTGCACGTCGCCGAGCCGCTTGCCGGACAGCTCGGCGTACCGCTGCGCCTTGGCCTTGGCATCGGCGTAGGCCGCATCGCGGGCCTTGCCGAGCAACGCCGCATCGTCCTCCAGCGAGAAGGCGACGCCCTGCAGCGTCGCCTCGTTGCCGCCGGCCTGGATCGCGTCGGTGATCACCCGGCCGGCTGTGGCCATGTCGTGCAGCTTGACGATGACCTGCTCGTTGACGACGTAGCCGTTGCGGCGACCCTTGTCGTCGTAGGCCTGCTGCAGATCGACCTGCGAGGTCTGGACATCGGCGTCGGCGACACGATCTTTGCGCAGTGCGGCGCGCAGGGTGCGCTGGCGACTGTTGGCATCGCGCAGCGCCGTGCTGACGTCGCCGCGCCGGATGGAGACGCCGAGGTTGACCCGCAGCACATCCGGCACCCCGGTGGTCTTGCCGAGACCGTCCACGACGACGCCGATCTCGGCGGGGGTTGGCGTGGCGGCCGCAGCCACGGTCGGGCCGTGCGGTGAGCCCACGACGTACGCCGCGACGACGGCGACGGCAGCTGGGACGGCGAGCAGAGCGGTGCGGTTCACGGGAGCCTCCACGATGGGTGTGGAGGTTGGACGCAGCGCGAGCCCGATCGGTTGCCAAGCCCGACTAGGGACGGGCGGACAACCCGAGTCGGGACCACACCTCACGGGTCGCCGTCGACCGGTTGAGGGTGATGAAGTGCAGCCCTGGGGCGCCCTCGGCGAGCAGCCGGTCGGACAGCGCGGTCGCCACCTCGACGCCGATCGACCGAACCGCCGCAGGGTCGTCCTCGACCGCGTGCAGCCGGGCGGCCAAGTCGGCGGGGAACGCCGCCCCGGACAGCACCGCGAAGCGTTCGATCTGGGCGACGTTCGTCACGGGCATGATCCCCGGCAGGATCGGCACGTCGCAGCCGGTCGCCGCGACCCGGTCGCGCAGCCGCAGGTAGTCCTCGGCCCGGAAGAACATCTGGGTGATGGCGAAATCGGCTCCGGCGCGGCACTTCTGGACGAAGCGGCGCACGTCGCCGTCGTGGTCGGCAGACCGGGGGTGCTTCTCGGGAAAGGCCGCCACCCCGACGCAGAAGTCCCCGCTGGCCTTGACCAGTCGGACCAGCTCCTCGGCGTATTCCAGGCCTTCCGGGTGGCTGGTCCACTCGGCCTGCGGATCGCCGGGCGGGTCGCCGCGCAGCGCGAGGACGTTGCGCACGCCTGCCCCGGCGTACTGCCCGATGATCCGTCGCAGCTCGGCAACCGAGTGGTCGACGGCAGTGAGATGGGCCAGCGGCAGCAAGGTCGTGTCGGTGGCGATCCGCTCGGTCATCGCGACCGTGCTGTCGCGGGTGGAGCCACCGGCGCCGTACGTCACCGAGACGAACGCCGGGCGCAGCGGCTCCAGCTCGCGGATCGCCTGCCAGAGCTGACGTTCGCCCTCAGGGGTCTTGGCCGGGAAGAACTCGAAGGAGAACAACCGGTCGCCGCCGGCGAGCAGGTCGGTGATCGTGCGACTGGCCATGGAGGTAAGGCTAGGGCACTAGATTGCGTGGCCATGAGCCCTCTCGACCGTGGCGAGCTCCGCCAGCGGGTGCAGGCGGCCCTCGATGTCTTCATTGCCGCGCGACGACCGGGCCTTGCCGCGGTCAGCCACGAGCTCGTGCCGCTCACCGATGCGCTCACCGAGCTGCTCTCGGGTGGGAAACGGTTGCGGCCGGCATTCTGCTACTGGGCGCACCTGGGTGCCGGCGGCGCCGACAGCGACGAGTTGGTCGTTGCCGCGGCCTCGCTCGAGCTGTTCCAGGCCTGCGCGATCATCCACGACGACGTCATGGACCAGAGCGACACCCGGCGCGGCAAGCCGGCGGTGCACCGGCGGTTCGCCGAGATGCACCGCGACGAGGACTGGCACGGCGATCCCGAGGTCTTCGGCGCGGGTGCGGCGATCCTGCTCGGCGACCTGTGCCTCAGCTGGTCCGACGAGATGCTCGCCACCAGCGCCGCCCCCCGGCTCGCCGACGGCAAGGCCGTCTACGACGCGATGCGCAGCGAGTTGATGGGTGGGCAGTACCTCGATCTGCTCGAGCAGGCCCGCGGCGGCGGCTCGGTCGAGCGGGCCCTTCGGGTGGCCCGGTACAAGAGCGCGAAGTACACGATCGAAAAGCCCCTGCACCTCGGGGCGGCACTCGCCGGCGCCGGCCAGGAGGTGTTCGACGCCTACTCCGGTTACGGACTGCCACTTGGCGAGGCTTTCCAGCTTCGCGACGACGTGCTCGGGGTCTTCGGCGACCCGTCGCAGACCGGCAAGCCGGCCGGCGACGACCTGCGCGAGGGCAAGCGCACCGTCCTGATCGCCATGGCGATGGAGGCGGCCGCACCCGCGCAGGCCTCCGTCGTACGCCGTCACCTGGGCGACCCGCACCTCGGCGAGCCGGGCGTCAGCGCCCTGCGCACGGTGCTCACCGACACCGGTGCGGTCGATCGGGTCGAGGGGCTCATCGCGACGCTGATGGACGATGCGATGTCGGCGTTGACCGCGGCGCCGTTGACCGAGCCGGCCCGTGAGGTCCTCGGCGAGCTCGCCGTCGCCGCGACGTCCCGCACCGCCTGATCCCGCTTCGGGCGGGGCGCTTGCTCGCGAACAACGACCACAACGGCAGGCAAGCGGAGCCCATGACGGGCCGCAAAGATCATCCCGAGCGTGCGGCGAGGCTCGGCGCGCGCCCTTCCCTGCTGTTGTGGTCGTCGCCGCCGGTACTCGTCCCGGTCCCGGCGGGGCGGGGCAGGCCGGGTGGGGACGCTGACCGGCACCCCAAGCGGCCGGCCCGGCCGGCGGCTTAGGCTCACCCGCACCATGACAGCACCCACCCTCGCGGCCAACGACCCTTGCTGGTGCGGCAGCGGGCGCCGCTACAAGCGTTGCCACCGGCTGGCCGATCTCGATCCGGACCGGGCCGTTGCCGAGCAGGTACGCCGGGACGAGGCGGAGCGGCTCGCCTTGTCCTACGTCCGCCCCGGCCGACTGTCGCCGCGCCGGGAGGTACCCGCGGGGATCCCCCGCCCGTCGTACGCGCTGGACCCGAAGGGGCGACCCACCGAGCGCGAGTCCAGTGCGCCGAAGGACGAGGCGACGCTGGCCCTCATGCGGGTCGCCGGGCGGGCCGCCGCCGAGGTGCTGCAGGCGGTCGGCGCTGCGGTCCGGCCGGGCGTCACCACCGACGAGCTCGACGCTGTGGTGCACGCCGCCTGCATCGAACGCGGTGGCTATCCCTCGCCGCTGGGCTACAACGGTTTTCCCAAGTCGCTGTGCACGAGCATCAACGAGGTCATCTGCCACGGCATCCCGGACTCCACGGTGCTCGCGGACGGCGACATCGTGAATTGCGACGTGACCATCTTTCTCGACGGGGTGCACGGCGACACCAACGCGACGTTTCTCGTCGGCGAGGTGGACGAACCATCGCGCCGGCTCGTCGAGGTCACCCGCGAGTGCCTCGACGTGGGCATCGCGGCGGTCCGGCCCGGCGCCCGGGTGCGCGACATCGGCAGGGCGATCCAGCGCCACGCGGAAGGCAACGGCTACGGCGTCGTGCGGGCCTTCGTCGGCCACGGGATCGGGCGGTCGTTCCACAGCGACCCTCAGGTCTACCACTACGACAATCCCGCGGCCAGGCAGGAACTCGTGCCCGGCATGACCTTCACCATCGAGCCGATGATCACGATGGGGGCCTGGCAGCACGAGTTGTGGGACGACGGTTGGACGGCCGTCACGGTCGACCGGTCGCGCACGGCGCAGTTCGAGCACACGTTGGTCGTCACCGAGACCGGCGCCGAGGTCCTCACCCACTGAGTCGCGCGCCGGCTGGCCGAACAAGGAGTGCACCATCGAGAGCGACGACACAGCGCGGGGGCGGGTCGCCGGGGCGTTGGTTGCCGTCGTCGTGCTGCAGGTGCTGTTCGCGCTGTCCTACCTGGCCGCGTTCCACGATCCCGCGCCCCACCGGCTCCGCGTCAGCGTGGCCGCTCCCTCACCGCAACTCGCCGCGCAGACCGTGACCCGGTTGGCCGCAGCCTCCGGTGACGCGCTCGACCCACAGTCCGTCGCGACCGCCGAGCAGGCCCGCGCCGAGGTCCGGGAGCGTCGAGCACAGGCGGGCTTCGCTGTCGGCCAATCGGGCGACACGCTGTACGTCGCCTCGGCGGCGAGCGTCAGCCAGAGCGGGTTGCTGACCAGCCGGTTTCAGGCGCTGGCGGCTGCCCAGCACCGGCCCCTGACGGTCACCGATGTGGCCCCGCTACCCAAGGCCGACAGTCGCGGCGTCGCACCGTTCTACGTCACGCTGGTGATGGTCTTCGGTGGCTACCTGGGGGTGACGGTCCTCAGCCTGGTCACCGGCCCGGCCCCCAACCGGCTGCGTGCCGCCGGGTTGCGCCTGGGCGCGCTCGCTGGGTATTCGGTCATCAGCGCGCTCGCTGTGGTGCTGGCGGCCCGGGCCGCCTTCGGCGTCCTCGACGGACACGTCCCGGCGGCCATCGGCGCGGCCGCGCTGATCTGCTTCGCCACCGCCGCGACCGCCGTCACCATGCAGGCGCTGCTCGGAGTGGCCGGCACGGCGCTGGTGATCCTGCTGTTCGTCGTCGTCGGCAACCCGGCCTCGGGCGGCGCAGTGCCCTACGGCCTGCTGCCCTCGCTCTACCGGCACGTCGGCCAGTACCTCGTCAACGGCGCCGGCGTCGACCTGCTGCGCAACCTCACCTATTTCGGCGCCCACGATGTCGCTCGGCCGCTCCTGGTCCTGCTGGTCTGGGCCCTCGGCGGGGCGGGTGGCGCCATGACGGTCGGCGCCCGGCGATACCGCCGGCTCAGCGCCGTCGAGCTCGAGCTCGCCCCAGCCATCGCCGCGGGGCTGTGACCGGGCGAACACTGGCGCACGTACGGCGCGGGACGGCCGAAAGCGGGCGCCGCCGGTAGGCTCGGCTCGTGCGCACCGTCCCTGGCAAGACCGACCATGTGATCATCGTCGGCGCCGGGCTGGCGGGGCTGAGCGCCGCGCTACGCCTGCTCGGGGCCGGCCGGCAGGTCACCATCCTGGAGCGCGAAACGGTGCCCGGCGGCCGCAACGGGGTGCTGGAGGACGCCGGCTACGCCTTCGATACCGGCCCGACCGTCCTGACCATGCCGGACCTGATCGCCGACGCGCTCGACTGTGTCGGCGAGCGGCTCGAGGACTGGCTGGAGCTGCAGCCGGTCGACCCGCTCTACCGTGCGTTCTATCCGGACGGCTCCGTGCTCGACGTCAAGGCCGACGTGCACGAGATGGCCGCGGAAGTCGAGCGCGTCTGCGGGCCCGACGAGGCCGGCGGCTACCTGCGCTACGTCGACTTCGTCGCCAAGCTCTACCGCTACGAGATGAAGGACTTCATCGATCGCAACATCGACTCACCGTTCGACCTGATCACCCCCAACCTGGCCCGGCTCGCCGCGATCGGCGGCTTCGCCAAGCTCGCTCCCAAGGTCGGGCAGTACCTCAAAGACCCCCGCACCCAGCGGGTGATGTCGTTCCAGTCGATGTACGCCGGACTCTCGCCGTACGACGCCCTGGCGATCTACGCGGTCATCGCCTACATGGATTCCGTGGCGGGCGTCTACTTCCCCAAGGGCGGCATGCACGCGGTGCCGCGGGCGCTGGCCGGAGCGGCCGAGAAGCACGGCGCGACGCTGCGTTACGGCACCACCGTCACCCGGGTGCTGGTCAGCAACGGCCGGGCCGTCGGGGTCGAGACCGCCGACGGCGAGCGCATTCTCGCCGATGTGGTGGTGCTCAACCCGGATCTGCCGGTGGCCTACCGCGAGTTGCTGCCGCCGGAACTGACGCCCCGCCGGGTCAAGTCCCTCACCTACTCCCCCAGCTGCTTTCTGCTGCTGGCCGGTTCGTCGGCGACCTACGGCAAGACGGCGCACCACAACATCCACTTCGGCAAGCAGTGGCGGGAGGTGTTCACCGACCTGATCGACCGCAAGCAGCTGATGGCCGACCCGTCGGTGCTGGTCACCAACCCGACCCGCAGCGACCCCTCGCTCGCGCCCGACGGCAAGCAGATCTACTACGTGCTGTTCCCCACCCCGGACATGAGCTCGGGCATCGACTGGGACGTCGTCGGCCCGCGTTACCGCGACGAGTGCGTCGCCCGGCTGGAGTCGATGGGCTACGTCGGCTTCGGCGAGGCGATCGAGGTCGAGCACGTCACCACACCCGCCGACTGGCAGCGCCGTGGCATGGCGATGGGCGCGCCGTTCGCGAGCGCCCACTCGTTCTTCCAGACCGGGCCGTTCCGTCCTACCAACCTCGCGCCGAAGGTCGATGGTGTGGTGTTCGCCGGGTCCGGCACCCAGCCCGGGGTGGGGGTGCCGATGGTCCTCGTCAGCGGCCGGCTCGCCGCCGAGCGCATCCTTGGCAAGGACAAGACCTACCGCTCGCGAGCGCAACGCCTGGGCAGTCCGCTGTCGTGAAGCTGCCGCCGCTGCTGCACACCGGCGTCCCGCGCCGGCTGCTCGGGCGCACTGCCCTGCACACGAGCCTGCGCCCCGGCGTACGCCAGACTGCCCCGCTGTGAGCAAGGCCGCCCTGGACGCCGCCGGGATCCGGGACCCGGCGCTGCGGGCGTCGTACGAGGCCTGCCGGCGGCTGAACGCCTCCCACGGCAAGACGTACTACCTGGCGACGCTGCTGCTGCCGGCCTGGAAACGGCCCTACGTGCACGCGCTCTACGGCTTCGCCCGCTACGCCGACGAGATCGTCGACGACCTCGGCTCGACGCTGACCGACGCTGAGAAAGCCGACTGGCTGATCGGCTGGGGCGCGCAGTTCGTGACCGATGTCGAGGCGGGCGGTTCGGACCACCCGATCTCGCGCGCGGTCGTCGACACCGTACGCCGCTGGGACATCCCGATGGCCCACATCGAGGCGTTCCTGCACTCGATGCGGATGGACCTCACCGTCACGAGCTACCAGACCTACGACGAGCTGATGATCTACGTGTACGGGTCGGCAGCGGTTATCGGGCTCGAGATGGTGCCGGTGCTCGAGCCGGTCGTGCCGCGCCAGGTGGCCGAGCCCTACGCCGCCGACCTCGGGATCGCGTTCCAGTTGAGCAACTTCATCCGCGACGTCGGGGAGGACCTGCTGCGCGGCCGGGTCTACCTGCCGATGGAGGACCTGACGGCGTTCGGGGTGACGCGCGAACATCTCGAGCACGGCGTGGTGGACGGGCCGGTGCGCCGGCTGCTGGCGTTCGAGGTGGCCCGCACCCGGGAGATCTACCGCAGCGCCAGGCAAGGTGTGCGGCTGCTGCACCCCACCTCGCGGCCGTGCATCGAGACCGCCCTGGCGCTGTACGGCGGGATCCTCGACGAGGTCGAGCGGGCCGATTACCAGGTGCTCACCGAGCGGGTCTCGGTCGGGCCCGGTCGGCGCGCGGCGGTCGCCGGACCCGGCCTGCTGCGGGCCCGGCGGGCCCGGCGCTGAGGGTGCCACCGGGTCCATCGCGCTGGCAGTGCTGGCCGTCATGCCGGCCGTCCTGATCCGGGCCGGCTTCATCGCGAGCTGACGAGCCACCGCTGGCGATCGTGTCCCTGCCCGGCCCCGCCCCCCTCGGACCTGGCGATCTTGACGATCTGGTCGCCCGTCTCGGCGTGTCGCCGACCAGATCGTCAAGATCACCCTCGCCAGGCCTGGCGATCTTGACGATGTGGTCGCCCGTCTCGGCGTGTCGCCGACCAGATCGTCAAGATCGCCGTGCAGTGAAGGGGTTGCCGCGCGCGTCGTCGCGCCACGGCGGTGTCAGCGAGGACCGGCCACGACCAGCCGGACCGCGATGGTGTCTCCCTCGTCGAGCCCCTCGGCCCGGCGTACCGCGTCCTTGACCGGCACGAGGTAGGTCCCGTCCTTCGGAAACAGCGAGGTCGTCCATCCGGGGCTGCCGATCCGCGCTCGGACCGGAATCATCCCCCAGCGGTACGTCACGACCCTGGACACCTCATGCAGGTGCAGGCTCTGTTGATCCGGCACCGTGACGAAGTAGTAGGGCGACGGACCCCGCCAGTACCAAAGGTCGCCGGTGAACTCCAGGTCCATCGCAGCAGGGATCCGCTCGGTCATCCGTGCCAGCCAGCGGGAGGGTCCTCCCCGACCAGACCGTCCACCGCCTCGCGGAGCAGGTCGGCGTGCCCGGTATGCCTGCCGTACTCCTCGATCAGGTCGCAGACGAGCCGGCGCAGGCTGACATGGCGGCCGTCGGGACCACGGACGTGGACGAGTTGGTCGAGCCCACCGTCGGCCAGGGCCGCGTCGAGCCGGACGCGGGACCGTTCGACGGCGCCGTCCCAGAGTGCGTAGAGCTGCTGGGGGGTGGCCTCGGCGGCGAAGGTGAACTCCCAGTCGGCGACGTCGTCGCGGTAGGTGGCGTCCCACGGTGCGCCTGGACGCGCTCCGCTCAGCTTGCTCGCGAAACAGACGTCCTCGACGTACGCCAGGTGCCTGATCAGACCACCGAGCGTCAGGCAGGAGGCGCCGATGCGGACCTGCAGCCCGGCCGCGTCGAGGTGGCCGGCCTTCCAGCGGAACGTCGTACGCAGCCGGTCGAGCGCTCCGACGAGGTGCTCGGTCTCGGTACCGGCGAGGGGAGGCTCCCAGGGGGTGTCGGTGTCGGCCATGGCGCCACGGTAGAGGTCCCTGCAGCCGGTGCACGTCCACGAGTCAGGGGTCGGTCATCCTTGAACCATGGCCTCGTGGGGTGAGTTCGTCCGAGACAACGGCGACCTTGCCCACGTCGTGCGCCGCTGCTTCGCCATCCGAAAGCACGCGACGGTCGCAACCCTGCGGCGTGACGGCTCCCCGCGCATCAGCGGCATCGAGGTCGAGTTCACCGACGGGGCCGTCTTGCTCGCCATGATGCCGGGCTCCCGCAAAGCCCTCGATCTGCGTCGTGACCCACGCTTCGCCCTCCATTCGCCAACCCACGACGCGCCAGAGGACGACCCGAGCAGCTGGCTCGGCGAGGCGAAACTCGCCGGCCGCGCCGTCGACGTGGCTGACACCGACAGCGGCACCGAACCGCGGCACTTCCAGCTGGACCTGTTCGAGGTCGCCCACACCGACGTCGGCATGCCACCGGACCATCTCGTGATCACGTCCTGGACGCCGATGGGCGGCCTGCAGCGCCGCGAGCGCAGGTGAAGGGGCGCAGACGTCCACACTGAACTCGCGGCCCCCGCCGTCCGTACTCCCCTGCGAGCAGCCCATCGACGACAGGAGCGGCCATGACGCCCAGCCCGATCAGGATGGTCAGCCGGCTGCTGGGGTTCCTCGCCGCAGCGGCCCTGCTCGGCACGGCGTACATCCATGCCGATCTCGCCGGCAACTTCGACGCGATCGGCGACCAGGTCACCGAGGGTGCACTGTTCCGCGCGCAGGCCGCTGCAGCGGCGGTCGCAGCGCTCTGGTTGTTGATCCGGCCGACCCGCTTGGCGTGGTGGCTGGCGCTGGCCGTGGCGGCCGGGTCGCTGGCCGCGGTGGTCGGCAGTGTGTACGTCGAGGTGCCCGCGATCGGGCCGTTCCCGCGCCTCTACGAACCCGTCTGGTACGCCGAGAAACAGTACGCAGCAGCGGCAGCCGGCGTCGCGCTGGTGCTGGCCATTGCCGGTCTCGGGGCAGGTCTTCGTAGGAGCAGGTCAGGCCGGCGAGGCGAATGGCACCGCTCGCAGCCGCGGCCGTCGTAGGCCGACCGCGGCGCCCTGCCGGGCCTGGTGCCAGACGGCGAAGTCGGCGGCGGGGATCGGCCGGCTGAAGTGGTAGCCCTGCAGTCGTCCGCAACCCATCTCGGCCAAGTGGTCGGCGGTGGCCTGGTCCTCCACGCCCTCGGCGACGACCTCGAGGTTGAGGGACTGCGCCAGTGACAAGATCGAGCGGACGATGTTGCTGCTGGCCTTGGACTCCACCGCGTCGTCGCCTTCGGCCAAGCCGAGGACGAAAGACTTGTCGATCTTCAATTCCTGCACCGGCATGAGCCGCAGGTGCGCCAGACTCGAGTAGCCGGTGCCGAAGTCGTCGATCGACAGCCGGAGCCCGTTGTCGTGCAACCGCCGCAGGACGCCGAGGGTGCGCTCCGGGTCGGCCATGATGTGCGACTCGGTGACCTCGATCGTGAGCGCCTTCGGTCGCAGCTGCGCGTCGTTGATCACCCTGGTGAAGAAGTCCGGGAGGTCGAGCTCCAGCAGGTTGCGCACCGACACGTTGATCGACACGTCGATCTGCATCCCAACCTGCTGCCAGGCCGCTGCCTGCGCCACGGCAGACCGGATGACCCACCGCGTCAGCTGGCGGATCTGGCCGGTCTGTTCGGCGAGCGGCAGGAACTCGTCCGGGCAGACGAGCCCGTAGTCGGGATGGCGCCAGCGGACGAGCGCCTCGGCCCCGACCACCTGACCGGTCGTGGTCGACAGCTGCGGCTGGTAGAACAGCTCCAGCTGCCCCGCGCTGATTGCCTCCCGCAGCTCGCTGGCCAGCGTCAGCCGGCGCGGGGACAGGTCGTCCTGGGATGCCTCGTAGACCGCCATGCCGGTGTGGCCCCGCTTGGCGGAGTACATCGCCACGTCGGCGCGCCGCAGCAGCGTCGTGGCAGCGCTGCCATGGGTCGGCGCCAGGGCGATCCCGATGGACGCCTGCACGTTGACCGAGATGCCGTCGATGGTGATCGGTTCGGCCAGCGCGCGGTGCATCCGCTGGGCGGCCTGGATGGCGTCTTCGAGCTCCGCCCCGGTGAGCTGGACCGCGAACTCGTCACCACCGAGGCGGGCCAGCTGGTCGACCCGACGCAACTGTGCGTGCAGCCGCCGGGCCACCTCGACGAGCAGCAGGTCGCCGTGGTGATGGCCGAGGGTGTCGTTGATCTCCTTGAAGCGGTCGAGGTCCATCACAAGGATCGCGCTCGGCTCGCCGGCGAGCAGGCTGAGCTCGACCCGGTCCTGAAAATGGGTCCGGTTGGCCAGCCCGGTCAACGGGTCGTGGCGCGACTCGTAGTTGAGGCGTTCGAGCAGGCGAGTGTTCTCAAGGGCGACCGCGGCCTGCGACGCGACTGTCTGCAGCAGCTTGACATCCTCTGAGCCGAAGGTCGCCACGTCACCGACCCGGTTCGCCACCCGCAGGGTGCCGGGGATGTCGGACTCGCCGGGCAGCGGGACGAGCAGGCAGTTCCGATACCCCCGGGCGGCCAGATAGGCGCGGGTCAGCTGATGCTTGCTCGTCTCCCGCATCAACAGGGCTTCGCCGCCGGTGAGGGTGCGCGTATGCGCCCAGTCGCTGAAGCCGGCCAGGATCGGCGTGCTGGTCCAGCCGTCAGGGCCGACGAGGGTGTGGACCATGCCCGCGCTGTCGTCGTCGCCGATGACCAGCTCGACCACCTCGGCACGCAGCAGGTCACGAACCGCGCCAAGCAGGTCCTCCAGGGTCTGCTCGTTGGTGGCCGAGCGGGACATCCGGCGGGTGACGTCGTAGAGCCGCTGCAGCACGGCGTTGCGCGCCCGCAGCCGGGCGTAGCCCTGATAGCCGACCGCCAGGAGCACGGCGCACATCCCGAGTGGGATCAGCGCCAGCGGGTCCCACCGCAGGGCCCCCACCGCGATGATCGCGACGGTGCAGCCGCCGACGGCGCTGGCCAGGGCCGGCAGCAACGTGCTGCGCAACGTCTGCGGACTGAGCCGTCCGGAGTAGATCGAGATCGCCACGCAGACCGCGGTCGTCTGCCAGATGCCCGCAGCCAGGGTCGCCCCTGCCGCCGCCGGCCACGCGACGGTCAGCCCGGCCGGGCTGCCGTGCAGGCCCTGGAACACCAGCAGGGCGAGGGTGACTTCCATCGACCACGAGCAGAGATTGAAGATCATCTTGACCGGGCGCTGCCGACGCCGGAACAACAGCACGAGCAGTCCGCCGAGCAGCCGGGCGGCGATCGCCTCGGTCGGTGAGCCGGTCAGCAGGGCGACAGCCAGGAACGCCTCGCTCGCCGAGATCGAGTAGGCGTTGGAACCGATCTCCAGATGGACCACTGCCGCCTCGGCCACGGCGAAGGCCACGGCGAACAGCAGCAGGACGAGCGGACGCACCTCACCACGATGCAGACCGATCACCCATCGGTCGAGGACCAGTGACGCCAACGCAAACGAACCCGACAGGGCCAGCACCGAACGGGTCGGGCCGGGCTGCAGGGCCGCGGGCAGCCGGGCCTGCAGCGGCGCGGTCGCCCGGAACCGGGTCCAGCGCACCGTCGGCGCAGGCGTCATGGCCGCATGCCGCCCGGCACCGGCCATCTCGCTGCTCCCTCCTTGCCGACGTCCGCTCCACCCGGCCCGGCGACTGTGCCGAACCGGGTGGAGCTCACCTCACGACCAACTCGCGCCCGACCAGCTCGCGCCCGACCACGACGCCCCTGACCACGACGCGCCGGTCCAACTCGACCCGGACCAGGATGCACCCGACCACGACGCTCCCGACCAGGAGGCCCCCGACCACGAGGCCCCTGACCACGAGGCCCCTGACCAGGACGCACCCGACCAGGACGCACCGTTGAAGTCGCCGCCGCTCCAACAGGAGGCCGTCGCCGCGCAGGTGGCCATCGCCGAGCTGGTGAAGGCCCGACCGAAGATGTCCTGTTCGCCGCGCAGCGCCACGCCGCCGGCCGAGACGTAGGCGCCGCCCCGGGCCGCATCCAGGGTGCCGGTGCCGGTCGAGGCCGGCACTGTCCCGGCGTACGCGCGCGGCGCCTGGGTCAGTGATCCGTCGAGGCTGAGCAGGCCCGAACCCCGGTAGAGCTCGCCGTCGTCCTTGATGGCGTGGGTGCTGGTGACGAGCCGCTGCTTGACCTGGTCCGGGGTGAGCTGCGGGGAGCGTTGCAGCAGCAGCGCCACGGCGGCCGAGGTCACGGCGGTCGCCTGGCTCGTCCCGGATCCGCGGAACAAGCGCCCCCCGACGACGGCGCCGGGGTTGTGCGCGTCGATCGCCGAGCCCGGCACCCGCAGGCCGAGGACATGCACGCCCGGTGCGATCAGGTCGACGTGCCGGGCAGCCGTGCCGTGGCTGGCGAACGCCGGGACGGTGTCGTCGGCGGTCCGGACGGTGCCGGCCGGATCGTCGGCGCCGACAGCGAGCAGCATCGGGTCGTACGCCGGGTCAGACAGGCTCGCGACCGAGGTGCCGTCGTTGCCGCCGGCGGCGACCACGACAATGCCGTGCTGCCATGCGGATTCGGCGGCGAAAGCCAGCGGGTCGACGTCGTAGGCCTGCCCGGAGTTGGTGCCGTAGCTGAGGTTGAGCACCCGCATGTTGAACCCGCGGTCGTGGGCGTGCTGGACGACCCAGTCGATCGCGGCGATGACCTGGCTGACGTCCGCCGAACCGTCACCGGCACCGACCTTGACGCTGACCACCCGCGCGTCGGGGGCGACGCCGACGAAGCCCTTGCTGCTGTCCGCGACGTACGCCCGGCTGGAGGTCTCGACGATGTCCCGGCCCACCATGATCGACGCCATGTGGGTGCCATGGCCGAACATGTCGTTGTGCGTCAGTGCAGCATTCTGGGAGTCGAAGGACAGGTCGGGCCCGTTGACGACGTTGCCGTTGGTCAGCCCGGCCACCGGCGCGACGCCGGAGTCGATCATGGCGATGTCGACGCCCGCTCCGGCGTAGCCGCTGGTCCACGAGGTCTGCGCGCCGACCACCTTGCCGATCAGGTCGAGTGAGCCGGAATCGGTCGCCGGGTCGTAGCCCAGGGCCGGCGACACGCTGGCGAAATGACCGGACACGTCGGCGGTCACCGAGCGCACGCCGGGCACCGTCCGGAGCAGTGGCAGCGCCCCCGCCGGCACGCGGGCAACGACCCCGTTGATGACAGGCAACGCCCGGGTCACCGTCCCACCGGCGGCGCGGACGGCCTGCTCGACCGTCGCTGCTGCGCCCGGCCGGCCGGTCACGATCACGGCCTGGGCTTGACCGTGGCGACCGGTCGTCGCCGAGGCTCCGGGTGCCAGCAACGCGGCGGCCACCAGCAGCCCGAGGGTCACGCCGGCAACGCCCCGGCGGTGCGCCGGCCTTCCGGGGAGTCCCACTCGGCAGCTCTGACTCGCTGACATGGCCCATTGCCCTTCGTCGGCACCCGTGCATCTGGCGCAGTAGCGATTAGACTACGCAGAGTAATAATGCTGATCTATCCCACGATGGGATGACCTTTGCGCCCGAAATGACTACGCCGAATGGCCGCCGATTGGGCCAGATGGCCCCTCCAGGTTGCTCCGGACGCGGCCGAGTCCCAAGCCTGTTCGGCGCCGGACCAGGCCGGGTCCCGCCGGACCAGGCCGGCTCCTCGCCGCTGGCCATTCGGCGCTCCTGCCGCGCCGGTCGCACCCTCCCGTCTCCTCTCGTGATTTCAGGGGTACAAAACGCCCACGTTTCACGACACGAGACGGTACGGCGGGGGTGGGCCGGGGAACCGGGAGCGGGGGTGGGCCGGTCAGCGGCGGTCCAGGCGGCGGCCCCACCAGACCCACCAGGACAGGGTCTGCACCACCAGTGCGAACCCGAACAGCAGGTCCTCGAACGGCGCGTACGCGATCCTGCCCTGGCCGAGGAACGGCGGGGTCCGGCCCGCCGCCGAGCCGACCCCGGCGACCGCCCGACCGGCGTAGAACACGATCCCCCGTCCGGTCAGGACGCCGTTGGTCAGCAGCTGGAAGACCAGCACGATCGCGTACGACGTCCAGAAGGCGCGGCGGCGCAGCAGGCGGGTCCGCAGCACCAGCAGGTCGAGCGCGATCGTGCCGGCCACCCCGAGCAGGGCGGCTTGGGTGTAGGTCATTCGTCGCCGACCCGCCAGCCCTTCACGGCCCGGACCGCCTCCAGGGTGAGGATCGCGCAGACCGGGATGACCAGGAAGAACGTCACCTCCTCGAGCGGGACGTTGCCGAGCAGGACGCCGGTGGTCTGCCGGGGGTCGTAGCCCCAGTGGCCGGCCCGGATCGCGAGCACGTCCCAGCCGACGAAGACGGCCACCACCGGGAGCAGGGTGAGCAGCAATCGCCGCGGCCGGCCGTAGACCCGGGTGTGCAGCACCAGCTCGAGCGGCAGCGTGCCGAGGACGCACACCGCGAGCACCACCAGGTAAGCCGCCCTCACCGGCGCAGCCGCGCGGCGAACGACTCGGCGGCCGCGCGCGGATCGGCCGCCTCGGTGAGCGCCCGCACGACCACCACGCGGGTCGCGCCCGCCGCGAGGACCTCCTCGAGGTTGGCAAGGTCGATGCCGCCGATGGCGAACCAGGGGCGGTCGCCAGCCACCGCCCCGGCGTACGCGGTGAGGGACAGGCCGGGGGCGGCCCGGCCGGGCTTGGTGGGGGTGGGCCAGGTCGGGCCGACGCAGAAGTAGTCGACACCCGGCTCGGTCGCGGCGGCGTCGACCTGAGCGCGGTCGTGCGTGGACAGCCCGAGCAGGACGTCGTCGCCGAGCAGCTGCCGCGCCAACGGCACCGGGAGGTCGTCCTGGCCCAGGTGCAGGACGTCGGGCCGGGCCGCGAAGGCGACGTCGGCGCGGTCGTTGACCGACCACAGCGCGCCGTGCCGAGCTGCGGCCGCTGCGACCACCTCGCACAACGCGAGCTCCTGCCGTGCCTCCAAGCCCTTCTCGCGCAACTGCACGATGTCGACGCCACCGGCCAGCACCTCGTCGAGGAAGTCGGCGAGGTCGGGCCGCGCGGGTGTGCAGAGATACAGCCGTGCATCGGCAAGGCGGGCCCACCGGTCAGCCACCGGCCACCGCCCGGATGAGCTCGAGCCGGTCACCACCGGCGAGCACCGCCCGCTCGACCTCGGACCGCAGCAGAGCGGTGCCGTTGTGCTCGACGACGACCGTACCGACCTTCAGGCCGAGCGAGGCGACGAGCGCGGGCAGCGTCGTGCCGTCCGCGACCTCCCGCGGCTCGCCATTGATCAGCAGCCTCACAGCAGCAGCGCCTGGGCCCGCCGCTTCACCTCGGTGGCACGGTTCTCGTGCAGCGCGTCGAACGGTGAGCCGGGCAGCGAGTCGTCCTCGGTGTTGAGCCAGCGCAGCGCCTGCTCCGGCGTGTAGCGCGCGTCGTGCAGCAGCGTCAGCACCCCGGACAGGTGCTTGACCGGCTCGGCGCCGTCAAGGGCCCGCGCCGGGACGCGCACCTCGCCGTGCTCGTCGCGCAGGCCGAGCAGTCGGCGCTCGCTGACCAGCTGCCGGACACCGGTGGCACCGATGCCCATCCGGACGGCAACCTCGTCGACGGTGAGCAGCTCCGGGGCGTCCTCTGGCATGGGAGCAGCCTAGGTCGCGACGCGCGCGGCGGCGGCGCTGGCCCGGACGGCATCGAGGACCGCCGCGGTCTGCCGGGATTCCTCCAGCGGCAGCACCCAACCGGGGCCACCGGTGAGGGCCGACGACACCTCCTCGACCATGACGCGGTAGGCGTCGACCGGCGGCACCCGCAGCCGTTCGGTGCCCGCACCGTCCGACACCCACAGCTCGCTGTCGTCCCGCCACGACGTGTAGGGCGAGTCGCGCAGCTCGAGTTCGCCCCGCTCACCGGTGACGACCAGCCACTGGCCTTCGCTGCCGTCGATGCCGACGTGGACTTCCGCGGTCACCCCGTCCCAGTCGAGGATCGCGCGGGTATCCAGGTCGACCCCTGTCCCGGCGTACGTCGAGGTGGCGGTGACCTCATCCGGCAGCCCCCGCCCGACCGCCCAGAGGCAGGCGCTGACGGCGTAGCAGCCGACGTCGTACATCGCTCCGCCGCCGCGCGCCGGGTCGAGCCGGTAGTTGCCATCGGGCACCCCGCCGAAGGTGAAGCCGGCGGTGACGTGCTCGACCCGGCCGATCCCCGCGAGCCGCTGCTGAGCGAGCCGGATCCGGGGGTGCCAGCGGTACCAGCTCGCCTCGACCGCGGTGCAGCCCGTCTCGGCCGCGACGGCCAGCACCTGCTCGACCTCGCCGGCGGTCAGCCCGAGCGGCTTCTCGCACAGCACCTGCTTGCCGGCCCGCAGCGCGGCAAGGGTCCAGGGCAGATGCGCCTCGTTGGACAGCGCGATGTAGACCGCGTCGACGTCCGGATCGGCGAGCACCGCGTCGTACGACGTGCCGGCGGTGAGGGCGCCGAGCGCCGCGGCCCTGGTCAGCTCGCGGGCCGCGGCGTGCTGGAGCAACGCGCCGTCGGCGGCGTGCACGGCCGGGGCCAGTCCGACGCGGGCGATCATGCCGGCGCCGAGGAAGCCCCAGCGGACGGTCACGCGGTGGGCAGCGGCACCGGCCGGCCGCCCTGCGCTGCGGAGAGCGTGGCCGCCTGCATGACGGCGATGTTGCGCTTGCTCCCCTCCGGGGTGACGTCCATCGGCTCGCCGGAGAGCAAGGTGTCGGCGAGCTGGCGGTGGAACGGCTGCGCGGGCGCCGGCGGGACGGCCAGCCGGGTCTCGTGCGTGCGGCCGTCGCCGTTGGGGGTGAACACCCGCAGGTCGGCGGGGCTGTCGGAGACCGCGAGCCGGTCCTCCGACAGGGTGCCGATCGAGGACCTGGCGACGACCTTCTCCTCGCGCCAGTCGCCGATCAGGCCACCCTCGGTGCCCAGCACGTAGAACTTCGGCTTGGCGGCAGCAGCCAGGTCGGAATGGGTGAACTCGGCCTCGACCCCGTCGACGAAGTGCACCAGCACCCGGCTGTGGTCGGCGTTGGTGACGTCGTGCCAGACCCGCTTGTGGGTGGTCGCCGAGATCCACTCGACCTCCTGGGGGAACAGATCCAGGGCCCAGTCGAGGTAGTGGCTCCCCCAGTCGTAGATCGCGCCGCCGCTGACGTCCTCGTCGGAGTGCCAGTAGTTGCAGGGGTGGCCATAGCCGCCGATGAAGCTCTCGTAATGGAAGACCTCACCGAGCTGGCCGCTGCGCACGACCTGCTTGAGGGCGAGATAGTCGCTGTCCCACCGACGGTTCTGATAGACCGCGAGCATGAGGCCCCGCTCCCTGGCCGCGGCGATCTGCCGGTCAGCCTCGGCGACCGTGATGCAGAACGGCTTCTCGACCACCACGTGCTTGCCGGCCTCGAGCGCCCGCAGGGTCCATTCGGCGTGCGTGTTGGGCGGGGTGGAGACGATGACCAGGTCGACGTCGGGATCGGCCAGCAGGTCCTCGCCGCGGGCATGCCCCACCAAGCCGGGGGCGAGCTCCCGGGCGGCCTCGATCCGCAGCGGATTGGGGTCGCAGACCGCCGCCAGCGCAAGCCCTTCGGTCAGCTGGATCGCGGTGTTGTGCTCGTGGCCGATCGCGCCGTAGCCAAGGATGCCGACCCGCACCGGAGCGCTGTCGACCGCGCCAGTGATCCGCCGCAGCAGGCGATGCACGATGCGTTGCCAGGCCGGGTCGGCCACGGTCCGGTCCGTCGAGCCGACGGTCAGCACCCCGATGCAGGTGTTCGGCCGCCAGGTGGCGACCGGGTGGTCGGTGAACGAGACGTTGGCGGTCAGCAGCACCTCGACGTCGTCGGCGACCTTCTCCTGCAGCGGCCAGCGGTCGGTCACGATGAGGTCGCCGCCGAGCCGGGCACCGATGTCGCCGGCGCCGGGGCCGGGGCGCACCCGCACCTCGTGCAGCGGCGTGACCCGCCCCGGGACGAGCCCGGCCGCATCGGACAGGGCCGTGCTCATGGTCGGACCGATCAGCAGGACCGGGGTGCCGGCGGCGGCCCGGGTCAGCAGGGTGTCCTCGAGCCGCTCGGTGAGGTCTGCGGCGCCGACGACCAGGACGGCGGTCGCGTCGTCGCTGAGCACATCTGCCACCTCGACGCCGCAGCGGGTGAGATAGGAGGCAAGGGCGGGGGCGGGGCCGATCAGGCTGACGCGGTTCACCCGGACAGATTAGGCGTCCTTGACCGGCACTGCCGGGTCGGCGAGCCGGACCGGGTCGGGGGTGGCGCCGGCCTCGATCCGGCGCCGGCCCTGGAGCAGGTCGCGCGGCCGGTCGACGGCGAGCACCGCCACCAGCCGGCCGGCCAGCAGCCAGCACGCCGACCAGCTGTCGCCGCCCTCGCGCAGCAGCACCGTGTCGGCGCCGTCGTGATGGCCGGTGTACTGCAGCCGGTGGCCCAGCTGGTCGGACCAGAAATAGGGCACCGGGTCGTGCACCGCCGCGCCGCCGAGCAGGGTGGCCACCGCCGTCGTCGGTGCGTGCAGTGCGTCGTCCCAGTGCTCGACCCGCAGCCGGGTGCCGAAGCGGCGCGACCACCAGGCGGCGCAGTCGCCGGCCGCGACCACGCCGGGCCAGGACGCGGCCAGGTGCTCGTCGACGATGACGCCCCGGTCGAGCTCGAGACCGCTGTCGGCCAGCCAGGCGGTGTCCGGCCTGGCGCCGATGCCGACGACGACGAGGTCGGCAGCCAGCTGCTCGCCACCGGCCAGGGTGACCCGGTCGGGCTCGACGGCCTCGACCGCCGCGCCGAGCCGCAGGTCGATCCCCAGCTCGGCGTACCAGTCGATGGTGCGCGCACCGAGCTCGACGCCGAGGGGAATGCCCAGCGGCGCCGGGCCACCCTCGAGCACGGTCGTCCGGCAGCCGGCCCGGGCCGAGGCCGTGGCGACCTCGGCGCCGATCCAACCGGCGCCGATGACGACGACCCGGGCGCCCGGGACGAGCCGGGCCCGCAGCGCCCGGGCGTCGTCGACGGTACGCAAGGTCAGCCCGGCGCCGAGGCCGCGCGGCGCCGCGCCGGTCGCCAGCACCAAGCCGTCGTAGCCGACGTCGCCGCCGGTCGTCTCGACCACTCCGGGCCGCAGCCCGGTGGCCCGCACCCCGAGTCGCACGTCGGCGTCGAGCTCACCGTCGAGGGTGCTGTCGTCGGCCGTGCCGAGCAGCAGGTCCTTCGACAGCGGCGGCCGGTCATAGGGCAGGTGCGGCTCGGCCCCGAGCAGCACCACCTCGCCGGTGTGGCCCTGCGCGCGCAGCTCCTGCACCGAGCGGGCACCGGCGAGCCCCGCCCCGACGACGACGACCCGTTGCACGACGCGGCCGCTCAGGCCACGGCGATGGCGGGGGCGGTCCCGACCCGCACCCGGCCGATCGTCACCGACAGCCCGGCTGCGACCAGGCAGAGCGCGCCCGCGCCGAACCAGGCCGCGTCGTAGGAACCCAGCCGGGTGCGCAGCAGCCCGGCGAGACCGGCGGCGAGGGCGGCCCCCACCTGGTGGCTGGCGAAGACCCAGCCGAACACGAGGGTGCCCTGGTCGCCGAACTGCTGCCGGCACAGGGCGACCGTCGGCGGGACGGTGGCCACCCAGTCCAGGCCGTAGAACACGACGAACAGCAGGATCCGGGCCTGCGGGGTGGCGGCGAACAGCACCGGGAGGGCGAACAGCGACAGGCCACGCAGCAGGTAGTACCACCCGAGCAGAAGTCGGCTGTCGGTGCGGTCGGTCAGCCAGCCGCTGGCGATGGTGCCGACGATGTCGAAGACGCCGACCACGGCGAGCAACGAGGCGGCGGTCGTCATGCCCATGCCGTGGTCGTGCGCCGCCGGGATGAAGTGCGTCCCGACCAAACCGTTCGTGGTGGCCCCGCAGATGGCGAAACCCCCTGCCAGGAGCCAGAACGCGCGCGTCCCGGCGGCGAAGCGCAAGGCATCGAGGGCGGCCCGGGCCGGGCTCAGCGTCTGGACGGGGGCCGGCACGGCCACCGTCGCGCCGTACGGCAGCAGGCCGAGATCGCTGGGGCGCTCACGCAGGAAGGCGACGACGAGCGGTACGACAAGCAGTGCCACCCCGCTGACGGTCAGTGCGGCGGTGCGCCAGCCGTGTCGCTGCACCAGCAGCGACAGCAGCGACAGGAAGATCAGCTGCCCGGCAGCACCGCCGGCGGTCAGGATGCCGACGACCAGGCCGCGGCGTTCGGTGAACCAGCGGTTGGCGATCGTGGCCCCGAAGACCAACGCCATCGAGCCGGTGCCGAGGCCGACAAGGACGCCCCAGCAGGCGATCAGCTGCCAGGCGCGGGTCATGAAGACGGTGAGTCCGCTGCCGACAGAGACGAGCGTCAGCGCGACGGCGACAACCCGGCGGATGCCGAAGCGGTCCATCAGCGCGGCGGCGAACGGCGCGGTCAGGCCGAACAGCAGCAGGTTGACCGACACCGCGATGCTGATCGTCGCCGTGCTCCAGCCGAACTCGTGGTGCAGCGGCTCGATCAGCACGCCCGGCGTCGCCCGGAAGCCGGCCGCGCCGACGAGCGCGACGAAGGCGACAGCGGCGACCGTCCAAGCCGGATGCAGTCGCGGTCGGCCGGCGGTCGTCACGGGCCCGAGGCTAGCGAGCGGCACCGACCCCGGAGCCGCCACCGATCCCACTACCCCCATGGCCGTGGTCCTTGTTGTGCGTGCTCGCCCGTTCTGGTCTCGTCGCACCATGGGGGAAGTGGCCGCCGAGCGCCGAGCCCCGGGCCAGAGGTCAGGCGTGCAACGGGAAGGCGTCCTTCCAGACCGGCTCGTAGCCCGCGGCCGTCAGCATCGCGGCGACCTCGGCCGGGGTCCGCTCGTCCGAGACCGCGAACTGCTCCTGCGCTGTCCCGGGCGTCAGGTAGCCACCGGGTTCGGTGGAGCTGCCGGCGCTCATCGTGGTGACCGCGATCCGGACGAGCCCGTCACGCAGCGCCGCCGGTTCGCGGGTGGACAGCACCAGGCCGGCCTCGGGGGCGACCAGCCGCAGCGCAGCCATCGCCTGGACGTACTCCGCGTCGGTCACGGGCACCAGCGGCTGGAAACCCGACGCCGAGGCCTTGATGCGCGGCAGCGACACGGTCACCTCGGTGCGCCAGTACTCCCGCTGCAGCCAGACGGCGTGCTCGGCGACGGCCCGCACATCGGCCCGCCAGTCTGCCGACAAGCCCAGCAGCGCACCGATGCCGAGCCGGCGTACCCCGGCCTCGGCGGCTCGCTCGGTGCTCGAGAGCCGCCGGTCGTAGTCGCGCTTCCAGCCGGCGAGGTGCGTCTCGGCGTACCGCTCGCGGTCGTAGGTCTCCTGGTAGTGCACGACGCCCTCGAGGCCGGCGTCGACCAGGCACGCATAGGTGTCGTCGCTCCAAGTCTGCGTCTCGATCGACAGCGATGGCGCGATGGGCCGGAGCGCCTCGACGCAGGCCAGCAGGTACGCCTTGCTGACCTCGACGCGGTGCTCGCCGGAGACGAGCAGAAGATGCCGAAAACCCCTGTCCACCAGCGTTTTGCACTCGGCGACCACCTCGTCGACGGTGAGCGTGCGGCGGGCCACGTCGAGACCCTTGGAAAACCCGCAGTAGGTGCACGAGCTCAAGCAGGCGTTGCTGAGGTAGACCGGCGCGAACAGCCGGACCGCCCGGCCGAAGCGCTGCAGCGTCACCGATCGCGCGGCCTGTGCGAGCTCCTCCAGCCGGGGCAGCATCTCGGCTGACAGCAGCGTCGGCAGGGTGGCCAGCGAGGGATGCGCGAGGGCCTCGTCGACACCGGTGTACGCCGGGGCAGCCAGCTCGCCGAGGTGGCGGGCGAAGCGGCCGGGAGCGGTGCTCACGACAGGAACCCGGTGAGCGGGCTGCTGGCCTCGGCCCCGTCGAGGACGGCGCCGGGGCGGGCCAGGAAGCCGAGCCGGCCGGCCTGGGTGGCCAGGGCGAAGGCGCGGGCCATCACGACCGGGTCCGACGCCACCGCGATGGCGGTGTTGACGAGCACCGCGTCGGCCCCGACCTCCATCGCCTCGGCCGCGTCCGACGGCACACCGAGACCGGCGTCGACCACGACCGGCACGTGGGCCTGGGCGACGATGACCTCGATCGCGTCACGGGTGCGCAGCCCGCGGTTGCTGCCGATCCACGCGCCGAGCGGCATGACGGTCGCGCAGCCGGCCTCCTCGAGGTGCCGACACAACACCGGGTCGGCCGAGCAGTACGGCAGGACGACGAAGCCCTCGGCGACGAGCCGCTCGGCGGCCCTGAGCGTCTCGATCGGGTCTGGCGCAAGGGTGCGCGGGTCAGGGGTCACCTCGAGCTTGACGAGATCAGCGCCGGTCGCCGCACGCCCCAACCGGGCGAGGCGCACCGCCTCGTCGGCGTCGAC
The DNA here is from genome assembly GCA_046595615.1 of Mycobacteriales bacterium. Taxonomy (GTDB): domain Bacteria; phylum Actinomycetota; class Actinomycetes; order Mycobacteriales; family SCTD01; genus JAYSQK01. Next base: position 7,105 of record JBKJOO010000198.1, on the reverse strand, counting down.
CGCCCCGCTGGTGTTGGGCAGCAGCGTCAGGTGCGACGGGACGAAGTCGAGCACGTCTCCTGCACCGGCCCGGGTCAGATCGACCCGGCGCAACGCCACCGTGACGATCTCGGCGGCCGAGGCCAGCAGGGCGTCGCGCATGACCGCGTGCGACCGGAACTTGCCGGTGCCGACCAGCAACCGGCTCATGAAGGGCCGGCCGGCGATCTCCAGGAGATCCCGCTGGAACTGCACTGACTGTTGATCCTGGACTGACTGTTGATCCTGCACTTGGGACTCCCCACGCCGGCATGACCCGGATCGGGTGGTACGGGTCGCCGACGGTGCTGCCGGGTCGGCCTCTCAGCCCGCCTCCGCGAGCTCCCCGGTCTGACCCCACCGACTGTAGTCCGCCGGCAGTGGCTCGGTTGCACGGCGTGTCGAGGGGCATCCGGACTGTCATTGCGTCACACTGATAACTTTGGTCACGCTTGCCACATCAGTCCCAGGCGCTCTAGCGTTCCCCGAACGGGACGCCGTCGAGCTGAGGACACCGATGACCAACCACCACCGCCGCACCAGCCACCGCCGGCTCGGCCGCGCTGCCGGCGCGGTGCGGCTGCTCGGTCTGCTGGTGCTGCTGACCGCGGTGCTCACCGCCGGCGCGCCGTCGGTCATCCGGATCGGCTGGGGCGACACGCTCAGCGGCATCGCCCAGCGGCACCACACGACCGTCGCGAAGCTGATCGCCCTCAACCACCTGCCGGGCAACGGGACGATTTATGCCGGCGACCTGCTCCGGCTGCCCACCCCGGGCCCGCAGTTGCGCCCGTACGCCGTACGCCGCGGCGACACCCTGTCGGGTCTGGCCAACCGCTACGGCACCTCCACCGACGACCTGCGCAGGCGCAACCGCCTGCGAAGCAGCGGTTTGCAGATCGGCCAGCACCTGGTCATCGCCGTCCGCCGGACCTCCACCCCCCAACCCGTCCTGCACATCCCGGGCGCCGTCATGCAGTCCGTGGCCCAGCACCGGGCCACCTTGGCCGGACGGTCCCGCCCGAGCCGGCGGCAAGTCCGGCAGATGATCGCCGCGTCCGCCCGCCGGCACGGCGTCGACGCGTCGTTCGCGCTGGCGGTCGCCTACCAGGAGAGCGGCTTCCAGCAGCAGGTCGTCTCACCTGTCGACGCGATCGGGGTCATGCAGGTCCTCCCCAGCACCGGCCGGGCGCTGGATCAGGCCTTCGGTCGGCACTTCGACCTGCTCAGAGCGCGCGACAACATCGAAGCCGGCGTGCTGCTGCTGCGTCAACTGCTGCAAAGCACAGCGGACTGGCGCGGCGCGCTGGCCGGCTACTACCAGGGGCTGGGGTCGCTGCAGTCGCAGGGGATGCTGCCGCAGACGCACGCCTACATCCTCAGCGTCGCCGTCCTGCGGCCGCGGTTCCGCAACGGCTGATCCGCCCTGGGGCCAGGGCGGCGAGCGCGCCTGCACTGCCCGCGCCGCCGGACGACCTACAGTGGGGTTCCGATGGAGATGACCACCGAGGAACTCGTGGACCCCCTGGTGGGGCGGTTGCTCGACGACCGGTACCGCCTCGACAGCCTGATCGCCCGCGGCGGCATGGCGACCGTCTTCCTCGCCAACGACACCCGGCTCGACCGCACCGTGGCGGTCAAGGTGATGCACCGGGCCCTCGCCGACGACCCGGAGTTCGTAGCCCGCTTCACCCGTGAGGCGCGGGCGTCGGCGCGACTGTCCAGCGCCGAGGTCGTCGCCGTCTACGACCAGGGCACCGACGCCGGCACCGGACTCGCCTACCTCGTCATGGAGCACGTCCGCGGCCGCAACCTGCGCGACCTGCTGCGCGAGCGCGGCGCGCTGCCGCCGGCCCAGGCGCTCGAACTGTTGGAACCGGTGCTCGTCGCGCTCGCCGCCGCGCACGCCGCCGGGCTCGTGCACCGCGACATCAAGCCCGAGAACGTCCTGCTCGCCGACGACGGCCGGATCAAGGTGGCCGACTTCGGCCTGGCCCGGGCGGTCGAGGCGAGCAACCTCACCGCGACCACCGGCCTGCTCATCGGCACGGTCGCCTACCTGGCGCCCGAGCAGGTCGAGACGGGCCGCGCCGATGCCCGCTCCGACGTCTACGCCGCCGGCATCCTGCTGTGGGAGGCCCTCACCGGACTTCAGCCCTACACCGGTGAGACGCCCCTGTCGGTGGCCCTGCAGCACGTCCGCAGCGAGGTGCCACCCCCGTCCACCGTCGTCGCGCAGCTACCACCGGCGGTTGACGCCCTGGTGCTCCGGGCTACCCGGCGCGACCCCGCCGGCCGGCCAGCGGACGGCGGCGCGCTGCTGGCCGAGCTCCGGGCCGTGCGGTCCGCCCTGCAGACCGACCTCACCGTCGTACGCCGGTCCGGTGCGCTGCACCGCACCCTGGTCGTGCCTCGGCCCGAGCCGGTCGGGGCGGCGGTGACCGCGTCCCCCGCGCGGCCGTCGACCGTGGCGGGTCCGGACCGGCCACGTCGACGGCGGCGGGGACGCATCGCCCTGGCCGTCGTCGCCCTGCTGGCGTTGCTCGCGGGCGGCGGCGGCTACTACCTCGGGGAGGTGCGGTTCACCAAGACGCCCGGTGTGCTGAGCCTGGACAAGGCGGCCGCCCGACAGGTGCTCACCAAGGGGGGCCTCGGGATCCGGCTCGGCCGGGCGGTCAGCAGCGAAGCGATCCCGGCCGGGGAGGTGCTGGACCAGTCGCCGCGACCGGGCGCCCGGATCGGCCGGCACGGCGCCGTGACGCTCGTGTTCTCCCTCGGCCCGGACCGCCGGCGGGTGCCCGACGTCGTCGGGTCGACCGAACCGGCCAGCCGGTCGGCGCTCAGCACGGCCGGCCTGGCCTACCGGAGCACGGCGTTGGTGTTCTCCCGGACGGTGGCCAAGGGCATCGTCGTTCGCACCGACCCGGCGGTCGGCAGCCGGCTCAAGCCGGGCACCCCCGTCTCGCTCGTCGTCAGCAAGGGCGTGCAACAGGTCGCCGTCCCCGACGTACGCGGCAAGGACATCGCTGCCGCAACGGCCGCCCTGGGCAAGGCCGGCTTCGTCGTGACCACCAGCCAGATGTTCAACGACACCGTCGCCAAGGCCCTCGTGCTGGACCAGTCGCCCAACCGCGGGGCGGTGGACCTCGGGTCGACCGTCGCCCTGGTCGTCAGCAAGGGACCGGACCTCGTGAAGCTCCCCGACCTGACCGGCGACGACCGGGACCGGGCGGTCGGCGCCCTGCAGGCACTCGGTCTGAAGACCAACGTGCTGGCCTTCCCCGGTGGCCCGGGTCTGGTCCTGCGGACCAGCCCCGGTGGCGGCACCATGGTCCGACGCGGCTCGACGGTGACCCTGTACGCGTTCTGACCACCCGGTCTGCCACCCTTCCCACGTGCCACCCCGCAAGCCCTCCGCCGTGGGCAGTCACGTCCCCGTCGCCGGGGGCCTGGTGAAGGGTCTGGCCTACGCCCGCGAGATCGGCGCCGCCGCGGTGCAGGTCTTCGTGTCCAACCCCCGGGGCTGGGCGCCGAGCGCGGGCGACCCGGCGCACGACGAGGCCTTCCGGCGGCGCTGCTCCGACGACCGGATCCCGGCCTTCGTGCACGCCCCCTATCTCGTCAACTTCGGCTCACCGACCCAGGTGACACTCGACCGGAGCATCGAGGCCGTCCGGCACGCCCTGCGACGGGGCGCCGCCATCGGTGCGGCCGGCGTCGTCGTCCACGCCGGCAGCGCCGTCGCCGGCGCGCACCGCGACGTGGCCCTGGCGCAGTTGCGGGAGCGCCTGCTGCCCGTGCTCGACGAGGTCCCGGACAACGGTCCCCGCCTGCTCGTCGAGCCGACCGCCGGCGGTGGGCAGGCCCTCGCCGCGACGGTGCAAGATCTCGGCGCGTGGTTCGCCCAGCTCGACAACCATCCCCGGCTCGGCGTCTGCCTGGACACCTGCCACGCCTTCGCCGCCGGGCACGACCTCGCGGCGCCCGGCGGCATGAAGCGCACGCTCGACGCGCTCGTCAAGGCGGTCGGCCGGGGCCGGCTCGCCCTGGTGCACGCCAACGACTCCAAGGACCCGCTCGGCTCGGCCCGCGACCGGCACGCCGGCATCGGGGACGGGCACATCGGCAAGGACCCGTTTGCCGAGCTGTTCCGCCACCCGGCGACCCGCAACGTCCCGGTCATCGTCGAGACCCCCGGCGACGCGGCCGCGCACCGCCGCGACATCGAGCTCCTGTGCTCCCTGCGCGACGCCTGAGCGTGGCCGCAGCCGCCCGTGCCTGACCGGCCCACCCTGGCCCTGGTCGGCGTGACGGCGGTCTGGGGCTCCACCTTCGTCGTCGTCAAGGATGCCGTCCGGCAGATGCCGGTCACCGATTTCCTCGCCTGGCGGTTCGCCCTCGCCGCTCTTGCCATGATCCTGCTGCGCCCCCGGGCCGTGGCCCGCCTCGGCAGCAGGGGACGCCGCGTCGGGATGGTGCTCGGGCTCGCGCTCGGCGCCGGCTACCTGCTGCAGACGCTCGGGCTGCAGACCACCAGCGCGGCGGTCAGCGGCTTCGTCACCGGCATGTTCGTGGTGCTCACCCCGCTCGGGGCGGCGGTGCTGCTACGCGAACCACCCGGCCGCGCGGCCTGGGCTGCGGTCGCCCTCGCCACCATCGGCCTCGGGCTGCTCTCGCTGCACGGCCTCACGGTCGGCACCGGCGAGCTGCTCACGCTGGGCTGTGCGGCCGCCTTCGCGCTGCACATCGTCGGCCTGGGCCGCCATGCCTCGTCGTACGACGTGTTCGGGCTGGCCGTCGTCCAGCTGCTCACCGTCGCCGGGCTGAGCGCTGTCGTGGCGGTTCCGGGCGGCCTCGCGATGCCGCCCGACGCCGGTGTCTGGGGGGCGCTGGCGCTCACCTCGCTGGCCGCCACCGCGCTGGCCTTCGTCGTGCAGACCTGGGCACAGGCCCATATGGCGCCGACCCGCGCCGCCGTCGTGATGACGATGGAACCGGTGTTCGGTGGGGTGTTCGCGGTCGGCGTGGCCGGCGAGGCGTTCGGGCTGCGCACCGCTGCCGGCGCCGTGCTCGTGCTCGCCGCGATGGTGCTGACCGAGGTCGGCCCGCGGCACGGCGCCGAGGGCACCACCGGCCGGCTCGAGGTCTGACACCGGCTGGTTGGGTCGGGTGCGGCCAAACCCGGCGAGCCTTGCCTGGCGTGGAGCGCCGCCCCTCGCCTTCGCGGGCCGGGCGGGGACTGGCGGGGCCGGGCGGGCCGCCGAGCTCGCGCTTGTTGATCTTTGCGCGCCGCAGAGCAGGTCCCAGCGCGGTCACCGCACAAAGATCAACCAGGTCAACGGCGTTCCGGCAACCGGCAGGTGCGGCAACCGGCGGGTCCGGCAGGTCGCGCGGGGTCCGACGTTGCCGGGACGGGATGACCACTTGCCCCACCGGCGTGGCCCTTCTTGTGGCGGTATGTCGTTGTTGAGCTCGTCGTACGACGGGGGAAGTGGCAGCCGAAGCGGCGCCCTGCGCTCGGCCACCGCGCAAAGATCAACTGGGTTGGTAGGCGCGGCAACCGACGAGCAGCGACCTGCGACCAGGGCGAGCCGACGCGGCGGGAGCCCCCTGCCGACCGGCTCCGAGCAGCCCGCGCAGGTCAGAGCTCGGGACCGTCGCCCGGCTCCTCCTGGTAGGAGTAGCGCTGCTCCTGCCACGGGTCAGCCCGATTGTGGTAGCCGCGCTCCTCCCAGAACCCGCGGCGGTCCTGCGACATGTACTCGACCGCGCGGACCCACTTTGGCCCCTTCCAGGCGTACAGATGCGGGACGACGAGCCGCAACGGGTAACCGTGCTCGGCGGTCAACTGCTCGCCATCCTTGTGGGTCACGAACAGCGCCTGCGCCGAGGCGAAGTCCTCGAGCCTCATGTTGGCGCCGTAGCCGTACTCCGCCCAGACCATCACGTGGCTGACGTCTGCGGCTGGCGGGACGAGGTCGAGGAAGGTGCTGGTGGCGATGCCGCGCCAGGTGCAGTCCAGCAGGGAGAACTTGGTCACGCAGTGGAAGTCCGCGCCGACGGTGGTCCGGGGCAGGTGGCCGACCTCCGGCCACGACCACGACAGCTGGTCACCGGACGCCGTCCGGCCGAAAACCTTGAAGTCCCAGGTGTCCGGCTTGAAGGTGGGCACCCGTCCGTAATGCAGGACAGGCCAGCCGCGGGGGATGTACTGGCCCGGCGGGAGGCGGTCGGCCCCGACACCCTCGGCTCGTTTCCTGGCCCCGAGCCTGCTGAACGGCGTGGTCACGCACATGAGTGTCCCTCGCGCCGCGCACCTCCCGTCCGGTGGGGTAGGTTCGCCGCGTGCTGACGAAGTGGTATGGCTTCCCGACCCGGGTCTCCCGGTCGGGTGCTTGCTGACGCACCCTGACCACCACGAGCCCCGGGCACCTGCCCGGGGCTCTCTTCGTTCCTGAGAGGCTTTCCCATGGTCGTCGTGATGCGCCCCGGCGCTGCCCCCGAGCTCATCGACGCCGTCGTGGCGCGCGTCGAGGCGGCCGGTGGCGCTGCCTTCGTCAGTCGCGGTGTCCAGCGCACGATCGTCGGGCTGGTCGGCGATGTCGTGGCCTTCCAGGGCCTGAACCTGCGGGCGATGCCGGGGGTCGGCGAGGTGGTCCGGGTCAGCAAGCCCTACAAGCTGGTCAGCCGGGAGAACCACCCAGAGGCCACCACCGTCACCGTCGGCAGCGTCCCGATCGGCCCGGGCACCTTCACCCTGATCGCCGGTCCCTGCGCCGTCGAGACCCCTGAACAGACCCTCGCCGCAGCCGAGATGGCCAAAGCTGCTGGCGCCACCCTGCTGCGGGGCGGCGCCTTCAAGCCCAGGACGAGCCCGTACGCCTTCCAGGGCCTCGGCGAGAAAGGGTTGCGCATCCTGGCCGAGGTCCGCGAACAGACCGGCCTGCCGATCGTCACGGAGGTCGTCGATGCCGCCGACGTACCGCTCGTCGCCGAATGGGCCGACATGCTGCAGATCGGCACCCGCAACATGCAGAACTTCCCGCTGCTGCAGGCCGTCGGCTCCTCGCACAAGCCGGTCATGCTC
>JBKJOO010000173.1:0-10291 GCA_046595615.1 Mycobacteriales bacterium | reverse complement strand
GGACCATGACGCGCACACCCTGCGTCTCGAGTGCCGGCTGCATGCCCCCAGCGTCATCTGTCGACACTCAGGCCGGCACGCCGTTAGATCGCAGCATCTCCGCCATCAGCTGGGCCTCGACGTGGGTCCCCACCACTGCGGCGGTCACGTCCCGTGTCGTCCGCCGAGTGTGCACCCCTTTCGCTCGCCGAGTCCGTCCGAGCGGCATGGATCCATGAACCGACGGTAGTAGTGCCGCTTTCTCGACCACTGATAACGCCAGAGATTCGGCACAACGGACTGTCCCGGTAGGCGAACGGTCAGCGGACACTCGGCGAAGCCGAGACGCGCCCTCGTGATCTTGTCCGCAGGGGATCCTTGACCGGGACGCCATACCCGGCTCGGTGGCGGTTGCGCGAGGTGCAGCGACTGACGTTCGGCTTCCGGGCGCTGTCAGCCTGCAGAGAGCGCCGGTTAAGCGTCGACGAGCCCGGCCGGGTCACCACCTCGACGACGAGACCTATCGCCAGCGCATCCTCACCCGGCTTCACCGCACCGAAAGCTGCCACGCCCGCGCGCGCGCGGTCTTCCACGGCCAACGCGGGCACCTACGCCAGCGCCATCGCGAAGGCCAAGAAGACCAGCTCAGCGCCCTCGGCCTGGTCGTCAACGCCATCGTGCTGGGGAACACCCGCTACCAGAACGCCGCCCTGGACCAGCTGCGGCGCACCGGCTACGACGTCTGCGACAACGACGTACGACACCTGTCACCCCTGGCCACGACCACATCAACCTCCGCGGCCACTAATAATTCAGCGCCACCGACCTCATCGACAGACAGCTCGATCCCGTAGACGATCCTGCCCTACTCGACACCTTCGGCCAGCCCGGGTGCTTAGCGCACGAGCCTGCGCCGTTGTTACCTCGACGGTGAATCGGTCGCTGCGCAGACAGGGCCATCTCGGTTATGCGCTCCCGCTACGGGGAGCGGCTAGCCGTTGCTGCTCCGCCAAAGCCGGGTGGCCTCCAGGCGTCAGATCGGAAGTCGCCGGAGCACCGGGCGGGGGAGATGTCGAAGCACGCTCATGACGAGGCGAAGGTTGCTCGGGGCCCAGATCAGGCTGGCGCGGCGGTCGAGGCCGCGCATGGTGGCCTGTGCGACGGCCGCGGGGGTTGTCGACAGGGGGGCTGCTGGGAGACCGGCCGTCATGCGGCTGTGGACGAAGCCGGGCCGGACAACGAGAACCGACGCACCGCTGCCGCGCAGGGCCTCGCCGAGACCGAGAGCGAATCCGTCGAGGCCGGCTTTGCTCGAGCCGTAGACGTAGTTGCTGCGGCGGACTCGTTCGCCGGCGACCGAGGACAAGACGATGATGGTCCCGTGACCTTGCGCGCGGACGCGGTTGCCGAGCTGCGTCAGGACGCTGACGGCGCCCAGGTAGTTCGTGCGAGCAATTGCCAAGGCTGCGCTGGCTGCGGTCTCGGCAACATGTTGGTCGCCAAGCGCGCCGAAGGCGACGATGGCGACGTCGATATCGCCGTGCCGTTCGACGACCTCGTCAATGATCTGGCTGTGGCTGTCGAAGAGGTCGGCGTCGAAGGCAACGGTCGTCACGGTCGCTCCCGACGCGCGGAGGGGCATCGCAGCATTCGCGAGTGCGTCGGGTCGGCGTCCAGCGAGCACCACGGTCGAAACCCCACGCCCAAGAAGTTCGGTGACGATCGCCAGGCCGATTTCGGAGGTCCCGCCCAGGAGCAGGGCCGTTTGTCGGCCGCCGAGTGCGTCAGTGACCATTGGGGGCCTTTCTGGCCGGGAGCAGCCCGAGCCGTCGGCTCAGGTCTGAGCGCATGCTGCCGGTCGGGTCCAGCCGCGCTTGGATCTCGAGCCAACGGTCAAGTTCGGGGTACATGGCTGCCAACCGGTCTGGTCGTAGGCGGGCGTCTTTGGTGAGGTAGACCCGTCCACCGGCACCGGCCACCCGCTCGTCGAGCTGGTTCAGCAGTGCTGCGAGCCCCGGCGTCGAGCTGGGGACATCCAAGGACAGCGTCCAGCCGGCCAGTGGGAACGACAGCAGGCCCGGTTGCGGTCCGAGCCGTTTGAGGACGGCGAGGAACGTCGGGATGTTGGCTTTGGACAGGGTCTGGACGGCGCGGCGAACGACGTCTTCCCGGCCGGTCGGGACCACGAACTGGTATTGCACGAAGCCGCCCGGCCCGTACATCCGGTTCCACCGTCGCAGGCCGTCGAGGGGGTGGAAGCATGCGGTCAAGCTCTGCAACCCGTCATGGGCATTGGGGGCCTTGCGGTACCAGGCTTCATTGAAGACTTTGGCGGTGACAGTGTTCAACAGCCCGCCGGGTATCCATCGTGGCGTGGACAGCTTTGCCATCGGTGCGTAGGCCAATGGGTCGGCGCCTGCTGGAGTGTCGCTGGCGTCGGCGTGGTCGCTCCTGCTGACCACGGCCCGGCCGGTGCGACGGCCGGTGGCAAGCAGATCGATCCAGGCCACCGAGTACTGGTGCCGGTCCTCCGCGAGCAAGGCGAGCGCCCCGTCGAGGTCAGGGACACGATCTGTGCGTACCCGCATCGACGCGCTGGAAATCGGTTGCAGGCGCAGGGTCGCCTGGGTCACGACCCCGGTCAGGCCCATCCCACCAGCGGTGGCCCAAAAGACATCGCTGTCACGGGCCGGATCCACCTCGATCATGCCGGTGGACGTTGCGAGTGAGAAACGCAGCACCCATTGGCAGAACCCCCCGTCGACGTGGTGATTCTTGCCATGCACGTCGGAGGCGATGGCCCCGCCCACCGTCACGTAGCGGGTGCCGGGGGTGACCCCGACGAACCAGCCCTGCGGCACGAGGACCGCGAGCAGCTGGTCCAGACTGACGCCAGCTTCCACCGTCACCGTCCCGGCGACGATATCGAAGTCGAGCACGCCGTTGAGGCCGGTCAGGTCAAGGACGAGGCCACCGGCGTTCTGGGCGGCGTCGCCGTAGGAGCGGCCCAGCCCTCTGGCGAGCACCCCACGGCTGGCCGGTGCAGCCACGGCTTGCAAGACGTCCGAGCAGGTGGTCACTCGCTGCACCCGCGCTGCGGTCGGCGCGGTCCTGCCCCAGCCGGTCAGCAGCTGGGTGGCAGCGGCGTCGTGGAGGTTGCCGGGATGACCTGCGTACACCTTCATCACCCAGTGCCGGTCGTCAGGACAGTCGCCGTGAAGGTGGCTACCCACAACAGCACCGCGAGTCGGATGGGGCGGTCCTGCGCGAGCAACCGCTCCGGGGCCCCCGCGCCGCCACGTTCGGTCCGCTGCGCCCAAAGCGCGATCACGACGAGCAGCGGGACCATGCTCAGGAAGGCCAGGGCGGTGCCGATCGTCGTGGGTCGCAGCGTCGCCCAACCGGCGTAGGACAGCACCAGCAGGGTTGCCGCTGCGGTGCGGGCCAAGCGCAGGTGCGCTGGCCGGTAGCGGCGAAGTACCGGACGGATAATGCCTGGGTCTTTGGGGACCTCGAGTAATTCGCTCAGGCGTTTGCTGACCACCACCAGGACCGCAGCGCCGGTCACGACGAGCAGGAACCAGGTCGACACCGGCACCGCAGTGGCGGCCGCGCCCGCCAAGGTCCGCAAGACAAAGCCTGATGCGACGATCAACAACTCCAACCAGGCAACGCCCTTCAGGGCTGCGGCGTACGCCAAGGTCAACCCGGTGTAGCCCAGCATCACGATCAGCAGGGCGGCGCTCTGCGTCGCTGCGCCGAGCAGCCCGACGGTTAGCAACGTGGTTGCGGCGGTGAGTGCGGCCCGCGCCGACAACGCTCCGGCCGCGACTGGCCGGTGCCGTTTGGTGGGGTGCGCGCGGTCAAGCTGTCGGTCCAATACGTCGTTGATCACATAGCAGCCGGCGGCTACGACGGTGAAGACCAGTACTGCGATGAGCGCGGCGAGCAGGACTCTGGGCCGAAGCAGCACCCCTGCGGCTGCCGGCGCCGCCAACACCAGCACATTCTTGACCCACTGCTGCGGGCGAGTTGCCCGCAGCAGTGCCGTGCTGGTGCGCGGTCGTCGTGGCCCCCGTTGTGGGCTTGCCCCGCGTGACTTCGGCAGCCGGCGTGGCAACCCGAGCTGAGCTGTCACGGGCCGTCGCGCAGCACGGTGATGAAGTCACGCGACGAGGTGGTGTCGTACCTGCGCGGTGACCGGTTCATATTGGGCAGCAGATTCTTTTCAGCCGGATACAGGACATAGCTCGTCCATTCCGGGTTGATGTCGAGCTCCATCGCGCGGACACTGCCGGCCCGGCGCAGCAACTCTGCCAGGCTCGCCGCGGACAGGCGGTCTCCCGCGACGTACACCAACGCACCGGCAGCGGTCTGCCCCACCCCGGATCGCCACACGTACCGGCGGTTCCCGATGGTGGCCCCCCATCGTCGGTTGATGTTGGAGTCCAGGCCAGGTAGGACCGTCCCGTGGTCCACTAGCAGGTCCAGGTTCTGGCGTACCGCCGCGATCGTCGGCCCGAGCTGGGCGTCCCTGCCCCACTGAGCCACTGCTGCCCGGGCGTCCGTGGTGATCACCAGCGATGCTGCACCGTTGCGCAGCGTCCCGGCGGTTCGGCCGCCTTCATAGAATCCACCGCGGGCCGCGTCGAGGCGGAAGCCGCCATTGAACGCGCCGAGCAATCTTGTTCGCTCCGCGCTGCTGATCTGCGGCGCCTGGGACCACGGACCGCGGCCGGGTTCCTGCGTGCCGGGGTGCAGCACGAACTGCACCCGCGTGGTGTCCATCCAGATCACCCCTGCGGTGTAGGAGGTGTGCTGAGAGTCGGGGCGCAAGAACGCCACTTGGAGGATCGGCCGACCATGGGCTGCCGCGAGCACCTGCCATGCCCCCTCACCTGGCAGCGACGGGGACGCTACCGGTACGACAGAGGCCAGCCCGGACGGCGGAAACGGTACGGCCTGCCCAGCACCGTACGCCGCACTTGAGGTCCGTCCAGGCCGTCTCGCTGCCCCGGGCCGAGCGAGTAGCGGTGAGCCCGCTGCAAGTGCCCCACCGACCTGGGGAGCCTGGTAGGTGCGGCGCTCCAGCGCATCGATCACCGAGGAAAAGCCATGCCCCCGGCCCCATTCGGCAAGCTTTGCCGCAGTACTGTCCGAACCGGGCACACTCAGCGCACTGACCACAGCGGCAGCCACGACTGCGACGGTCGCCACCAGCAACACAGCCAGGAGCCGCCGTAGCCGGCGTCCACGCCGCGGCACCGCGCCCGTCATACTGGGCCCCAACGTCCGAGTACGGGTGAGCGGTGCATCGGTCTCCGGAGTGTGCTTTGGATTGGCATCGAAGGGTTGTCGGCCCATCGCATCTTGCGGGGGTGCCTGAGGTGGAGACGACCGGGCCGGCGCCAGACGCACAGCCCGTGCGGCTTGTCGGAGAGGTGTACCTGGCTGAGCAACCGCCCGTAGACGGTGCTGATCTTGCAGATGGTGTGCTGTCGGGGCTGATCTGGCCCACATCTGCACTGCCCCCGCCAGCAAAACGCCACATGGCGACAGTACTTCGGGTGGCAACGTCGAGCACGCTGATCGTGCCGGACCCGCGGTTGCTCACGTGAAATCAGGCTGGTCACCGAGTCCCGCGTGGGACTCGGGAGGTCGCAAAGCTCGGGTTCATTGGAAGCTTCCAAGCCCGGCCATGTCCAGGATCAGGATGGCACCGACCCGGCAGGTGCTTTCGCCCAGTCGGGCGGCGCGGCGGTCGGTAAACAGCGGCAGGGTGTGGCGGTGCCCTTCCTCGAGCAGCTCCGGTCCGGTGCTTTCCGCGGCGTCGCGTAGGCGCGCCAGCCCAGGGCCGGGGACCCAACGCCCGCGGATAGCCGGCTAGAAGAACAGGCTCATCGCCTGCTCGGTGGTGACGGTGTTTACCGACGGTGTCCGAGGGGCAACGCCCCGTCCCAGAACCTGGCGGCGTGCACATGCTGGCGCAGGATCTCCGCGGACTGCTCGGTCGCGACGGGATTGGCGATCCATTCCAGCACGTGCTCCAGGCCCCGGGGCGCGCCCCGAGGCAAGGCCCGGATAGGTACCGGCCAGCCCGCCCAGGTCCTGGACGTCCTCACGGCGGACGCAGCCCTCGGCGACCACGCTGACGTCCGCGCGCGACGCGACCTCCGATTGTCGGGATTCACATGTTCGTTGTTCCACTTCCTAGGAAATGGAACAACAGGCACACTTGGAGTGGCGGTTCATGTCCCAACGACGCGCCGGCACATACTGCCGGGCTGGCATCTCCGGATGCGCGGGCGTTCATGGTCGCGGCAGGCGTCGTGACGTGACACCGCACTGGAGCTGGGCTGTCGGCGCGCCGCCTGCTGACGATCGTGATCCCGCCGCGGCCCTGCCGACAGAGCCGAAAGACCCCCGCGGGCAGGGCGATCCACCTCACTCGCAAGATCCTCCGTCGCCGGGACCTTCGGCCCTAGCTCGGCGCGAGCGGCCCGCCCACGCTCTGGTCATGACCGCCGGACCGCACGGCACCGCGCCCTCCGATCTCGGGCTGCTCGAACTCGACCGCGAGCAGTGCTTGGCGCTGCTCGCGTCGGTCCCGGTCGGGCGCCTAGTCTGCACCTCGCGGGCCATGCCGGCCGTGATCCCGCTGCGCTTCCTGCTGCGCCAAGGTTCGGTCTACCTGCGGACGACCGAGGCCGCCGGTCTACGGATGACCCGCGACGGCGTCGTCGTGGCCTTCGAGGCGGATGCCTTCGACGGCGATCACCGCACCGGCTGGAGCGTGGGTCGTCCTCGGCCGAGCGGTGACCGAGACAGACCCGTTCGTCCTGACCCAGCTCGACGAACTGCCGTTGGTGCCGTGGGCCGGCGGCAACCGGCAGCAGGTCCTGCGCATCCCCGTCGATCTGATCAACGGCCGTCGCGTCGGGACCGGCCCGGCGCCCCGCCCAGACCATCAGGAGCTTGTTGCGACCCCAGCCCGTCATCCGGCGGTGAGCCTGCCCTCAACACCAAACACCGTCGCGGGACGACAGCGTGGGGGGTATCGGACCGTCGCCGCAGCCGGCCCCCCTGCCTGATACCTGACCTGCCACGCCCCGCTGCCCGCCGCGCGGGGTCGGCAGGCCTACTGCGACCAGGCCTGCCGACAGGCCACCTACCGACGGCGGCACGCCCCCGTGGCCGCCGCCACGACCAACGCACTGCCTCCAGCGACCTCCCGCCGCACCGGCACCGTCTACTCCTGCCCGAACTGCCAGACCCGCTACTTCGGCCAGCAACGCTGCGAGGACTGCAGCAGCTTCGCCACCCGCCTCGTCCCCGGCGGGACCTGCCCCCACTGCGACACCCCGATCACCCTCGACGAGCTCCTGGCAGGCACCTGACCGAAGCCCCCAAGGTCGCTACCCTTCGCTAGCGCATCACCAGCTGCCGCCAACAACGAGCCAGCAAGAAACCGGGACAGTTCACGTACCGACGGGAGGAGAGACCGTGATCCATCAGTTGTGGGGGGCGTTGGTCAACTTGGTAGGTGACGGTGGTTACCGGGCGTTGACGTTGGGTGGCTGGTTCGTCATGAAGTACGCGAATGTGCTCATGTACGTGCTTGTTGCGGTGCTGTTCACGGCCTCGATGTTCTTTCACCTGCCCGAGCATGGGGGTGAGTCCAAGTGAGCGGCGACGCGACAGTGCGGGACCAGGTGACCGACACCGCTGGCGATGAGCCATTCTCCTGGACGACGCCGTCGCCGTGGGTCCGCAGCCTGCTGGTTCGGAACCTGCCGCTGCGCCGGCTGCTCCCGGACGCCGAGCCGTCCTACGTCTCCTCCTTGCTTTACACCATGGGTGTGTTGACCTTGGCGTCGTTGCTGGTCGTCATCGTCAGTGGCGTGGTCCTGGCGGTCGGGGGTGTGCAGTGGTGGCACACCAGCACGCTGGGCGCCTCGGTGAACAGCGTCCATTTCTGGGGTGTCCAGGCGTTCTTTCTGTTCATGGCGGTGCACGCGCTGGCCAGCTTTTTCACCATGGCGTGGCGCGGCGGCCGCGGCTTCACCTGGGTGACCGGGGTACTGGCTTTCCTGCTCTCGGTGGTCACGGCGTTCACCGGCTTTTTGATGCTGACCAACTGGGACAGTCAGTACGTCGCCCAGCAGGCCAAGGACGCGTTCAACGCGATGGGCATCGGGGCGGTCTGGAACGTGATGGACGTGGGACAGCAGTTCACCCTGCACGTGGTGGTGACCTCGGGGTTGCTCGGTTTCATCGTGCTCATCCACCTGGGCCAGATCCGCCGCCGTGGGGTCGCCCCGCCGCCCGGCGCGGAGTACCTGGAGGTCGCTGAGGACAACTCGGCACCGCCGGTGACCGCCCCGCGCGAGGTCTCCGCACCACTATCCCCAGCGGTCCGCCAGCCCGGGGCGCAGCCGCCGGTCCCGCAGCCGGTCCCGGACCGCGGGTCACGCTGATGACCGGCCGGCGCACCCATCCGTTGCGGCACTGGACCGGACCTGAACGCAAGTACGACCTAATCTTCGAGGGGACAGTAGCGGTCATCATCGTCTCGGTCCTGGTCGTCACCGCCTCCATCATCTTCGGGTCGGCGGACGGCGGCCTGAGCTATCCCGGGGGTCCGCCGGCCAAGCCGGGGACGGCGTTCACCGCCCGGTACTGGGCTACTTCACCGACCACCGACGACAAGGGCAAGGCCGACCCCAGTGGCGGCGCGATGGACTTCGCGTCCACCGTCGTCACCGAACTCGATGGCTCCTCAGCCACCGCCACCTACGGGCCGCCGTTTAACAACACCGCCGGTGTCTCCCAGCACATCGGCGGTGTGTCGCTCGCCGGTGTGGCGCACAGCCTGGTGGGGCTGACCCAGCCGATCAACACCGCGAAGGACTTCGTCCTGGCGCCGTTGAGCGCCGTCGTGGCGCCCTATGACCCCGCCGTGTCCAGCGCGGTCAGGCAGTACCAGGGCGCCGGTGGGAGTCGGCTGGAAGGTGTGGCCGCCGACAAGCTCGTCTCCGACCAGCAGGCCGGTTGGCTCAAGGCCTACACCGCTGCACTGGCCAAGGGCAGCGCCGACAACGGCAGGCTTACCGTGGCCCCCGGCGACTACGGCCCGGTCCCGACGCTGGTGCAGGCAGAGCTGTCGATCGCCCGAAGCGGCGCCTTGGACGGCTACCTCACCAGCAGCAGCGGCACCCAACTCACCACCAACCCGTACAAGTCGACGATGTTCTTCAGCGACGGCACCCTGTGGAGCACCATCGCCACGGGCCAAGGCCTCACCGGCGACCAGTACGGTGTCATGAATGAGCTGTGGAACTACCCCAGCCAATTCTGGCTGATCCTCTACGCCATCCCCTACCACATCCCGGCGATCGGCAAATCGTCTGCCGCTGACCTGTGGGTAGGCACGCTCATCGTGATCGTCGGCATGCTCCTGCAACTCGCACTGCCCTGGATCCCTGGCCTGCGAGACATCCCCCGCGCACTCCCCCTGTACAAAGTCATCTACCGCAGGTACTACCGGAAGTCACACCAAAACACCTAAGACAGCTGGAACGAAACCCACCGACCCGCGCCTGGCAAAAGGCCGGAACACGAAGGTGCCGTCCGCAGGACTGTTCGGCCAGCGCCGGAACGCCCGGGCGGCGTCCGATAGCGGAACGGTCTGCAGGACATCATCCGGCTGAGGATTGCCAGAAGGGAGCACATCCAGCCGCTGGTCAATCCCGATGGCGCACGACATTGATGACGTTTCCAGCCGGTGCGCGGACGAAGGACCGGCGCACACCCCATGGTTCTGCCGTGATCGGTCGCACGATCTCGTAGCCGAGCCGTCGAGCTTCTTGATACGCACCGTCGACATCGCCCGTGTGGACAGAGATGACGGAATCCTCGGGTGCGGTCGCGTCGCGTGTGACGAGCTGGATGTTCCGCCCCGGTGTCGGGAGAGGTATAGCGGGCCACCCATCCCATGTTGAACTCTCATGCTCAGCCCGAGGTAGCCGGTGTAGAAGCTTCTCGCCGCGTCGACATCAGTCACGTGAAGGTTGGCCATGATGCGTATGGCGCGCATGCGCTCCTCCTGCTGTCAGCAGGTATACAGGATGATCGTGGGCGGCGCGACGCGTCCAGTGCCACCCGTGAGTAAGGCGCCCAGTGTGACGCGTCCCAGTAGGCGAACGGGGTGCGTTTGCCATCTTGACCCGTTAACCCGTCCGGTTTGAATCCCGCTTGACAGCGTCACGGGGCACATCAGCGTGGGGCCACTCCCAAGAAAGGGCGTCGCTCA
>JBKJOO010000093.1:0-17924 GCA_046595615.1 Mycobacteriales bacterium | reverse complement strand
CTGGCCCGACGCGGGGGGCCGGGCGGGGCGACTCGCGGGCGGGGCTGGGGCGGGGCGGGGCTGGCCGGGCGGTCTCGGGCCGGGCGGTCCGTGAGCGGGCGGGTCAGGCGGGGAGGTCGTCGCGCAGCACCGGACACGACATGCAGCGCGGCCCGCCGCGGCCGCTGCCGAGCTCGCTCCCGGCGATCCGGATCACCTCGATGCCGGCCTGTTCGAGCCGCGCGTTGGTCTTGGTGTTGCGCTCGTAGGCGACGACCAACCCGGGGGCCAGCGCCAGGGTGTTGTTGCCGTCGTCCCACTGCTCGCGCTCGGCGGTGACCGGATCGAGGCCGGTGTCGACGTGCCGGAGCCGGTCGATCTGCATCGCCTGGGCGGCGGCTTCGAGGAACCCGGTCGGCGCCCCGACGATGAGCCCGCCCTCACCGTCGGGGGTCACCGGGTAGGCCAGCAGAGTGTCGGCGACCGCGGGGAACATCACCACCGCGTCGACGTCGACCATCGTGCAGATGGTGTCGAGGTGCATCGTTGCCCGCTCCTGCGCGATGGGCACCGCCAGCACGGTCTGCGCCACGCCGGCTGCAAACGCTCGCAGCGAGAACGCCTCCACCCCAGCTGGTGTCGTGCGCTGGCCAACCCCGAGGGCGATGACGCCGGGCGCGAGCAGGAGCACGTCACCGCCTTCGAACCAGGCTTCCTCCCGGCTGCCGTCGTACAGCAGCGGGGTGCCGGCGAAGCGGGGGTGGTGGGTGAAGATGGCGCCGGTCAGGGAGGTCTCGCGTTGCCGCGCCCGCATCGACGGGCTGGTGATCGCGACGTGATCGGCCACCAGGACGGAGGTGTCGCGGGTGAACAGCAGGTTGGGCAGCGGTCGCAGGACGAAGTCGCCCGGCCCGGCGAGCCGCGCGACCACGCCCTCGGGACCGGTGTGCGGGAGCTCGTCGTGGGTCAACCCGGCCGCGAGGACCCGGGCGAGGTCAGGGCTCGGCAGGTCGAGCAGCCACTGGCGCAGGACGGCAGCCAGGGTGGGGCCCACCACGGTCGGCGACACCGCGGTCCGCACCACCTCGGTGCGGGCGTCCGGCCCGTCGAGCGCCGTGACGAGCAGGTCGTGCAGGTAGAGCACCTCGACGCCCCGGCCGCGCAGGGCTTCGGCGAAGCCGTCGTGCTCCTCCTGTGCCCTGGCGACCCAGGGCAGCCCGTCGAACAACAGGTCGGCGCTGTTGCGGGGCGTCAGCCGGGAGAGCTCCGGGCCCGGGCGGTGCAGCAGCACCGTGCGCAGCCGACCGACCTCGCTGGTGACGCCGATCTCCGCCATGAGCCGCACCCTAAGCGGCGATCAGGCAGCGGTGGGCTCCTCGCCGGCCGACAGTTGCAGGCGCAGAGCCTCGAAGAAGCGCAGATTGATTGCCGAGCGCCACCAGGCGCCCTTGACGATCCGGGGGCCCCACTCCGGGTGGGCGGCGACCAGCGGAGCGATCGCCTTGTCCACCCAGTCCCGGCCGTGCCGGGGATCGACCTCGGCGTGCTCGAGGTAGAACGGGTACGCCGCGGCAGGGGCGCCCAGGCGGTCGAAGGCCTGCAGCACCAGCCGACAGCGCGGCCCGGCCTGCAACTCGAGCAGGCCCAGGGCGCCGAGCATCTCTGGCTGGAGCCACCGGTTGGTGGCCAGCAGCCCGCCGAGGGCGGACCGTTCGAGGGCCTCCACCGGCAGGTCGTGGCGTGGCACCTGCGACATCCCGACGGCCTGGACGAGCCGCTCGTGCAGGGTGGTGTGGACGGCGTCGGGGTCGCCGCCACCCATCTCGTCCCAGTAGTTCTGTGCCAACTCGAGCTTGGCAGCGCCGTGCAGACCGATCTGGCAGGCGGCGACCAGGTCGTCGAACCCGCCGTCCGGTCCGCCCTCGATGGCGAGGAAGTCGACGAGCTCGGCCCACGACGCCTGTTTGGCGAGCCACCGGTAGGCCGTCGGGAGCCGGTCGCGGGCGGCGACGGTCCGCATCGCGGCCACCGCCCCGGCTGAGGTGCTCGCGTCGGGCAGCTGATCGGCGTGCTGCCAGGCAGCTTCGAGCTCGTCGAGCCACTGGGCCTCCAGCCGGCTCTTGAGATCGGCGACGGCTGGGTGCCCCTGATGGCGGGCGGCCGCACCGACCACCTCGAGTGGTGCGGTGTGCAGGTCGTAGATGGTCAGCAGGGTGAGGAACCGGTCCCGCCGGTCCGCCGCCGGCGCGCCGTACAGCGCGTCGAGGGCAGCCGGACCGCTGGACAAGGCGGCGGACAGCAGGTGGGCGGTGGCAGCAAGTGGTGGGGTCATGACCAGTGGCTCCGGACGGCGCGGGACGGGGTGGGTGCTCCCGGGAAGTTCCCAGCACAGGCGACCCTCAACCCGGTCCGGCCGGGTTGCGGTGGACCGGGGTCGTGCGGTCCGACGTACTAGGTTCAGCGACCATGGGACTGATGGATGGCAAGGTCGCAATCGTCACGGGCGCCGGACGCGGCATCGGCCGGGGTGAGGCATTGGAGCTCGCCCGGCAAGGCGCCAGCGTCGTCGTCGGCGAGGTCGACGAAGCCGCCGGACAGTCGGTCGTCGCGGAGGTCAGGGCGGCCGGCGGCAGCGCCGTCGTCCATCTCGGCGACTGCTCCGAGGTCGACCACGCCGAGTCGATCGTGCGGACCGCGGTCGAGGAATTCGGCCGGCTCGATGCGCTCGTCAACAACGCCGGCATCCTGCGCGACCGGACCCTGGCCAAGATGACCGCCGAAGAGTGGGACGCCGTCATCAAGGTGCACCTGCGCGGGCACTACGCGCCGACGCACGCCGCGATCAACCACTGGCGCGAGGCTGGCCAGGGCGGCCACGTCGTCTGCACCGCCAGCACCAGCGGCATCCTGGGCAACTTCGGCCAGAGCAATTACGGCGCGGCCAAGGCCGGCATCGCGGCGTTCG
This sequence comes from Mycobacteriales bacterium, assembly GCA_046595615.1. Taxonomy (GTDB): domain Bacteria; phylum Actinomycetota; class Actinomycetes; order Mycobacteriales; family SCTD01; genus JAYSQK01. Next base: position 14,980 of record JBKJOO010000093.1, on the reverse strand, counting down.
CCCAAATCGTCGGCATGGAGCAGTGGAAGCACGGCATCACCGTCAATGCCATTTGCCCGGCCGCGCGTACCCGGATGACCGAGGGCGCGTACGGCGCGATCGAGACCGCCGCCGCGGGGTTCGATTTCTGGCACCCCGACAATGTCGCCCCGTTCGTGACGTTCCTGTGCAGCGATGCGAGCAGCCACATCAGCGGCAAGGTCTTCGGGGTGCAGGGCGACACCGTCGAGCTGTACCGGCCCTTCACGAGCGAGGCGGTCATCGACAATGGCGGGGCCACCTGGGATCCGGCCGTGTTCAGCGAGCGGGTGGGCGAGCTGTTCGAGGCGACGGGCATCGCCCCCGCGGCCGAGAACGGGATGGCGCGGCTGCGCTTTTCCATGACGAACAGGACCGCCTGAGCGGCCGTTTGGACGCGTACCGAATGCGTCGTTCGGCGGTATGCGGACGTAAATAGGCCGATAAACTCGTTGACATGATCATGGTGGGCACCGTCGAGGATCCGCGGGGGTCGGTCGCGCCGTGACGTCCGCCACCGACGCCGGCCGGGCGATGCCGACGACGACCGGGTCGACCCTGCTGCTGCCGCTGCGTCGCCTGCCGCTGCATCCCGCGCCGCCGATGCGCTCGGACCCCGCTCGCGGGGTTGGGCGCTGGGCGGCGACGGTCCGGGCCAGTGCTGAGGCCTGCCTGCTGCTCGACGCGGACGGTCGGGTCGTGGCGCTGAGTGAGCCTGCGGCGGACCTGCTCGACCTGCGCCCCGAGACCGCGACCGGGGTGCCGCTCGCTGATCAGTTGAGCTTCGTCGATTTCAGCCTGGCGGCGCTTCCGACGCCTGAGGCGTCCGCCGACATTCCACCGCTTCGGGCGCTGCGTAGCGGCGGCCTGGCCCGCGGTCTGGTGCGCCGCCGCCGAGCCAGCGGTGCGCTCACGACGTACGACGTCGTCGGGGTGGCCCTGGCCGGCCGAACCGGCGCCCTGGCGTTCCTCGTCGAGGTGTAGGGCGGCTACCGGCGGGCGGCCGTCACCGCGTCGGCGAGGACCTCCTTGGCCGGCCGACCAAGGGCCCCGGCGGCCGCGGCCACGTCGTCCCACTCCGGGTTGACGTTGACCGCTGCGCCGTCGAGCCACGCCGTCTTGACCCGCACGGGTTGCCCATCGACGTGCACCGTCGACTCGGTTCGGTCGAGCGCCCGCTTGCCGACGGTGGTCTCCCGCAGCCCGATGGTCGACGTCTGGGTGAACACGACATGTGCTGCAGCGCCGGCTCTGTCGGTCGGGCTGAGCACCGACAGGGTGTGCGCGGGCCGGCCCTTCTTCATCAGGATCGGGGTCAGCCACGCGTCGCTCGCCCCGGCCTCGAGCAGCGCGTCGAGCACTCCTGGCCACAGCCGCGGGTCGAGGTCGTCGACGTTGGCCTCGAGCAGCACCGCCGTGGCAGCCACCGACGGGACGGGTTCGCCCAGCACGAGGCGCAGGACATTGGCGACCTCCCGGGGGTCGCGTCCCCCGGCGCCGGAACCGGTCCGGACCAGGGTCATCGGCGGCAGCGGCCCCCACTCGGTGACGAGCGTGGCCAGCAGTGCTGCCCCGGTCGGGGTCGTCGCCTCGTGCGGTGAGGTACCGGCGACGACGGGGCGGCCGGCGAGCAGGGCCAGCACGGCCGGTGCGGGTACCGGCAGTGGGCCATGGGCGCCCCTGGTCGTGCCGGACCCGAGGGCCAGCGGCGAGCAATGCAACGTGGTGAGGGCCAGGGCGTGCAACCCGGTGACCGCACCGACGACGTCGGCGAGCGCGTCGAGGGCGCCCACCTCGTGGAAGTGCACCTGCTCGACCGGCACCCGGTGCACCGCCGCCTCGGCCGACGCCAGCGCGCCGAACACCTCGAGCGCGGTACGGCGTACCGGCGCTGGCAGGTCGGCGGCGGTGAGGATGGCGCGGACGTCGGCCCAGGTGCGCGGGGTGGTCGGCTCGGCGCACCGCACCTCTACCCGGGTGGCGCCGAGGCCGGCCCGGACCACCGGCTGCGCCACCAGGGTGATCGGCTCGACACCGAGCGCGTCGACGGCCTGCTGGAGGGTGCTGAGCGGGACGCCGGCATCGACCAGCGCCCCGAGCAGCATGTCGCCACTCGCCCCCGCCTGGCCGTCGATCCAGCCGATCACCGTGCGGCCGCCTGGCGGGCCACCCTGGCGGCGAACACCCCTGCCCCGAAGCCGTTGTCGATGTTAACGACCGTTACACCAGGCGCGCAGGAGTTGAGCATCCCGAGCAGCGCAGCGAGCCCGCCGAACGCGGCGCCGTACCCCACCGACGTCGGTACCGCGACGAGCGGCGTGCCGACGAGTCCGCCGACCACCGACGGCAGCGCGCCCTCCATCCCGGCGACGACCACCAGGCAGTCGGCCCGGTCCAGGACCGGTCGCGCCGCGAGCAGCCGGTGCAGCCCGGCGACCCCGACGTCGTCGACCCGCTCCACCCGGGCGCCGAAGGCGCGGGCGGTCACCGCGGCCTCCTCGGCGACCGGGCCGTCGGAGGTGCCCGCCGCGAGCACAGCGACCAGGCCGCGCGGCGCCGGCGGCTCGCCGACCAGGACGGTCCGGGCGTCGCTGCCCAACGCAGCGGAGGTTTCCGGCGAGCACCTGGTGACGAGCACGTGCGGGGAGCCGGCCCGGATGGCAGCCACGACATCCAGGACCTGCTGGGTCGTCTTGCCCGCCGCGTAGACGACCTCCGGGTCGCCCGTGCGGAGCGCCCGGTGGGTGTCGACCAGGGCGTGCTCCAACTCTGCGTACGGCGCGACGGCAAGCACGTCGAGGGCATCGGCCGGTGCGAGCGAGCCCGCCGCGACGGCAGCGAGCAGTCGTTGCACCTCGGCACGGTCCACAGGCCTGGAGCCTAATGCGGCCCGTCAGAGCTCGAAGATCACGTCGTCCGGGTCGCGCCGGGGTGGCGGGGTGACCTCGCCACCGACCCCGAGGCGAAGCACCAGTTGCGCCACGCCCGGCAGGCCAAGGTGCTCCCGGAGCTCGGCCCGGATGGCGACGTGCTCCACCGGCTGGTTCAGGTACGACGCGTTCACCCCCATGACGGCGGCCCGCAGCAGCATCGCGGCGAGCGCGCGGCCGGCCAGCAACCAGTCTGGCGGGTGGTCGCCCGGGGTGCACAGCACCCCGATGACCGGCGCGTCCCGGCCGGGTCGGTCCTGTGCCGGCAGCGACGTGCTGCTCGAGAAGTCGCGCTGCACGAACTCGGCCCGGTAGGAGGCCGCCGCTCCGCGGGTGTGGTCGGTCGGCACACCGTCAGCGCTGTTGTCACCCGGCTCCCGCAACCATGGGGCGAGTTCGTCATCGACCCCCCCGTGCCGCAGGAGTAGCCGGTCCGCGCGGTCGACGAGGCTGGCCAGGGTCGCCCGGTCCCCCGGTGTGCTGACGAGCCGCAACCAGGCGCCGTGCTCCCGCGCGGAAGACTGCAGGTCGAACCTCAGGTTGCTCGGGGCGAGGTCGGCATCGAGAGGTCCGCGGTCGGTGCGGCGTCGTGGCACCGCCGCGAGCAGGGCGCGGTCATCCTCGGTGCTGTCCCAGCCGCCGACCTCCGCGAGGCGGGCGAGCGGTCCGCCGGCACCGCTCGGCTGCACTGTCACGTTCGGCTCGTAGCCATGTGCCCGCGCCGCGACACAAGCCGTCTCGACCGCCGCGCCGCAGGAGATGGTGACCTCGCGCCGGTGCGGATCGGTCATCGTCAGCAGCCGCATCGGGTCCGCCCAGACTTCGACGGTGTCCCCGCGCAGCACGAAGCGCCACGGTTGGGTGTTGTGCTTCGACGGCGCCCAGCGCGCGACGGCGGCGTACCAGGCCATTCTGGTCGCGGCATCGGCTGACCCTGCCGGCTCGCTCGGCCAGGGCCGCGGTATGACCGGTGTCGTGCCCATGGCTCCTCCTCGTCGTCCCCCTGGAGCCTGGCTCGGCGCGGCAGGATCCACCAGGTACCAAGGTCCCGCCCGGTGCGGACCTTGGTCATGCCCGGGGTTGGTGGAAGCGGTGTGCTGAGAGGAGGCGGTGTGCTCGGACTGTCCGCTGACATCGCCGGCTGCCTGTTCGATCTCGACGGGGTCCTGACCGACACGGCGCGCGTCCACGACGCGGCCTGGAAGCAGGTGTTCGACGAGGTCCTGCGACGGCACCGGGAGGTGCGGCCCTTCGACCCGGCCGAGGATTACCAGACCTACGTCGACGGCAAGCGACGGGAGGACGGGGTGCGGGACTTCCTGGCCAGCCGCGGGATTGTGCTGGCAGCGGGCCCGGCGGGCGACGACGACACCGTGGCCGGCATCGCGCAGCGCAAGAACGAGCTGCTGCTGCAGCGGATCGCCACGGACGGGGTCACCGTCTTCGAGGGCTCACGCCGGTATCTGCAAGCAGCGCGCGACGCAGGCCTGCGCCGGCTGGTCGTCTCGAGCAGCGCCAACACCGGCGACGTGCTGCGCCTGACGGGTCTCGACGCCCTCGTCGAGGCGCGTGTCGACGGCGTGACGGCCGCGCAGCTGGGGTTGCAGGGCAAGCCGGCTCCCGACACGTACCTGGCAGGTGCGCGCCTCGTGGGCCTGGAGCCCGCCCGCTGCGCCGTCTTCGAGGATGCGATCGCCGGCGTCCAGGCCGGCCGGTCGGGCGGGTTCGGTCAGGTCATCGGCGTCGATCGGGGTGGCCGGGCCGACCTGTTGCGCGCGCACGGCGCCGACCTCGTCGTCTGCGACCTGGCTGAGCTGCTGTGATCCGGCAAGACGCGTTCTCGACCGAGCCCTGGCAGGTGCGGGAGTCGAGCCTCGAGCTGGACCTGCTTGCCCAGAGTGAATCGCTGTTCGCGCTGTCCAACGGGCACCTGGGCTTGCGCGGCAACCTCGACGAGGGTGATCCCCACGGCATCCCGGGGACCTACCTCGGTGGCTTCTACGAGAGCCACCCGCTCCCGTACGCCGAGCGTGGCTACGGCTATCCCGAGGCCGGCCAAACGGTCGTCGACGTGACCAACGGCAAGCTGGTGCGGTTGCTCGTCGGCGACGAGCCGCTCGACGTGCGGTGCGGCCGGCTGCTGTCACACGAGCGCGTCCTCGACCTGCGCGCTGGCACGCTTCGCCGGGAGCTCGAGTGGGAGTCCCCCGTCGGCGTGCGGGTGCGCATACGTTCGACCCGGCTCGTGTCGTTCACCCGCCGGGCGGTGGCCGCCATTGCCTACGAGGTCGAGCTGGTGGACAGCCCGTCCCGGTTGACGCTCCAGTCGGAGCTGGTCGCCAACGAGACCCAGCCGGAGCGCAGCAAGGACCCCCGGACAGCCTCGGCTTTGCGCAGTCCGCTGCTGGCGGTGTCGGGCCACCTGCAGGGCGACCGCGCAGTGCTGCTGCACCGCACCCGGATGAGCGGGCTGCTGCTGGCCGCAGGGATGGACCACCGGCTGTCCGCGCCCGGCCAGACCGTGGTCACGACGGAGGCCGACGAGGACTGGGCTCGCACGACGGTGGTTGGCGATGGCGCGCCGGGCCAGGTGTTGCGGCTCGAGAAGTTCCTCGCCTACGGCTGGTCCTCGGTGCGCTCGGAGCTCGCGGTCCGGGACCAGGTGTCGGCAGCGCTCGCCGATGCCAGCGCTTCGGGCTGGGCCAGCCTGCTCGCCGAGCAGCGGGCCTACCTCGACGCGTTCTGGGACAGCGCCGACGTCGAGGTCGACGGCGACCCGACGGTGCAGCAGGCCGTGCGCTTCGGGCTGTTCCACGTGCTGCAAGCCGGCGCCCGCTGCGAACGCCGGGCGATCGCCTCGAAGGGGCTCACCGGACCGGGGTATGACGGCCACGCCTTCTGGGATACCGAGGGTTTCGTCCTGCCAGTGCTCACCTGGACGGTCCCGGAGGCTGCTGCTGACGCGTTGCGCTGGCGGCACTCGACCCTGGAGCTCGCGGCCGACCGGGCCAGGACGCTCGACCTGCAGGGCGTGGCCCTGCCCTGGCGGACCATCCGCGGCGAGGAATGTTCGGCCTACTGGCCGGGGGGGACAGCGGGCTTCCACCTGAACGCCGACGTGGCCTACGCCCTGGAGCGGCACCGGATCGTGACCGGCTCCGACGCACTCGAGGTCGAGATCGGCCTCGAACTGCTGGTCGGGACGGCGCGGCTGTGGCTCTCGCTCGGTCACCACGACGACCACGGGGTCTGGCACATCGACGGCGTCACGGGCCCGGACGAATACTCCGCGGTCGCCGATGACAACGTCTTCACCAACCTGATGGCCGCCCGCAACCTGTTGGCCGCTGCCGAGGCGTGCCTGCGCCACCCGGAGCAGGCCAGCCGGCTCGCCGTCAGCTCGCAGGAGAGCGAAGCCTGGCGTGCGGCCGCCGGCGCGGTGCATCTGCCCTACGACGAAGAGCGTGGCGTGCATGCGCAGTCGGCCGGCTTCACCGGCCATGCCGAATGGGACTTCGAGGCCTGGCGACACCGGTATCCGCTCCTGCTGCACGCACCGTACGTCCAGCTCTACCGCAAACAGGTCGTCAAGCAGGCTGACCTGGTCCTCGCGATGCACTGGTGCCCTGAGCACTTCACACCCGGGCAGAAGGCCCGGAACGTGGATTACTACGAGCGTCGGACGGTGCGCGACTCTTCGCTGTCCGCCTGCACCCAGGCCGTGATGTGCGCTGAGGTGGGCCACCTCGATCTGGCCCATGACTACCTCACCGAAGCAGCAACGATCGATCTGCACGACCTTCACCAGAACACCCGAGACGGGCTGCACATGGCGTCGCTCGCCGGGACCTGGATCGCCCTGGTCGAAGGGTTCGGCGGGCTGCGTATCCGGGCCGAGCAGCTGTGCCTCGACCCGCAGCTCCCGGCCGACCTCGACCGGCTGGCCTTTCGACTCCGGTGGCGGGGGCGGCGGCTGCTCGTCGAGGTGACCCCGGGCCTGGTCCGTCTGTCGCCGCTGGATCCGGGATCGATGTCGGTCGTCGTCGACGGGCGAGCTGTCCAGGTCAGTGCCCAGGCGCCCATGACCGTGCCGTGGCGACGACGGGTGGCACTGCTCCCGGCACCGCCGCAGCCGGCCGGGCGCGAGGTCGTGCCCGAGCGCAGGTCCTAAGTCCCACCCGGCTGCGCTCCTTGGCCTCTGTCGCGGACCGCACCGGCCGGCCGACGATGGCCATCGGGTTTGGCAGCTTGGGAGCGGTCATGGTGGTTGGAAGCACCCCACGGCGGTCCGTCCTCGGCCTGCTCGGCATCATCCGGGCGCTGCCAGGTGGCGCACTCGACAACGCTTTTCAGGCAGCCCGAGAACTCTCCGTGACGGTCGCCCAGCGGACCTTGCTCACGGCCGACCTGGGGACCGATGCCGACTCGGGCTCCGAACCAGGCGTCCTGGGGCGGCTGACGCGGCAGGAGTGCCTGGCGCTGCTCGCTGCCCGGCGGGTCGGCCGGCTGGCCTACATCGCCCGGTCCGGCGTCCCGGACATCGCTGTCGTGAACTACGCCATGGACGGGTCGGCTGTGCTGATCGCCTCCGGTCCCGGACCGAAGCTGCAGGCAGCCGAGCGCCGCGACCTGGTCGCCTTCGAGGTGGACGACGTCGACGAGATCGCCCGACGCGGTCGCAGCGTTGTCCTCGTCGGCCGAGCGAGGCGGCTGTCGGTCATTGAGCAGGATCGGTTGGCCGGGGCACGCCCGGAGCCTTGGGCAACCGGCCCGAGACGTGACCTCATCCGGATTGAACCGGGCCGGCTGGAAGGCCGGCGGCTCAGCTGACTGGCCGAAGGTTGGGCTGCCGGTCCACGCAGGCCCGCTAACGTACGGGGGGTGCTCCTCCAGCCGCAGGCCCTCGAGATCGTCGCGATTGCCGCCGCGGCCACCGCGCTGCTGTCCCTCGGGGTGTGCCTCGCGCTGGCTGTCCGGGTGGGTCGGCTCGCGACGGCGCACACCGTCCTGACCGGCAGCGACGCCTCGGCCTCCTTCGTCGAGGTGGTCGGCCGCCAGCATCGGGAGGCCGAGGGGCTGCGGGTCGATGTACGCGCGGTCCGGGCGGACCTCGCCGCGGCCCGGGCGGACCTGTCCGACGCCCTGCGGCACGTCGCCGTCGTCCGTTACGACGCGTTCGGCGACATGGGTGGCCGGCTGTCGTTCTCGGCCGCACTGCTCGACGACGCCGGTGACGGCCTGGTCCTGACGAGCATCAACGGGCGTAGCGAGACCCGTACCTACGCGAAGGGTGTCGTGTCGGGCGAGAGCGACCATTCGTTGTCGCCGGAGGAACTCGAGGCGATCGGCTACGCCACCAAAACGCTGACCCGGCCGACTGAAACGGTGGAGCCGCCGGCCCGCCGGCGCCGCTTCTCGCGGGCCTGACGTGCCGGGCACGCCCCCGCCGAGGTTCGGCTACCTCGGCCCCGCCGGCACCTTCGCCGAGGCCGCCCTCAGGACCCTGCCGGCGGCGGCCCGGGCCGACCGGCAGCCGCACGCCTCGGTCGCGGCCGCCCTCGAGGCCGTCCGCCGGGGCGAGTGCGACAGCGCGGTCGTGCCGATCGAGAACTCGGTCGAGGGCTCGGTGCCCACGACGCTCGACGAGCTGGCGACCGGCGAGCAGCTGCAGATCGTGCGCGAGATCGTGCTGCCGGTCAGCTTCGCCCTGCTGGTGCGCCCCGGCACCAGCTACGCCGACATCCGGACGGTGTCGACACACCCGCACGCCGAGGCCCAGTGCCGTCGCTGGCTGCGAGCCGAACTGCCCGAGGCTGCCGTCGTGCCCGCACCCTCGACGGCGGATGCCGCCCGCTCGGTGTCCCTCGGCGTCTATGACGCGGCCATCGCGGCGCCGGTGGCGGCCGAGCACTACGGCCTGCGCCCACTCGCCAGCGACATCCACGACAACGAGGGAGCGGTCACCCGCTTCGTGCTCGTGTCGCGCCCCGGCCCGCCCCCGGCCCCGACCGGGTCCGACCGCACCGCGCTCGTGGCGGTGGCCGACGACCGGCCAGGCTCGCTGCTCGGCATCCTGACCGAGTTCAGCGTGCGGGGCATCAACCTCACCCGGATCGAGTCCCGCCCGACCGGCGGGCGGCTCGGGCGCTACGTCTTCTCCATCGACTGCGAGGGCCATGTCGCCGATGCGCGGGTCGGTGAGGCGCTCTCGGCCCTGCGTCGTACCTGCAGCGAGGTGCGCTACCTCGGCAGCTTCCCGCGGGCCGACGGTGAGCCGACGGTCGTGACGGCCGGCACCGCAGACCTCGACTTCGCCGATGCCGCCTCGTGGCTGGCGGGTTTGCGCGCCGGCACCTGAGCCGCCGGTAGCCTCGACTGGTGATCGACCTCAAGCTGCTGCGCGATGACCCCGAGCGGGTGCGCGCCTCCCAGATCGCCCGCGGCGACGACCCCGGGCTCGTCGACGCGCTGGTCGCGGCCGACGGGGCCCGCCGGGCTGCCGTGACCCTCGCCGACACCCTGCGTGGTGAGCAGAAGGCCGCCTCCCAGGGGGTGCGGGGAGCGAGTCCGGCGGAGCGTCCGGCGTTGCTGGCAACGGCCACATCGCTTGCTGCCGAGGTCAAGCGGGCCGAGCAGGCCCAGGCGGCGGCCGACGTGGACCTGCGAGCGGCCCATCTCGCCGTGCCCAACGTGATCGAGGGGGCCCCGCCCGGTGGCGAGGCCGACTTCCTGGTGGTCGAGCAGGTCGGCGATGTCCCGGCGTACGGGTTCCCGGTCAAAGATCATCTCGAGATCGGCGAGCGGATCAAGGCGATCGACATCGAGCGGGGGGCCAAGGTCAGCGGCGCGCGGTTCGCCTTCCTGACGGGCGTCGGCGCGCTGCTGGAACTGGCACTGGTCAACCTGGCGGTGGCGCGCGCCTGCGAGGCCGGCTTCACGCCGATGATCCCGCCGGCCCTGGTGCTGCCGTCGTCGATGGAGGGGACGGGCTTCCTCGGCGCGCACGCGGCGGAGGTCTACCAACTGGCGGACGACGAGCTCTATCTGGTCGGTACCTCCGAGGTGCCGCTGGCCGCGTACCACTCCGGCGAGGTCCTCGACGGCCTTCCCCTTCGCTACGCCGGGTTCTCGTCCTGTTTCCGGCGCGAGGCCGGCTCCTACGGCAAGGACACCCGCGGCATCATCCGGGTGCACCAGTTCGACAAGGTGGAGATGTTTTCATACGTTGCAGCCGAAGACGCCGTCGAGGAGCATCAGCGGCTGCTCGCCCACGAGAAGGCATTTCTCACCGAGCTCGAACTAACCTTTCGCGTGATCGACGTGGCAGCAGGGGATCTCGGTTCGTCGGCGGCGCGAAAGTTCGACTGCGAGGCCTGGTTGCCGTCGCAGCAGCGCTGGTTGGAGCTGACCTCGACGAGCAACTGCACCGACTTCCAGGCCCGGCGGCTCGGGATCCGGCGACGGACATCTGCCGGCCCGCGGGTGGTCTCGACGCTCAACGGCACCCTTTGCGCGGTGGGCCGGACGATCGCGGTGCTGCTCGAGGTGCACCAGCGCGAGGACGGCTCGGTGCACGTGCCGGCGGCCCTGCAGCCGCTGCTCGGCGGCCGCACCGAGCTGGTTCCTGCATGAGCGCCCCGCCACGGCTCGTCGCGACCGACCTCGACGGCACGATCGTCCGCAGTGACGGGACCATCTCGGTCCGCACCCGCGCCGCGATCGCCGCGGTAGAGGCGGCGGGGGTGCCGTTCGTCATGGTGACGGGCCGGCCACCTCGCTGGATGCACGAGATCGCCGACGCCACTGGCCATCGCGGGCTGGCAGTGTGTGCCAACGGTGCGGTCGTCTACGACCTGCACGCGCAGCAGGTGGTGCGGACCGACCTGCTGTCCTCGGCGGCGGCCCGCGCGGTGGTGGCGTCGCTGCGACGGGACCTGCCAGGCATCACCTTCGCTGTGGAGCGGCACGACACCGGCTTCGCGCACGAGCCGGCCTATCGGCCGCGATGGGACTCGGCCGACCCGGTGACGCAGGCCCCCGTCGAGCAGCTGCTCGCCACTGGCGTCGTGAAGCTGCTGGCCAGGCACGAGGACATGGGCGCCGACGACCTGCTCGCCGCGGCCCGCGTCGCCGTCGGCGAGGGGGCGACCCTGACGCACTCCTCCTCCGACGGCCTGCTCGAGGTCAGCGCCGCCGGCGTGTCCAAGGCGTCCGGGCTGGCCGCACTCGCAGCCTCGTACGGCGTTGCCGCGGCCGACGTCGTGGCCTTCGGCGACATGCCCAACGACCTGCCGATGCTCACCTGGGCCGGGCGTGCCTTTGCCGTCGCCAATGCCCACCCCGAGGTGCTCGAGGCCGCCGACGAGGTCACCGCCGGCCACGACGAGGACGGCGTCGCGCAGGTGCTCGAGCGCTGGTTCGGCGTACGTCCGCGATCGTGACCACGTCACCCTCGGCCCTCCCCCCAGGGGCCCGGGGTGGCGATCTTGACGATATTGCCCTCCGGTACGGCGTGTCCGCGACCAGATCGTCAAGATCGCCGCAGCTATCGGCGCGGCTCCAGGCGGCTCAGGTCAGCCGACGGCGACCGGGGTCAGAGGTACTGACCGGTGCCGGTCGGGTGCGGGCCCGGGGCGGCCGACGTCAGGCCCGGTGGCAGCGCCGGCTGGGGGCCGCCGCGCATCTGCTCGAGCTGCAGCTTCATCGCCATCTGCTGGGCGAACAGCGCCGTCTGGATGCCGTGGAAGAGCCCCTCCAGCCAGCCGACCAGTTGCGCCTGGGCGATCCGCAGCTCGGCGTCGGAGGGCACCACGTCGTCGCTGAAGGGCAGCGTCAGCCGGTCGAGTTCCTCACGGAGCTCCGGTGCGAGGCCGTCGGCGAGCTCCTTGATCGAGCGCTCGTGCACTTCGCGCAGCCGGGTGCGGGCGGCATCGTCGAGCGGGGCCGCGCGCACCTCTTCGAGCAGCTGCTTGATCATCGAACCGATCCGCATGACCTTGGCCGGCTGCTCGACCATCTCGGCCGGGCTGCGCCCCTCGACCGCGGCGAGCTCGACCTGCTGCCCGTCCTTGTCGACCATGACCACCTGCTGCTGCTCGCTCATACCCAGCATCCTCTCCCATGCGGCAGCCTCCGACGCATGACGTACGAGGCAGGCGCCGTTCGTGCGCAGTTTCCTGCCCTGGCTGAAGGGCTCGCCCACTTCGACGGTGCCGGAAATGGTGGCCGTGGCGGTCGGGGACGCTTATCGCAGCGCCGTCAGCAACCGGCCCCGCAGCTTCGCCAGCAGCGTCCAGGCCGACGGGATCGTGATGCGGCCCGCGGGGCTGGCCGACACCGGCGGGGCGGTGCGCGCCGGGGTGGTGGCTACCGATGCGGCGACGACGTGGACCGGCTGCCGGTCGCGCTCAGCTGACCTGCAGCAGCACCTTGCCGATGTGGCTGCTCTGCTCCAGCAGCCGGTGCGCGTCGGCGGCTTGATCGAGCGGCAGCACGCGGTCGACGACGGGCCGGACCTCGCCCGCCTCGACCGCCGGCCACACCCCGGCGAGGACCGCGGCGACGATGGCCGCTTTCTGCTCGGCCGGCCGTGACCGCAGCGAGGTCGCGTGCACCGCGGCCCGTTTGACGAGCAGCACGCCGAGGTCGAGCTCGGCTTTGGCGCCGCCCTGCAGACCGATCACGACGAGCCGCCCGCCGGTCGCAAGGACGTCGACGTTTCGGCTCAGGTAGGCCGCGCCCATGTTGTCGAGTACGACGTCCGCGCCGCGCTCGTCGGTCAGCGCCCGCACCTGCTCGACGAAGTCGACTTCCTTGTACAGCAGCGCCTTCTCGGCCCCGAGCTCCTCGGCGCGGGTGGCCTTGGCTGCTGAGCCGACCGTGCACAGGACGCGCGCGCCGAAGCGCTTGGCGAGCTGGATGGCGTGGGTGCCGATGCCGCTGGTGCCGCCGTGCACGAGCAGCACCTCACCCGGCTGCAGCGCCGCGAGCTGGAAGACGTTGCTCCAGACAGTGCAAGCGACCTCGGGCAGTGCTGCGGCCTCGACCAGGGATACCCCGCCGGGCAGCGGGAGCAGCTGCCCGACCGGGACGGCGACCTGCTCGGCGTAGCCGCCGCCGGAGAGCAGCGCGCAGACCTGGTCGCCGACCGACCAACCCGCGACGCCGGCGCCGAGGGCGCGGATCGTGCCGCTGCACTCGAGCCCGGGGTAGGGCGACGCGCCTGGCGGCGGGTGGTAGAAACCCTGCCGCTGCAGCAGATCGGCCCGGTTGACCGCGGTGGCCGCGACCTCGATGAGCACCTCGCCGGGGTTGGCGACCGGATCGGGGACGTCGGCGATCGTGAGGACCTCTGGCCCGCCGTACGACGGGAGGGTGACGGCGCGCATGCCCTGACCTTATGAGGGTGCTCGCTACGGTCTGCGGCATGGCCTTCTACCTGCCGCTCGGTGACGGGCGGTTCCGCTCCACCAAGCACACCACAGGCCCCTGGGACGCCCGCTCGCAGCACGGTGGCCCACCGAGCGCGCTGCTGGGCCGGGCGGTCGAGCAGTGCGCGCCGCGCGACGACATGGTCCTCGCAAGGGTCACCGTCGAGCTGCTGGGCGCCGTGCCGGTCGACGAGGTCGAGGTGCGCGTCAGGGTCACCCGGCCGGGCCGCAGCGTCGAGCTGGTGGAGGCGGTGATGGCAGGCGGTGGGCGTGATGTCGCCCGCGCCCAATCGTGGCGGATCCGCCGGACCGAGGGCGCGGCGGTGGCGAGCCGCGCCCCGGCGGCCCCGGCGCTGCCCGAGCCGAGCGTCGACCGGCCGGTCGACGGCTGGGTCGAGGGCTATTTGCAGGCGATCGAGTGGCGGTTCGCCGTCGGCCATTTCACCGAAAGTGGACCGTCGACGGTGGGGGGCCGGATGCGTGAGGAGTTGGTCGAGGGCGAGCAGCCGAGCCCGCTGCAGCGGGTGCTCGTGGTGGCCGACAGCGGCAACGGCGTCTCGAGCGAGCTCGACCTGACCCGCTGGCACTTCATCAATCCCGAGCTGACGGTGCACCTGCACCGGGCCGCTGTCGGTGAGTGGATCTGCCTCGATGCGGCGACCACGATCAGCGACGGCGGCGTGGGTCTGGCGACCTCGGTGCTCTCCGATGCCATCGGGCCGGTGGCGGTGGGGGCGCAGAGCCTGCTGGTGGCGCCGCGCCCCGCACCGTGAGGCGCAACGGCCCACCGGCATGACAGAGGCCCACCCCGCCGATCGGCGGAACGGGCCTCTGCAGACCAACTAGCTGGCCAGGAACTCGATCAGGGCCTTGTTGAACTCGGCAGCGTGCGAGGCGTTGATGCCGTGCGGGCCGTCCTTGATGAGCACGAGCTGGGCGCCCTTGATGAGCTCGGCCGATCGCTTGCCGCTGACCTCGAAGGGCACGATGCCGTCGGAGTCGCCGTGGATGACCAGCGTGGGCACGGTGACCTTGTCGAGGTCACCGCGGAAGTCGGTGCGGCCGAACGCGGTGATGCAGTCAAGCGTCCCCTTGGGGGAGGCGAAGGCGGCGATGTCGCAGGCGTACTCGCGCTGGGCCTGGCTGACCTTGAGGTCCCCACCGGCGGTGAAGAAGTTGGTCGAGAAACCGTCCAGGAAGGCCAGGCGGTCGCCGGTCACACCGGCCTGGAAGCTGGCGATGGTGGCGTCGTCCAGCCCGCCGTCGGGGTTGTCGGCGGACTTGAACAGGTACGGCGGGACCGCGGCGGCCAGGACCGCCTTGGCGATCCGGTCGGTGCCGAACGTGGCGATGTAGCGGACCACCTCGCCGCCACCCATCGAGAACCCAACGAGGGTGACCTCGCGCAGGTCGAGCTTGGTCAGCAGCGTGTTGAGGTCGGCGGCGAAGGTGTCGTAGTCGTAGCCGTCCCAGGGCTGCGAGGAGGCCCCGAAGCCACGACGGTCGTAGGTGATGACCCGGTGGCCGGCCTCGATGAGGGCGGGGACCTGGTTCTCCCACGAGCGACCGGACAGCGGCCAGCCGTGGATCAGGACGACGGGC
>JBKJOO010000057.1:0-4859 GCA_046595615.1 Mycobacteriales bacterium | reverse complement strand
CCAGCCCGAGCAAGGCCCCGTCGTCACGGGGCTCGGAGGCGTTGAAGGCGTCCTTCTTGCCGAGGGGGACGACGACCTCGTTGACCAGCGGCATGCCCAGACGGGACACGTTCACGTACGAGCCTGTGTTGCGCGGGGCGGAGCCGGGGCCGGTCGGGGACAGGACCCGGGTCTGCTGGCGCTTGGTCTGGGAGTAGACCCCGATGATGGGCTGGCCCGGACCGGTGATGAGGTCGCTGATCGGCACCTGGATGGCGATCGAGTGGGTGTTGTACCCGCCCAGCCCGTCCTTGCCGGCCTGGGTGGACAGCGGGACGAGGTGGGCCGTGTTGAACGGCCGCAGGCCCAGCAGGTCGAAGGCCGAGCCGAGGTCCACGTAGAACGGGTCGTCACGCTGGCCGGCGAAGGTCTTCACCCCGCCGATCGTGTGGACGCCCTGAGCGGCGAGTGCCTCGTAGTTCGGCGTCGAGCGGGGCCCGATGTTGTCCGGCGGAACCGGCAGGTGGGTGCCGAGCGTGGTCCGGGTACCGCCCCGCACGACCGACAGGTCGTAGTACTGGCGGTAGTTGTAGTCCGGGTCGTTGATGCTGGTGATCTGCCCGGTGTTGTAGAGGAACGTGTTCGGGTTCTGGATCTCGCTGGTGAACCGCCACTCGTAGGTGATGTCGGGCTCGGCGTCGGCGTTGTTGTCGACGTGGATCTGGTAGAGCACGTCATCGCCGAAGTGGTAGAAGTTCGGCCCGCCGGCCGGCTCCTCGAAGGGGATCCAGTTGGCCACGAGGGTGACCGTGCTGGGAGCGTCGGGGCTGCGGAAGGCGTAGACGTCGGTGTTGTCGATGGCCGGGTCGTTGGAGACGAAGGGCGCCTCCCGGTGGCTGGACGCCGACGACGTGCCGGGACTGAGGAGCGCGGAGCCGCTGGCCATGGTGGCCCCGACGGCGAGGACGGCTACGGCGCGGCGTCGCGTTGTAGACCGGGAGGATCGTGCCATGTGTCTCCTTGTACGAAGGGTGCTGGGGACGAGGGCAGGGTGCCCGCGTCCCGAAACATAGGGCGTCCGGGTGTGATCGACATCCCATGTCTCGCGATGTTCGGCGAATGTGGCCTCGCGGATTGGTCGGGGACTGGTCAATCCTGGGCAAGCCATCCGGCCCCGGGCACCGAACACCGTCCTGCGGCGTTGGCCGTGAGATCGTGTGGGCCGACCAGGAGGAGCAGCGCGTGCGGACAGCCACCAGCTGGAACCGGCGGTTTGTCTCGACCCTCGTGCTGACCGCAGCGGTCGCTGCACTCGGTGTCGGTCTGGCGCCCGTCGCGTCCGCCCACCCGCTCGGCAACCTCACCGTCAACCACTACGACGGCCTGCACCTGTTTGCCGACCACCTCACCGACGCGGCGGTCGAGGACGTCGCCGAGTTGCCGACCCTGCAGCGCAAGCCCTCGATCGACACCAACGGCGACGGTCGGCTGTCGGTCACCGAACGCACGTCGTACGCCGGGACGCAGTGCCGCGCGATGGCCGGCGCGCTGTCGATCGTGGTCGGCGGCCACCGGGTGGCGATGACCGTCGAACGCAGCAGCTACGCCGAGCGGCCGGGCGTGATCCAGTTGACCGTCGGGCGGCTCGAGTGCGACCTGACCGGGCGGGTCGACCTGTCGAGCAGGGCGACCGTGCAGGTCAACAGCCCATGGGACGGCGACGGCATCGGCTGGCACGAGATCACCGCGGTGGCGACCAGCGTCTCGCTGCGGGGCTCGCCCTTCCCGGCCAGGAGCATCAGCGACGAGCTGCGCCGCTACCCCAACAACCTGCTCAGCTCACCGCTCGATGTACGCAGCGGCACGGTCACAACCGAGCCAGGCGCCGGCTCGTCCACCTACCGCATCGCCAAGGACCTACCGGTCGCCGGGGTGCTCGTTCGCCAGCTGAACCGGCTCGCGACGACATTCAACGACGTCGTCGGCAGCAAGCACCTCACCGTCGGGGTCGGTCTGCTCGCCGTGCTGCTGTCGGTCCTGCTCGGGGCTGGGCACGCCTTCCTGCCGGGGCACGGCAAGACGATCATGGCGGCCTACCTGGTCGGCCGGCGCGGCCGGCTGCGCGACGTCGTCACCGTCGGCGCGACCGTCACCATCACCCACACCGCCGGCGTGCTGCTGCTCGGCCTCGCCATCAGCACGACCGCGTCGTTCGCGCCGACCCAGGCCGAGCAGTACCTCGGCGTCATCAGCGGGCTCATCGTCGCCGGCGTCGGGGTCGGCCTGCTGGTCGCAGCCGTCCGCAAGCGCCGCCGGGTGGGGATCGCGACCGCGCTGCGGGCGGCCCCCGAGGTCGACGAGGTCGTCGCCGGGCTGCACCTGGACACCTCGGTGGTGCCCGCCGGGCGCCTCGTCGCAGGCGGCGGCACCGGGGACGTGGCCCTGCTCGCACCCGCGCACCCGCACCCGCACCCGCACCATGACCACGACCACGACCACGGGGCAACAGGTCACGACCATCCGCATGGCGCACCGCACGACCACGGCACCGCCGACCACCGGCACGGGCTGTTCGGCCGGGGGCACGCGCACAGCCACGCCCCCTCGGACGGTGGCTTCTCCAAGGGCGGCCTGGTCGGTCTGGGCATCGCCGGTGGCCTCGTCCCCAGCCCGTCGGCGCTGCTCGTCCTGCTGGCCGCCACCGCGCTCGGCCGGACCGTCTTCGGCGTCGTCCTGGTGCTCGGCTACGGCCTGGGCATGGCTGGCGCGCTGAGCTTGGCCGGCCTGCTGCTCGTTCGCCTGCGCGGCCGGCTGGATCGCTTCGCCGGCAGCCCTCGGCTCGCCCGGGCCGAGCGCTTGCTCACGCTGCTGCCGGTGCTCACCGCGCTGCTCGTGCTCGCAGTCGGCGTCGGCCTCACCCTGCGGGCGATCGGCGGCACGGTGTGAAGCGGCTGGTGTCGGGCGTCGCTGTCGTCGCCCTCGCCGTCGGTCTGCTCACGACCTTCTCGCTGCTCGGTTCGCCGGACCGTCGTACCGACCCGTTGAGCACGCCGCCCTCGACCGCCCCCGCCCCCGCCGCCGTGCAGGACCCGCTCGCCCGCTCGATCGCGGCCGCCCAGGCGCACCTCGTCGCGCGGCCGGACGATTACCAGACCTGGGCCGACCTCGGCCTGGCCTACGTCCAGCAAGCCAAGATCACCGTCGACCCCAGCTACTACGCGAAGGCCGTCGGTGCGGTCGCCCGCTCGCTCAAGCTCGACGCGACCAAGAACTTTGCCGGGTATGGCGCACAGGCCGCCCTGCAGAACGGCCTGCACAACTTCAGCGGCGCCCGGGACGCCGCCCTGAAGGGCATCGCGATCAACCGCTACAACAGCACCCTGTTCGGCGCTCTGGGCGACGCCTATACCCAGCTCGGCGAGTACGACAAGGCTGCCGCGGCGATCGACACCATGAACAAGCTGCTTCCCGGCGTACCGGCGTTCACCCGGGCGTCCTACGTCCTTGAGTTGCGCGGCGACATCCGTGGCTCGCAGGCGGCGCTCGAACGCGCGCTGGAGGATTCCGCGAACGGCGCGGCCACCTCGTTCGCGGAGAACTCCCTCGGCGAGTTGGCGTTCAACTACGGAGGCAACGCCGCCGCGGCCCGGCGTCATTTCCAGGCCGGGCTCGATGCCGCGCCGAAGGACTTCACGCTGCTCGCCGGCCGGGCCAAGGCCGAGGTTGCTCTTGGCCAGACCCAGCAGGCCCTGACCGACTACCGCACCGTCGTCAATGCGATCCCCCAGCCGCAGTACGTCCTCGAGCTTGCCGAGCTCGAGCAGTCCCTGCACGACCCGGACGCGGCCCGGCAGTACGCCCTGTTCCGCACCGAGGAGCGGCTGTTCCAGAGCGCGGGCGTCGCCCTGGACGTCGAGCCCACGCTGTTCGAGGCCGACCACGGCGACGCCAAGATGGCCCTCACGTTCTGCGCGGCCGGCTGGAAGGTCAGGCCGTTCCTGGAGATGGCCGACGCCTGCGCCTGGGCGAACTACGTCAACAAGCGCTACCCCGAGGCGCTCGACTGGGCCGGCAAGGCCGCCTCGACCGGCTGGCACAACGCGCTGTTCCTCTACCACCGCGGGATGATCGAGGCCGCGCTGGGCAACCGGGTCGCTGCCAAGACCAACCTGGCGCAGGCGCTCGCCCTCAACCCGCACTTCAACGTGCTGCAGGTCCCCCTCGCCAGGCAGACCCTGGCCCGGCTCCGCTGAGCAAGCTCAGCTCAGGATGTCCTTGCGGCTGAAATGGCGAAACGCCAGCAGCAGCGGCGCGAGGACCCACGGCAGCATCTCGAGCAGTCCCCTGGTCATCTGCCCGGTGTTCACCGGGTCGACGAGCAGGTCGAGCCAGGCCAGCCAGTAGTGCGTCGGCAGCCCACTGCGCAGCGATCCCAGCGCGGTGACCTGGTCCAGGATCTCCGAGACGACGACGAGCACCACCGCCCCGCCGACCGCCGACAGCGGCGCGTCGGTCAGCGTCGAGAACCAGAACGCCAGCGCGACCACCACGGCCTGCGTCGCCACGACGTACGCCGTACCGAGGGCGAGCCTGGACAGTCCGGTGTTGACCCCGAGCGCACCGGCGAGCGGGGTCTGGACGGCGGACCAGCCGAAGGCGACGGTACCCATCGCGAGCGAGACCAGTGGCACGAACACGACCGCCGCCGCGGCGTAGGCACCGGCGACGACGAGCTTGGTGCGCAGCAGCCGGGCCCTCGGGATCGGCCGGGTCAACAGGTAGCGCAGCGACCCCCACTGCGCCTCGCTGGCCACCGCGTCGCCGGCAAACAGCGCCACCACCACCACGAGCAGGAACTGCGAGGTGGCGAGCAGCATGAA
>JBKJOO010000034.1:0-6708 GCA_046595615.1 Mycobacteriales bacterium | reverse complement strand
AACAAGTACTACGTCATGGACCTCGCGCCCGGGCGCAACCTCGTGGAGTGGGCCGTCCAGCACGAGCGGACCGTCTTCATGATCAGCTACCGCAACGCCGACGACTCGCTGCGCGACGTGACGATGGATGACTACCTGACACGTGGTCCGATCGCCGCCGTGGACGTGATTGCCGATATCACCGGCTCACAAGTCGTCGATCTGCTCGGGCTATGCATCGGTGGCGCAATGGCCGCCATCACCGCCGCCTACCTCGCGCAGCAGGATCACGACCGGATCGGGACCATCACGCTCCTCAACACCCTGCTGGGCTACAGCGACCCTGGCGCCTTGGGTGTTTTCACCGACGACCGCTTCGTGGCACTTCTGGAGCACCAGATGGCGCGCACCGGCTTCCTCGAGGCCGACCAGATGGCGGGCACCTTCGACGCCTTGCAGCCCAATGACCTGATCTTCGGCTACGTCGTCTCGAACTGGCTGCTCGCGGAGGACCCGCCGGCGTTCGACATGCTGTCCTGGAACGCGGACAGCACCCGGATGCCGTGCGCCATGCACGGCTTCTATCTTCGCGCGCTGTACGTCGAGAACCTGCTGATGCGTGGCGAGCTCGAGCTCGCTGGCCGCCAACTACGGCTCGGGGACGTCACGGCACCGGCGTACGTTGTGGGCGCCGTCAACGACCACATCGTCCCTTGGACGGCGTCCTACCAGGCCACCCAACTACTCAGCGGAGACGTCCGCTACGTCCTCTCGAACGGCGGGCACATCGCCGGCGTCGTCAACCCTCCCGGACCCAAGGCATGGCATCTCACCGCACCGGTGCAGCCGTCGAGTCCGCAGGATTGGCGGGCCGCCGCGACGCGGCACGACCTGACCTGGTCGGAGGACTGGGCGTCGTACGGCTCGCAGCGGGCCGGCAGTCGAGTCGCACCACCCGAGACGGGGTCCCACGCGCACCCACCGCTGGGCGACGCACCAGGCGACTACATCCGCTCGTGAGGGTCCGCCCCTCTCCACCCGATCAGCAGGAGGAACCATGACGCCTCACTCGTTCACCGCATTGACCCCCCTCGCGTTCCTCGAGCGGGCGTCGGATGTCTTCGTGGAGAAGACCGCAATTGCCTACGGCGAACGCAGGATCAGCTACCGAGAGTTCGGGGCCGAGGCGACACGTCTATCCCACGCCCTGCGGTCGGCCGGTGAGCGCCCGGGCGACCGGGTCGCGTACCTGGTCCCCAACATCCCCGAGATGCTCGTCGCGCACTTCGGGGTCCCGCTGGCCGGTGGCGTGCTGGTCGCCGTCAACACAAGGCTCTCGGCCGAGGAGGTCGGCTACGTCTGTGACCATTCCGGCGCCTCGGTGCTGGTTGTCGACACGGAATACCTGCACGCCCTTGCACCGGTCCTGCCCGTACTGAAAACGGTCTGGACCGTCATCACCGTCCACGACCTCCTCGGCCCCGCCGCGCACCAGCCCGTCGACCCTGGCTACGTCAGCTACGACGACTTCCTGGCAAGCGGATCCGCGGAGCCATTGCCCTGGTCCGTCGACGACGAGCTCAGCCTGATCTCGATCAACTACAGCTCGGGCACCACCGGAAAGCCGAAAGGTGCGATGTACACGCACCGCGGCGCGCACCTCAACGCACTCGGCGAGATAATCCACCAACGCTTCGACCCGAGAGCGTCTGCCTGTGGACGCTGACGATGTTCCAATGCAACGGCTGGTGCACGCCGTGGGCCGTGACCGGCATCGGAGCGACCCATGGGTGCCTGCGTGCCGTTCGTGCGAACGAGATCTGGAGACTTCTCGAGCAGGAGCGGGTCACCCACCTCGACGGTGCGCCGACCGTGTTGACGACGATCGCGGAGGCCCCACAGGCGCACCCCCTCGAGCGAGAACTGGTGGCGACGGTGGCCGGGGCGGCCCCGAGCCCCACGGTCATCGCGTGCATGCGTGAGCTCGGGGCCAGAAGCGTGCACGTGTAGGGCATGACCGAGGTCTACGGCCCGTACACCTTGAACGAGTGGCAGGCTGAGTGGTCGGTCCTGCCCCCAGCCGACCAGGCCCGCCGTCAGGCGCGGCAGGGGGTCGCCATGATCCAGTCGGACCCCGTCCGCGTCGTCGACGTGGAGATGAACGACGTACCCCGTGACGGACGCACGATGGGCGAGATCGTAATGCGCGGCAACAACGTGATGGCCGGCTACTTCAACGACGAGGAAGGTACCGAGAAGGCTTTCCGCGGCGGGTGGCTCCATTCCGGGGGCCTCGGCGTCCAGCACTCCCACGGCTACGTCGAACTGCGAGACCGGGCAAAGGACATCGTCATCTCGGGCGGCGAAGACATCTCCACGATCGAGATCGAGCACTCGCTCGAGTCCCACCCGGCGGTCCTCTCCGCCGCGGTCATCGACATCCCTGACGAGAAGTGGGGTGAGCGACCGAAGGCCTTCGTCATACGACAGGAAGGCGCGTCCGTCACCGAGGCTGAGCTGATCGCCCACTTGCACGTGCACATCGCGCGCTTCAAAGTGCCCAAGGAGATCGAGTTCGTCACCGACCTGCCGCGAACGTCCACCGGGAAGATCCAAAAGTTCGAGCTGCGTGAGAAGGAGTGGGCCGGACACCCCAGCCGCATCCAGGGCTGAGGCCGCCAGTCCTGTCGTGAACCGATCTGGGGCCACACGGTCCTCCCGTGTAAGGGCACTGCACCCTTCGGGCACTACGTTGCGTGCATGGCCGATTCGGAGTCTCCTCAGCTGATGCTCGGACGAATCATCCGCGCCCAGCGAGAGCTCGCTGAGCTTCCGATGCGCCAGCTCGCGGCGGCCGTGGGCATCTCGAACCCGTATCTCTCGCAGATCGAGCGCGGACTGCGGGCGCCGTCCGAGGCTGTGCTCAGCGCGATCGCCAAGTCGCTCGAGACGTCGGTGGACCGGCTCTATGACGAAGCCGGGTTCGTCGAGCCGATCCACGACGAGAGCGGCCGCGTTGGAGGTCTCGAGATCCAGATCGACGCGGCGAGCGAACTCACCGCCGCCCAGCGTAAGGCGCTGGCGGAGATCTACCGGGGTTTCGTCGACGCGAACGCCGTACGCCGCGCGCGCGGGTCTGATCGCGCCGACCAGCGTCCGCCTGGCTAGCCGACCGTGAGGGCGACTGGCGGTTGCACCCCCCGCGCGGCGAGCCTCTGGAACTGGGGAGCCCAGTGCTCCTGGAGCGCCTCGTGGCCCATGAAGAGGCCCAGGTGTCCCCCGGACGTCGTGCTGGTCGTCACCTCGGCCGGGTTCGTGCCGACATAGTCGGCCAAGGCGAAGACCTGCGGGGGTGGCGTGATGTGGTCGGTCTTCCCGGCCAGCAGGAAGAGCGGGCAGGTGATCTGGCCGAGGTCCACGGTGCGCTCACCGACGCGCAGCGTGCCGTCGATCAGCTCGTTGTTTTGGAACAGGTGCTCGACGATCCAGAGGTAGAACGCTCCGGCGATCGGCTGGCAGTGGTGGAACCAGGCGTCGAACTTCCGGTAGCGCTCCACGTGGTCCGGCTCGTGCAGGTGCGCCAACAGCTGGAGCTGCCGGTCGAGCTCGTTGTGCGGCTGCATCGTGATGAAACCCGCGAGCAGAAGCTCGCCGGGAAGGATGCCGTCGTTCGACCGCACCAGAGTCCGATAGAACGCGAGGTCCCGGCCCGGGGACAGCACCTGCATCCAGTCATGGATAAGGGGTTCACCGGCATGGAAGTCGATGGGTGCGCCAGCAATCGTGAGCGTTTCGACCGAGTCCGGGTACAAGGCGGCAAAGATGACTGCGAGCCAGCCTCCCTGGCAATCCCCCACCAGATGAACGCGACCTCCAACCGAGGCGATCGCTTCGGCGACCACGGTGATGTAGCCCTCGATGGAGGCGTTCTTCGTGGCCTGCGTGGCACCCAGCCAGTCCAGTGACAGGACGCGCGAAAATCCGGCCGCGAGGGCGGTGCCGACCTGGCTCTGGACGGGATCGTAGTCGACGATGCAGGAGTCGTGACCGGCCTGCGGAGGAAGAATAAGGACGGGCGTCATCTCCCCTGAGTCAGCGCCCGAGAAGTCGCGAAGCCGGGCGATCGGCCACTCGGCGACGACCGCGTGTTCGGTGGCCCACTGCGGCCGTCGACGATCGTTCATCGTCCGCACCCAGTTCATGACGTCCAACCAGAGGTCAACAGGACCCGCTCGGCGGGCCAACGCCTGCGTGACATAGTCGGTGGTGCCGCGCAGGGTCGCCTCGTGAAGCCCGAGAATTCCCTCGACGCCCGAGTTGACGATGCCCAGGGGGCGGGAGTGTGTGCTCATCGTGCTGTCCATTCTTGGTCCATAGATACGGGTACACCGGTGAAAAACCGACCGTGCGGCGAACAAGGAACGAGGCGAACTCGTCGGGTTCGATGAGTCTCGTGACGGGCTGGGCCGCCAGGATGACGTCGCGCAGTACCTGTCCCTCCGACATCTGGTGGGCAGCCGCCTGCGCTGCCACCTGTCTCTCCACCGTTGCTCGCTGTTGCGTCGTCAGGTCGGCAGCGAACGCGGTGCCGGCCCCCTGTAGCTGGAGACGACGGACTTCGGGTCCACCGCGAGGACTGCGATGTCCCGAGCGAACCGATGCACATAGCGGCACCAATGCCGCCGGCGGCGCCCGTCACGAGCGCCACACGGCGGCTGGAGCCTGACATGGTTGAACCTCTCTGGTGGTGTCGCGAGTGTCCGCGGGCGACTACTTCAGGAGGTCGCGGACCGCTGTCGTGTACGGCGCGCTCACGTCGGACGTGAACTTCGCGTGGCTGGTGGCAGCCGCACCGATCCAGTCGAGTTGCGTCGCCGACGCGGCCTTCTTCTCGAAGTCTCCGACGCCCTGAAGTGCTTTTTCGAACGCGTCGAGGGCGGCGAGGGCAGCGCGCTTGGAAGACTCGATCATCCGCTCGTTGAGGTCGCGCATCTGCTGCGTCGCGTCCTCGATCGAGGGGATCCCGAAGGTTGGGGTGGTAGGGGGGGTGGTGTCATGTTGCTTAGCCGAGGTGACCATCTGGCGCTCCTTGGTAGGCGTTCCGATGCTTACGTTTGCAGGTTAGCACACATTGAGCTAACGCGCTAACTCCCAACTCCGTCAAAGCAGTTCGGCTGAGCGGGGGCGCAGGAGGTCACCATCGCGACACAAGCGGGTCGATGGGCGAGACCGGTGGGCCGACACCGCATACGGTCTCGCCGGGCCGGTTCTTACCCCTGACCAGGAAGCGGGCGGTGCGTTGACAGTTGAGGCACCGAGAGTGCGGGCTCGGGCGCACGTGTCCGGACTCGTGCAGGGCGTGGGCTTCCGGCCCTTCGCCTGGCGTGCGGCCACGGCGCTCGGCCTGTCCGGCTGGGTGTCGAACGACGCGGCAGGGGTCGTGCTCGAGGCCGAAGATCCCGCCGCGGACGTGGCCTCGCTGCTGGCCGCCCTCACCAGCCCGCCGCCGCTCGCCAGAGTCGATGCGGTGCGGTGCGCAGTGAACCGGTCCCTCCGTGCGGTGGTGAGGGCTTCGAGGTGCGGATCGGTGATGCCACTGGGGTGCACCTTCTACGTCGTCAACACCGTCAACGTCACGATCACCCCTCGATGAGCAAGTCCGACGGTGGTTCAGGCCTCCCTGAGTGGCAACGACGCGATGCTGCAGTTGCTGGTTGTTCCTGCGCTGGACAGCACGCCGTGACCCTTCCCGACCCACTTGACGGTCTGCCACGCCCGCCGGGGCATCCCGGAGAGCTGCAGGGGCTCGCGGCAAAATACTCCGCCGCGGGAGAATCTTTCGGCCATACGTCCGAGGCTCTTGTCGGCATGGTGGGGCGGGTGCTGGCGCAGGCGTGGAGCGGGCAGGCGGCGCTGGCTTGGGCTTCCTCGTGCAGCCGGGACGCGGCTGCCACCGCGGCCGCCGCCGACGCCCATGGGATCGCAGGGTCAACGCTGGGCCGCTTCAGCCAACAGCTTGCACGGGCGCAGGCCGCCTGGGATCGGGCCCGACATCTGGCCGACAACGCCCTACGCGAGGAGCAGCCGACAACGTCAATAACGTCGCTGAAGTTGCCGCTGCTGTTCGGCGTCAGCTTTACCGGCCCGCTCCGGGCCGTGGCGCGATCGCAGGCGCAACAGGCAAACGATGGCCGACGCGCGGCGTCCACGGCGGCTGGAGTCCTGAACGACACCCTCGCGCCGTATCGGCCGAAAGCTGTGAGCGCAGCGCAACCCAGGGAGCACCACTGGTACTCACCCGTCACCGACTTCGCCGGCGCGGCGTGGGACTCGGTCAAGGACCCGGTCGTCATGGTCGGCGGCCTGGTTGGGCTGCATGGAGGTGTTGGCCAGCCTCAGCTCCCGTTTAGATCGGCCATGGGTTTAGGAGGAGTGGAGATGAGCCGCCACCCGACGTCGACGGAGTTCAGCTCGAGCAGGCTGTTGTTCTTGCGCTGCCAGGTGCCGTCCTTCAGGTCGACCCGCAGCTGGGTGATGCCTCGGGTGAGCACACGCGGGTCGAGGAGCTGCCGGCCCGACATGGACTGCTGTACGGCGGGGTCCTGGTAGGCCTGCGGTCGTTGCCAGAACGCGGACAGGAAGCCGTCAGCACAGTCCCAGGGCACCGGCAGCGTTTTTACCTTGACGTCCTTTCCGAGTGCGGCGGCGACCTGCTGCACGCTCGGGATC
>JBKJOO010000323.1:0-17534 GCA_046595615.1 Mycobacteriales bacterium | reverse complement strand
CTGCTCTCCCTCGACGGCCTGTCGTTCGTGCAGAGCCGCATCTCGATGCTGGACGTGTTCCTGGTCATGTGGATCGTGGCTGCTTTCGGCTGCCTGGTGGTCGACCGAGATGTCATGCGTGGCAGGCTGTCCCGCGCATCAGACGGCACGCGGGACCGCCGCTGGCGTCCCTGGCGGCTGCTCGCCGGCGGCTGCCTCGGCGCGGCCGTCTCGACGAAGTGGAGCGGCCTCTACCCGCTGGCCGTCTTGGTCGTGCTGGCGTTCGGCTGGGAGGCCGGCGCCCGGCGTACAACCGGCGTCCGCGCACCGGTCAGGGCCACGCTGCGTCGTACGACGGTCCCGTTGGTCGCGAGCCTGGTGCTGGTCCCGGCCGTGCTCTACCTCGTGTCCTGGGCCGGGTGGTTCGCCAGCGACATCGGCTGGGACCGGCACTGGGCCGACACCCGGGGCACGGCCTGGCCCCTCCTGCCGACTGCCCTGCGCTCCTGGTGGCATTACCACTGGGAGATCTACAACTTCCACAACACGCTGCAGGCCAAGCATCCCTACCAGTCGCATCCCGGCAGCTGGCTGGTGCTCGGGCGTCCGGTCAGCTACTACTACCCCTCGGGTGTCACGACCGGGAAGTACGGCTGCCGGGTGCGGACCTGCTCTCGCGAGGTGCTCGCCATCGGGACGCCGGCGCTGTGGTGGGCGATGGTCCCGGTCGCGCTCGGGCTGCTGGCGATGTGGGTGTCCCGGCGGGACTGGCGCGCCGGCTCGCTGCTCGCCCTGCTCGCCGCCGGCATCGTGCCGTGGGTGCCCAGCGACCTCAAGGGGCGCACGATGTTCCTGTTCTACGCGCTGCCCTCGGTGCCGTTCCTGTGTCTCGGCATCGCCCTGCTCGCCGGCTGGGCCCTCGGCGCGACCAGCGGCCGCCGGCGCACGGTCGCGGCCCTGTCGGGTGGCGTCTACACCGCGCTGGTCGCGGTCAACTTTGCCTATCTGTACCCGGTGCTCGCCGCTGTAACGATCCCCTACCCGGACTGGCTGGCCCGGATGTGGTTCCCCAGCTGGATCTGACGGCGGTCACTGCTGCAGCAGCTCGGTGAAGTGCTCCGCGGTCGTGGGTCGGCCGAGCAGATAGCCCTGCGCCCAGACGCTGGAGCCACTGATGCCATCGAGCTGGGCCGTCGTCTCGACGCCCTCCACGACGCAGCCCAGCCCGAGGTCGGCGGCCAGCCCGATCACGGTCCGCACGATCACGGCATCCTGGGGATGCTCGGTCATCCCGGCGACGAAGGTCCGGTCGACCTTGAGAAAGCTCACCGGGAGCTTGCGCAGATAGCGCAATGAGGCGTAGCCCGTGCCGAAGTCGTCGATGCCGATGTGAACGCCGGTCTGCCGCAGCTCGCTGAGCTTGCCGAGCGTCGAGCGGGCCGCCTCGAGCAGGACCGACTCGGTGAGCTCGACCGCGAGAGCCTCGGCCGGTAGACCGACGTCGGTGAGCGCCCCGTGCACCACCTCGCACAGATCCGGTCGGGCCGCCTGCCGGGCGGACAGGTTCACCGCGACCTGCAGGTCCGGGGCCAGCGATCGCCACCGGACGAGCTGCTGGCAGGCGCTGCGCAGGACCGCGGTGCCCAGCGGCACGATCATCCCGGTGTCCTCGGCCACCGGGATGAAGGCGTCCGGCATGAGGTGGCTGCCGTCCGGCAGGCGAATTCGGGCGAGCGCCTCGACCGACACGATACGCCGCTCCGGCAGCGCGAAGATCGGTTGGTAATGGACCTCGATCTGGCCGTTGTCGAGCGCGGTCCGAAGCTCCTGCTCGACCCGGACCCGACTCGTCGAGCGGGTCCGCATGTCGTCGTCGAAGACCTCGTAGCGATCCTTGCCGAGTTGCTTGGCTTGGTACATCGCGGTGTCGGCATGGCGGATCAACTCCTCGGCCGTACGCACGCCCGATCCGAAGGCGATGCCGACGCTGGCGGTGACGGTGAGGGACTGGCCGAGCCAGCTGATCGGCGCGCTGATCGCCGCCTCGACCCGGGAAGCGATCCGGGTGATCTCGTTGGGATCGGCGAGGTTCTCGCACAAGATGAGAAATTCGTCGCCACCGAGTCGCGCCACCGTGTCGCTCGGACGCATGACCTGCGTCAACCGGCCGGCCACCTCGACCAGCAGCGCGTCACCGGCCGCGTGCCCGTGGGCGTCATTGACCGCCTTGAAACCGTCCAGATCGCAGAACAGCACGGCCAGCGCGCCGTCGCCCGGCCGTCGGGCAAGCCGCGCCAGTGCCGTCTTGATCCGGTCAAGCAACATGGCCCGGTTCGGCAGGTCGGTGAGGCTGTCGTAGAGCGCCTGCCGGGTCAGCCGCTTCTCGGCGATCCGGCGGGCGGTGATGTCCTCGACCTGAAGCAGGATGCAGCTGCCCTCGGTGGCATCGGGCAGCTCGGTCACGGTCAGCAGCGCCCACAGCTCGGCGCCGTCAGCCCGGATCAGCCGTCGCTCGCCGGTCAGGCTGGCGCCCCGCTCGGTGAGCGCCCGGCGGCGCAGGGCGGCCAGCGCCCGTCGGTCCTCGGGGACGGCCAGTTGCAACACGTCGGGCAATGCGAGCAGCTCGGCCTCGTCGCGGCCGAGCAACCGGCACAGGGCCGGGTTGACCTGCAGCAGGCGGCCCTCCGGTGCCAGGACGGCCAGGCCTGCGGGGTCATTGTTGAAGGTGGTCCGGAAGCGCTGTTCGCTCGATTGCAGGGCCAGGGTCTGCGCCCTGGCAACGGTGATGTCGGTCATCGCCACCACGGCGCCCATCAGGCGCCCGTCCGGGCCGGTCAGCGCCCGGCCCGAACACAGCACGCGGGTCGCGGGCAGCCCACGCGGGGTGATGATCATCTCGGCGTCACGCACGACCCCCTGGTGCAGCGCGCGCAGCAGCGGGACCTGGTCCGGTGTCAGCAACTGCCCGTCGGCGTCCCGGAGATCGAACGCGTCGGCGAACCGCTCGGGGTCGACGGCGCCCTCGAGGTGGTCATCCAGATCGATGCCGTGCCAGGCCTTGGTCGCGTCGTTGAACAGGGTGAGGTGCCCGGCCGCATCACAGGCGACGACACCCACCTCGATGCTGTCCAGCACCGCATCGGTGAAATCCTGCCTGGCGGCGAGCTCGCCGTGCGCCTCCCGTAGGGCGTGTTCGGCGGCCACCCGGGCACTGACGTCCACCACGGAGCCCAGCACCCGGGAAACCCTTCCGGCGTCGTCCCGAACGACGCCGACGCCGACGATGACCGGGACCACGCTGCCATCCCGATGACGGTAGTCCCGCTCGGCGAAGTAGCTGGCCTTCGTCTCCAGAGTCGCCAGGTCACGGAGCTGCCGCTCGACCTGCACCTGGTCGGCGAGCAGGATGCTGGCCGGCTGCCCCACCAACTCCTGCGCCGAATAGCCCAGCAGCCGACACAGCTGCTCGTTGACCTCGAGCAACGTGCCGTCCGGCCGGGATTCGGCAATGCCGACCGCCGAGCACGCGAACAGCGCGCGGAACCTCGCTTCAGATTCGCGGAGCGCGTTCTCGGCGGCGGCCTGCTCCGTCACGTCCCGCAGCTCGACCTGCACCGCCGGCTGTCCCAGATAGCTGACCCCTGCCGCGTTGAGCTCGACGGTGGGCTGGCTGCCGTCCAGCCGGCGCAGCTCCCAACGCCGGCCGAGCAAGGCGGGACCACCTTGCAGCAGTGCGCCGAACAACGCGGCAGTCTCGGGCTCCGCACCCTCCGGCACGAAATCCAGCGCCGGGCGACCGATCAGCGCGCCCGGGTCCGGTACGCCGAACAGCACCGCCGCCTGCGGGTTGGCGTACGCGAAGCGGGCGTCGTTCCCGATCACCGCGACGGCGACCGGTCTGGACTCGACCAGTGCCCGCCAGCGTTGCTCGGACTGCTCGCTCGCCCGGCGCTCGGCCGACAGCGCAGTGACATCGGTTGACACGCCGGCGACGGCGTACACCAGACCGGAGTCGTCCCGAAGCGGGAATTTGGTCGAAAGGTATTCGTGTGGCGTCCCGTCCGGGTGCACCAGCGCCTCGGCGAACTGCTGCGAGATCCCCGCCGCGGCGGTCTGCCGATCGTGCTGGCGGAACTGGTCGGCGGCGAGCTCCGGGAACAGGTCGTAGTCGCTGCGGCCCAGCACCTCCTGCTCACCCTGTCCGAGCAGTCGCTGCAGGGCTGGGTTGGCGAGCAGGAAGCGTCCGTCGAGGTCCTTGGCGTAGACGACGACGTCGGTGTGCCCGAGCACCCCGTCGAGCAGCCGTTGGTTGTCGCGCAGCGCCGCTTCAGCCACGGTTCGGGCGGCCACCTCGGCGGCCAGCTCCTCGGTGTGGCGGCGCAGCTCCAACTGGCTGACGACCTGGCGGGCCAGCACGCCGAGCTGGCCGAGCTGGCGTTCGGTCAGCACCCTGGGCACGACGTCGAGCACGCAGAGGGTGCCGAGGACGTAGCCGTCAGCGGTGACCAGCGGGGCGCCGGCATAAAAGCGGATCCCCGGCCCGCCGGTGACCAACGGATTGTCGGCAAAGCGGGCATCAGCCGTGGCGTCCGGCACCATCAGGACGTCGGGGCTCGCGAGCGCATGCGCGCAGAAGGAGATCTCCCGGGGGATCTCGGACACATCGAGGCCGAGCCGGGACTTGAACCACATCCGGTCGACCTCGACCAGTGTGACCGAGGCCATCGGGGTCTCGCAGAGCTGCGCGGCGAGGGCGGTCAACGCATCGAAGGCCTCCTCGGGCGGGGTGTCGAGCACGCCGAAGCGGGAAAGGGCAGCGAGCCGGGCCTGCTCGAACTCCAGCGCGAGGGCAGGCCCGGGCACCTGTTCCACGGCGCCCTCGGCCGATCGGTCGACCGGCACACCGCTGTCTGGCACAAACACTCCACTTCGCCGCGACCGGATCAGCCGCCGCTCGATCCCCCGCAGAGCCTCCCACGCCCGCCCGGCGCGCGCCGGCAGAAGGCGCGCCGGACCGCGTTTGTTCGCTGCCGCCGAACGGGACGGCGCAGATGGCCGCACTCAAGAAGCCTCGAGTTGCGCCGATGAGGCTAAGCAGCCGCGAATGCCCGCGACCGAAACCATAAACACCCCCCGCACGGGGGTGGCGCAATCGATCGGCTGCTGCCGGTCAGGTCGCGTCTTCCTGGCTCGTCGCGTCCTGGGAGAGGGGGAAGTTATGAAGGATTTGCGAAGCAATGTCGCAGTGCGGCTGCTCGCGGCCGCCAGCTCGGTCACGGCCATCGTGCTCGTAGTCGGTGCCGGCGTGAAGTTCTAACCCTCCTCAACTGATTGGACACACCGTGAAGAACCTCCGTACGAAGGCCGTCACCCGGATGCTTGTCGCTGCTGGCTCGATGACCACGATCGTGGTGGTCGTCGGCGCCGGTCACAAGTTCTGAGATGCTCGACCGCCACAGCCGGGGCCGGTCCAGCGACCGGTCCCGGCTCTGGCGGAACCGGCTGCGACCGACCCGGCTCGTCCTGTTCATGGTCGGGACCTGCGTGCTCGGCCTGCCGATCGCGGCCTACGCCGTCGTCGCCCTGCTGCTGAGCCCATTACACGACCACCCCCTCGACCTCGCCGTGCTCGTGGCGACCCTCGTCCTGGCAGAACTGCTGCCGATCAGGATTTCCCGGGCCACCCGCACCGACGAGATCACCATCTCGAGCACCTTCGCCCTGGCGCTGGCAGTGTCCGCGCCCCTCGGGCTCGTCGTACTGGCGCAGGGCCTGCCCACCATCGTCGACGACCTGCGTCGCGGCAAGGATCCCTTGCGGCCGATGTTCAACGTGGCGCAGTACACCCTGACGTTCGCTGCCGCCCGGCTCGTGCTGCAGCTCGTGTCCGGGGACCTGCCGTCGTCCCCGTCGACGTTCGCACACCGCCACCTGCTCGGCATCGTCGGCGCCGGCGTGGCCTTCCTCGTCGTCAACCACGGGTTCGTCGGCACCGCGATCGCCCTGTCGACGCGCGTCCCGATTCACCGGCAGTTGCTCGACGACATCCGCTTCGAGCTGGTGACCTCGGGCCTGCTGCTGTGCCTGGCGCCGCTCGTCCTGGTCGGCCTGGCCTTCTCACCCGTGCTCGTCCTCGTCGTCCTGTTGCCGATCGAGGCAGTACGACGCAGCGCGACGCTGGCACTGGAGCGTGAACACGAAGCGCTGCACGACCCCCTGACCGGGCTGGCCAACCGGTCCCTGCTGCGGACCCACCTGCAGCGAGCCGTCACGCACGCGGATCGGACCGACAGCGGCGTTGCCTTGATCATGCTCGACCTGGACCACTTCAAGGAAATCAACGACACGCTCGGCCACTCCGTCGGCGACGAGCTCCTGGTCGATGTCGCGCGACGCCTGCATGGATCGCTCCGCCAGGATCAGGCGTTCATCGGCCGCCTGGGGGGCGACGAGTTCGCCGTCGTGGCCACCTTCGACGACGTCGATGACCTGCGGGCCAACGCGACTCGGCTGGCCGAGCGATTGTCCTGGGTCCTGCAGGAGCCGACGACACTTGCAGGGGTCCGGGTCGACATCCAGGCCAGCATGGGAATCGCGCTCATGCCCGAGCACGGCGTCACCATCGACGACCTGCTGGCCCGCGCAGATGTCGCGCTGTACGCCGCGAAAGAGGTGCGGGGCGGTTGGAGCTTCTACGAGCCGGCCCGGGACCAACACACCCCGCAGCGGCTCGGTCTGCTGGCCGAACTCCGGGATGGCCTCGAACGGGGCGAGCTCGTGCTGCACTACCAGCCCAAGTGTGAGACCCGGTCGGGCCAGGTCATCGGGATGGAGGCGCTCGTCCGCTGGCAGCACCCCACCCGCGGGCTGCTCAGCCCGGACGACTTCATCCCGATCGCGGAGCAGACCGGACTCATCGGACCGCTCACCCTGGTCGTGCTGACGCAGGCCGCGGAACAGCTGCGTCGCTGGCTCGACGCCGGCCTGCGCCTGCATGTAGCGGTCAACATCTCCGTGCGCCACCTCACCGACCTGAGCCTGCCCGCCCAGGTCGAGCAGATCCTGCGCACCCATCAGGTGCCGCCCGCCCTGATGACCCTCGAGGTCACCGAAAGCACGATCATGAACGACCCGACCCGGGCCGTCACGGTGCTCGGCATGTTGCGGACACTCGGGGTGAAGATCGCCGTCGACGACTACGGCACCGGGTATTCCTCGCTGGCCTACCTCAAGCGGCTGGCCGTCGACGAGCTGAAGATCGACAAGAGTTTCATCGTCGGCATGTTGGCCGGCGACGACAGCCCCGTCATCGTCCGCTCGACGATCGAGCTGGGCCACAACCTGGGGCTGCTGGTGACCGCCGAAGGGGTGGAGAACGCGCAGACCTGGCAGGAGCTGCTGCCGCTCGGTTGCGACGTCGTGCAGGGCTACCACATCAGCCGCCCGATGCCGGGCGGGGAGACGATCGACTGGGTGCGGTCCTGGCAACCGCCGCTGCACGCGGCCGGGCCCGGCAAGCCAGCGCCCATTGCCGAGCACGCGCTGCCACCGGCCATCGACTCCCCCCTGACCCGCGAATCCGACCTTCCCGGAGCGCCACCATGTTGATGGGCCTGTGCGTCCTGCTCGCCCTTGCCGGCGTCGCCCTCACCGGCGGCGACCTGCGCCGGCTCGCCGATCTGCGCGTGCAGTCCAAGGGCCTGCTGTACCTCGCGCTCGCCGTTCAAGTCCTGATCACCGACTTCCTCACCACCTGGCCCCGCCCGGTCCTGGTGGTGGCCCATCTCGTCACCTATGCCGCTGCCGCCCTCATCGTCTGGCGCAACCGCCAACTGCCGGGGCTCCCCCTGCTGGCGGCCGGTGCGGCCTGCAACGGCCTGACGATCGCGGTCAACGGCGGGACCTTGCCCGCCTCGACAGCAGCGCTACGACGGGCCGGGATCCGGATCGACCCCGCCGACTTCAGCAACTCCGGCGTCCTCGCGCACCCGCGGTTGGCCTGGCTGGGCGACGTCTTCGCCGTCCCAGCCGGCTGGCCGCTTTCCAACGTCTTCAGTGTCGGTGACGTGCTGATCGTGCTCGGTGCGACGTGGTGCCTGCACCGGGTCTGCCAGACACCGAGCGAGCCCGCCGCCGCACTCAGCCCCGCCGCAGCCTGACCAGCCGGAGGGGCGCTCCGCTGGCGCAGGTGCGCGGCTCCCGAACCGAGCAGCCCGGATCCCGACACGACAGCGCCCCGCCGGGCCCGTCTCCGGGCCCGGCGGGGCGCTGCCCTGCGGACGGACCTCACCCGCCGGTGAGGCCTTCTGTGTGGAGCTGAGGGGATTCGAACCCCTGACCCCCTCGATGCGAACGAGGTGCTCTACCGGACTGAGCCACAGCCCCGCGGACCGGGCAGAGGCTATCAGTCGTTGACGGCCCGGCGGCGGTCCAGGATCTCATCGAGTTCGGGACCGTCGTCCAGGACCGAGAGGTCGAGTTCGTCGCCCTCCATTGCCGCGGTCCACTGCCCCGGTCGGGTCAGATCGAGCACGCGGGTACGCCGCGCCGGTGCCATCGGCTTGCCGACATACGTCGGTGGTGGCACCGGCACCGGGCTCCAGGAAGCGCCGTCCCACGAGCCGACGGCAGCAGCCGCGGCGGGAGCGGGCACCGGCTCGTCGTACCGCCTGGCGGGAGCCGACACCGGAGCTGCAACGGGCCTGGCCGGCATCCGGTCGGGGATGCCCGCGACCCGGGTCTGCCCGAGGTCAGCAGCTGGCTCACTGCGAACGGCGGGTGACCGGCGCGGCGCGGCGCGGCGACGCCCGGCGCGCAGCACCGCCTGCCGGCGCAGGTGCACCACGAACGCGACCAGGAGCAGGTCGCACGCGACCTGCACGACCAGCCAGCCGACCGGACCGACGATCCCGGCAACGAGGGTGGCTGCGGCGACGACGAGCAACAGCAGCAGGGTGCGGCGGCGGCGTTGGGCCGCGCTGCGGGTTGCCCGGGTGACGTGTGGTCGACGGGTCAGCAGCCACCGACGGCCCTTGCTGGGAGCGGAGCGGGCAGGTGCCGGACCGCGGGAGAGCACGACCCCGGCCGCACCCCGGCGGGGCATCAGGACGTCCCGACCGGCGCCCCGCTTGGCGAGCACCCGCATGGCGTCGCCGAAGCGGTCGGTCGAGCGCAGCGACGTCGCGCTGTCGTGGCTGCGCAGTGCCATGGGCACGAGCACGGCAAGCCAGGCACCGACGATGACGAGGAGGATCAGGCCGCTGCCCACAACGTGAAACCTAGTGACGCCAGCGGCCCAGTCGGTGGAGGTCGCGCGGTGTGTCGTCACCTGTTCGCCTGGTAGCGCGCCAGGATGCCCTCCGGCGCGTCCTCGACCGTCACGGCGAAGCACAGGTGGTCGCGCCAGTCGTCGTCGATGAACAGATAGCGCAGGTGCACCCCCTCCTGCCGGAATCCGAGCTTGCCGACAACCCGCCGGGATGCGGCGTTCTCCGGCCGGATGTTGGCCTCGAGCCGGTGCAGGCCGACCGGACCGAAACAGTGGTCGGTGACGAGGGCGAGCGCCGTCGGCAGGATCCCGCGGCCGGCGAGGCGGCCGTCGACCCAGTAGCCGACGCTGGCGCTGTCGAAGGCCCCGCGGACGACGGTGGCGACGGTGACCTGGCCGGCCAGCTGACCGTCGTAGGTCACGCCGAACGGCAGCGTGCGGCCGGCCCGGGCCTCGCGCCGGAGCACCCGAAGCATGGTGGCGAACACGGCCGGGCTGTGTCGCTCGGCCCACTCGCCGGGCGGCTGGGAGGGCACACGTCCCTCCCAGGGGGACAGCCAGTCCTCGTTGCGGGTGCGCACCTCACTCCACGCGGTGGCGTCACGCAGCCGCAGCGGCCTGATCCCGACCCGACCGTGGACAGCGGCGGCCGGCCAGCCGGGCGCCGCCACTCAGTGGTCCCCGCCGCGGAGCTGGTCCAGGGCATGACCGACGAGCGGCGCGAGGACGGCCACCCCGTCGCGCACCCCGCCGGTCGAACCCGGCAGCGTCACGACCAGCGAGCGGCCGACCGTGCCCCCGAGCGAGCGCGACAGCACGGTGGTGGGCACCCGGTCGCGACCCTGCTGGCGCAGCGCCTCACCGAGTCCGGGGATCTCGCGGTCGAGCAGCGGCCCGACCGCCTCCGGCGTGACGTCGCGCGGCGACAGCCCCGTGCCACCCGTCGTCACCACCAGGTCGTACGCCGCACCGGTGGCTGCCCGAATGGCCGCCCGGATCGCCGCCACCTCGTCGGGGACGACGACCACGGGGGCGACGACAAAACCCAGCTCGGTCAGCAGTGCTGCCAGCAGCGGCCCGGAGGTGTCGGCACGCGTCCCTGCGTTGGAGCGGTCCGAGACGGTGACCACCTGGGCCCGGCCTAGCGTTGCCACGCGCCGCTCTTCCCGCCGGTCTTGGTCTCGAGCCGGATACCTCCGATGGTCCCGCGCGGGTCGACCGACTTGGTCATGTCGACGAGCGTCAGGCAGGCGACCGACACGGCGGTGAGCGCCTCCATCTCGACGCCGGTGCGGTCGGCAGTCCGGGCCGTCGCGCTGACCGCGACCCCGGCGTCGTCGACGACGAGGTCGACCGTGACGCCGTGCAATGCGATCGGGTGGCACAGCGGGACGAGGTCGGGGGTGCGCTTGGCGCCCATGATGCCGGCGACCCGGGCCACTGCGAGGGCGTCGCCCTTGGGCACCCCGTGCCCGCGAAGGAGGGCGACGCACTCGACGGAGAGGTCGACGCGGCCGGTGGCGGTCGCCGTGCGAAGGGTGACCTCCTTGCCGGCGACGTCGACCATCCGTGCGGCCCCGGCCTCGTCGAGGTGCGAGAACGCCTGGCCCGGAACGGAAGCGCTCGAATGACCGGTG
Organism: Mycobacteriales bacterium; assembly: GCA_046595615.1. Classification (GTDB taxonomy): domain Bacteria; phylum Actinomycetota; class Actinomycetes; order Mycobacteriales; family SCTD01; genus JAYSQK01. The sequence goes on along the minus strand of JBKJOO010000323.1, from coordinate 6,650 downwards.
CTCACCGCGACCTGCGCTCGAGCACCATGACCTGCACGGCGTCGCCGGCAGGCACCCGCTCGACCTGTTCGGGAAGGACGGCCAGCGCGTTGGCCCTGGCCATCCCCGCCATCAGGTGCGAGCCGGCACCACTGACCGGCGACACGCGGTAGGCGCCGTCGACGACCTCGAGCCAGACCCGCAGGAACGACCGCTTGCCCGCGGGCGAGGTGAGCTCGGTCGTGGTCACCGCGGAGACCCGCGGGCGCTCGACCTGCTCGGCGCCGAGCATCCGCCGAAGGGCCGGCCGCACGAAGGTCTCGAACGACACCAGCGCACTGACCGGATTGCCGGGCAGCCCGAAGACCGGCGTGCTGTCCGGGCCAATCGTGCCGAACCCCTGCGGCATGCCCGGCTGCATGGCCACCTTGTGGAAGCCGACGGTGCCGAGCCGCGACAGCACCTCCTTGACGACGTCGTACGCGCCGACCGACACCCCACCGCTCGTGACGAGCAGGTCCGCGCGGACGAGCTGGTCCTCGAGGGTCGCGAGCAGCCGGCGCGGGTCGTCCGGGATGATCCCGACGCGGTAGGCGATCGCGCCGGCCTCGATCGCAGCAGTCGTCAGGGCCAGGCTGTTGCTGTCCGGGATCTGTCCCGGGGACAGCCGGGTCCCGGGCTCCACGAGTTCACTGCCGGTGGACACCACGACGACCCGCGGCCGTGGCCGGACCACGAGCCGGGAGCGGCCGATCGCCGCCGCCAGGCCGATCTGGGACGACCCGAGGTGGCTGCCGTTGGCGAGCACCAGCTCACCGGCCGTGACGTCCTCACCGATCCGGCGGATGTGGGCACCGAGGTCGGGACGGCGGTCGATACGCACCTGGGCGATGCCGCCATCGGTCCATTCGACCGGTACGACGGCGTCCGCGCCCGCCGGCAGGACCGCGCCGGTCATGATGCGGACGCACAACCCGGGCTGCACCCGCAGCGGGGAGGCGGGGCCGGCGGCGACGTCGCCGGTCACCGGCAGCGTGGCCGGCAGGTGCTCGAGATCAGCCACGCGGACGGCGTAGCCGTCCATCGAGGCGTTGTCGAAGCTCGGCAGCGACCCCGCCGACCGGACGTCTTCGGCGAGGACGCAGCCGTGCGCATCGAGCAGCCCCATCTCAAGGGGGGCCAACGGCCCGACAACGCTGAGCACCTCGGTCAGGTGCTCGTCCACGGTCCTCATCGGATGTCCTGCAGCCAGGTCGTGAGCCACTCCACGAATGGCGGCCCGAGATCGTCGCGATCGGCGGCCAACTGCACAACCGCCTTGAGGTAGTCCAGCCGGTCACCGGTGTCGTAGCGGCGACCGTGGAACACCACGCCGTGCACCGGCTCCGCCGCGATCAGCTCCTGCAGCGCGTCGGTGAGCTGAATCTCGCCACCGCGGCCCGGCGGGGTCCGGCGGAGCACCTCGAAGACCGTCGGCGACAGGACGTAGCGACCGATCACGGCGAGGTCGCTCGGCGCCTCGTCGACCGGCGGCTTCTCGACCAGACCGGTGATCTGCACGACGTCGCCGGCACCGTCGACGGCAGCGCACCCGTAGAGGCCGATGCTGTCGTGCGGCACGCGCATGAGGGCGATGACGCTGCCACCCTCGCGCCGCTGCACCTCGATCATCGTCGACAGCAGCGCATCTCGCGGGTCGATCAGGTCATCGCCGAGCAGGACCGCGAACGGCTCGTGACCGACGTGCTGCGCCGCCGCGAGCACGGCATGCCCGAGTCCCCGCGGGTCGCCCTGCCGGACGTAGTGGATGGTCGCCAGCTCGCTGGCCTCGCGCACCAGCGCCAGCTTTGCGAGATCGCCTTTATCCTGCAGCATCTGCTCGAGTTCGACGACCCGGTCGAAGTGGTCCTCGAGGGCCCGCTTGCCGCGCCCCGTGATCAGCAGGACGTCGTCCAGACCAGCGCGGGCCGCCTCTTCCACGACGTACTGGATGGCCGGCTTGTCGACGACCGGGAGCATCTCTTTCGGCGAGGCCTTCGTGGCCGGCAGGAAGCGCGTGCCCAGACCGGCCGCGGGGATGACGGCCTTGGTGATCCGCATCGTGGGCTGGGACGGCATGGCCCGAACCCTAATGCCGCCCCTCGGCCGCAGGCGCGCCCGCAGCGACCCGCCAGGTATCCCGACCGGCCCGCTTCGCGTCGTAGAGCGCCTCGTCGGCTCGACCCAGCAGGGCGGTCGGCGTGGCACCGTGCCGCGGGAAGACAGCGACACCGACCGACACCGTGACGTCGATCCCCTCCTCGTCCGGACCGCCAAAACGTGAGGCGCCGATGACGTGTCGGATCCGCTCGGCTGCCTGCACCGCCCCGCCCTCATCGGTTTCGGGCAGGATGACGACGATCTCCTCACCGCCGTAGCGGGCGATCGTGTCGACCTCGCGCACCTGGCCGCGAATGCGCCCAGCCAACTCGATCAGCACCGCGTCACCACGGGGGTGACCGAAGGTGTCGTTGACGGCCTTGAAATGGTCGAGGTCGAGCATCAGCAACGCCAGCGGACGCCCGAACCGGGTGGCCCGCTCGATCTCCTTGTTGATCGTCATCGTGAAGTAGCGGTAGTTCCACAGGCCGGTCAGGCCGTCGGTGATCGAGAGCCGCTGCGCCTCCTCGTGCAGCAGGACGTTGTCGACGGCCACCGTGGCCTGGCTCGCGAAGGTGCGGATGGTGGCGAGATCGCGCTCGTCGAAGCCGCCGGTCGCGGCCGAGCCGAACAGGTCGAGCACGCCGACGACGGCGCCAGATGACATCAACGGCACCGCGATGTACGACGTGTCCGGCGGCTCGCCCGGAGCCGGCACGAGCGCAGCTGTGTTCCCGTCGACGTGACCCCGAACGGGCTCACCGGTCTGGGCGACGTGACCCGAGATGCCCTGGCCCATCGCGACTGTCAGGTCCAGCGCAACCCCGAGGCCGCGGGAGGCGGACAGCACCAGCTGGTCACGGCCGGCGTTGAGCAGGAGCAGCATCCCGCCGCTGGCCCGGGTCGAGGCCATCGCGGACTCGAGCACGACGTGCAGGATCCGGTCCAGGTCGTGGGTGCTCGACAGGGTGTCGCCGAGCCGGGCCAGCCCGGCCTGCAGGTGGTCCCGGCTCTCCTCGAGCTGGTTGACGTGGTCCCGCAGGTCGTCGGTCATCGCCGCGAAGGCGCTGGCGAGGCGCCCCACCTCATCGCGAGACCGGACCTCAATCACCGTCCCCAGGTCGCCACTGACGATGCGTGTCGCGGCATGTCCGAGCTCATCGAGGGGCCGGGTCGTCACCCTGGCGAGCACGAAGGCCAACCCGCCGGCGACCACGATGCCACCCAGCACAACCGCGGCGATCGTGGCGAGCGCTCCCGAGCCCTGGGCGGCCGGCTGCACGAGGACCACCCCGAACCGCTGTCCCGGCTCCGGCGCGGCGTACGCGGTGACCAGGCGCCCGGTCCGGCCCCACCGGTGCGCCGTCGCGGCCCGCAGCAACTGGGGTGACGGCAGGTGGGTGCCGGCAACGAGCCGGCCCTGCACGACCACCTCGAGCTCGCTTGCCCCGGCGCTCGAACGGAGCTCGCCGAGCCGCCGCCGGTCGAGGCTGAACGATGCGACGGCGGTGCCGGCGACCCGTCCGGTTGCGGTCCGCAGCGGCACGATGGCGCTGACGTAGGGGGCCGAGGAGGCAGCGGTCGTGGCGCAGTCGACCGGCTGGGCAGGCACGTTGCCGACCTCCGCGACGACGGCGCCGGCCGGGCCGGTCAGCTGCAGGCCGTCGGCCAGGCCACGGTCGAGCAGTGACTGGGCGGCGAGCCGCACCCCCGCTGGGTCCACGTTCCCCGACGCGCGGCCGGCCGCCTCCGCCGTCGATCGGGCCCGGTTGCAGTAGCTGTCGAGGAGCTTGCCGGTGAGCTGGGCGGCCGCGGTGAGCCCGCGCTCCTGCTGCTGCTGCACGGCGCCGGGCAGCGTCTTGAACACCAGGACCCCGCCGACGAGCAGGGGCAAGACCACGACGAGCACGAAGGCGATGGTCAGCCTCCAGCGCAGCGACACCGCAGCGTTCCTCCCCGTCGATCCGATGCCATGCTCGCACGGTGCTGAGCAAGCAGGCCATGCGCCGAACGGTGGACACGGCGCGTCGGCAGGCCCGGGAGGTGCCTGCCGCAACAGCGGCAGCAGCCTTGCAGGCCGCGTTGGCGGACCTGCTGCGCCGCTCGGCGCGTGTCGCGGCGTACATCTCGGTGGGCACCGAACCGTCGACCCGCGAACTCCTGCGCCCCGGCTGGCTTCTGCCGGTGCTGCTGCCCGGCGGCGACCTCGACTGGATCGCGTACGACGGCCGGCTGGCGCCGGCAGCCCGCGGGCTGGTCGAACCGGTCGGCGAGCGTCTCGGGGTCGATGCCGTCACGACCTGCGACCTGGTGCTCGTGCCGGCGCTCGCGGTGGACCGCCGGGGCAACCGGCTCGGTCGCGGCGGTGGCTCCTACGATCGGGCGCTGGCGCGAGCACCAGGGCTGACGGTGGCCCTGCTGCACGACGGCGAACTCGTCGACCAGGTGCCGGTCGAGCCGCACGACATCGCTGTCAGGGCTGCGGTCACCCCCACCGGCGGGCTCGTGCTGCTCGGCTGAGCCGCCTGGGAGCATGTGGCGGATGCAGCACTCCTCGGCATTTGACGACGTCCTCGAGAACAACCGGGTGTACGCCCGGACCTTCACCGACCGGCATCTGGCCGGGCGCGCCGCGCGGGGGCTCGCCATCGTCACCTGCATGGACTCGCGGATCGAGCCCCTGCGCATGCTGGGGCTCGAGAACGGCGACGCGAAGATCCTGCGCAACGCGGGGGCGCGGGTCACCGACGACGTGCTCCGCACGCTGGTGCTGGCGACCCATCTGCTCGGCGTCGACCGGATCATGGTCGTCGCCCACACCGACTGCCGGATGACGAAGGTCACCGACGCCGACGTGCACACCGCGATCGCCGAGCAGAGCGGCATCGACACCCGCAGCCTGGAGTTCCGGACGATCACCGACCAGCGCTCGTCCCTCGCCGAGGACGTCCAGCGGATCCGGAGCCTGCCCTATCTGCCACCGGGTTTCCAGGTCGTCGGCTGCGTGTACGACGTGACGACGGGGCGCCTCGAGGTCGCGGTCCCGTAGCGGCAGGCCGGCGCTGGCTAGCCTGCGGGAACCGACCGCCAGGAGGATTTTGTGACGTCTCTGCAACCCGACCAGATCGCCACGGCCCGACTCGCCGAGGTGGGCCGCGTCTGGACCAGCGACCTGTCCGTCAGCGAGTTCGCACTGCTGGACGCGGCGGGCTTCGAACCGCTCGAGTTCGTGATGGGCAGTTCGGTGTTCCACATCGGCTGGCAGCAGCAGAATCTGCGCCAATCCGTCGAGCTCGGCGTCCTCACTCAGGCCATGTACACGGCCAGGGCCAACGCGATGGGGCGGATGCTGTCGGAGGCGGCGCAGGTGCAGGCCGACGGCGTCGTCGGCACCCGCCTCACCTTCCGCCAGCACGGCTTGAGCGCCGAGCACATCGAGTTCGTCGCCGTCGGCACCTCGATCCGGCACCGGGACAAGCCCGGGTCGTTCCGCCGGCCGGACGGCGCACCGTTCACCAGCCACCTCGACGTGCGCGACTTCACCACGCTGCTGCATACCGGGCACATCCCGGTCGAGTTCGTGATGGGCGTGTGCGTCTGGCATGTCGCCGCGCAGGGGTTCATGCAGACCCTGCGCCAGATGGGCCAGAACGTCGAGATGCCGCAGTGGACCCAGGGGTACTACGACGCCCGCGAGTTGGCCCTCGGTCGGATGCAGGCCGAAGCCGAGCGCGTCGGCGCCAGTGGCATCACCGGCGTCGAATGGGCTGCCCAGGAGTGGATGTGGGGCCCGCACACACTGGAGTTCTTCACCTCCGGCACAGCTGTCCGCAAGATCGATGGAGGCCGGCCGGTGACTCCGACGTACGTCGTGCCGCTGACGTGAGCGACCTGCTCGACCCAACCGACCCGGCGGCCGTCGAGGCCGTGCTCACGCGCGCGCTCGAGGCCCTCGGGCGAGCGGGCACCCTGGACCAGCTCGCCCTCCTCGCCGGTCTCACCGTGCAACCCGCCAGGGCCGGCGGCCTCTTCCGGCGCCCCGAGCCCGCCGTCGTGGCCGCCGGCGACCGGGCGTTGCGCTGGCCCGCTGATGGACCTGCGGTCCTCGACCACGTGGTCGGTGCCGTCGTGCTCGCGTCAGACGTCATCGCCCCCCGTGCCCTGCCGGGCGTCCTCGCAGCGCTCGTCGTCCGGGCGGTCGCCGCCGCCGGGACCACCGACGAGGCCTGTGTCGCACTCACCTCGCTGCGCGACGCCCTTGCGTCGAGTGAGCCAAGCTGAGCGTGGCGACGAGGCGGCGCCCAAGGTCCCCCTGATCAGCCCCCGGATCGGCCCCCGACTGGGCCCCCGACCTGGCCCAGCCCTTTGCTGGCCCGGCCCGGTGATCTTTGCGCAGTCAGGAGCGGCGGCAGGCTCGCCACCCGCGCAAAGATCAACCGGGCGGGGCCAGAAAAGGGCTGGGCCAGGTCGGGGGCCAGGCCGACTGGGCCAGGTCGGGGGCCCAGTCGGGGGCCGATCCGGGGGCTGATCAG
>JBKJOO010000082.1:0-3010 GCA_046595615.1 Mycobacteriales bacterium | reverse complement strand
CCTTATCCCGCAAAACCCCGGGAAGGCGTTCCCCAGTGACCACAGCACCCCGGCATCCGCGGTTGCCTTGGTCGTTCTGGCCTTCCTGGCCGACACATCAGCGTCGCGCTGTTGGCCACGGCAGCTCTCATCGGATTCTCGCGCGTCTACGTCGGAGTCCACTACCCAGACGACATCCTCGCCTCGCTGGTCACGGTGCAGGTCGTCAATGCGCGTGTCCCCCGACGCGGCTGAAACAGATGCCGCCACATCCACCTCGCGCGGCAGCTTCGCTTGGGACGCCGGCTTCAGCGCGGGCATGGAGGGGTTCTTCGCGGCGGCCTTTCGGCCTGAGACTTTCGACATCGTCCCCCGCGTTCGTCCTCGCCGCAGGTCTCTTCGCGGCCTCGTAGGCCTCGATGACCTCGGGCCTCAGGCGACCGCGCTGGGCGACATCGAGACCCGCGGACTGAGCCCAGGCGCGACCGGGGGGGTGATTAAGTCGACGGTCCGCCCGGGTGTGGCTCCTGGAGGATGGCGGTCAGGCCGCTGGTAGTTCACTTAGGGTGACCTTTACGGTGAGCTGCTTGCCGTTGCGGGTCAGCACGACTGGGACCTTCTGTCCGACCTGCAACGTGGCGAGGGCTGACTGCAGGGCAGCCAGGTCGGTGATCGGCGTGCCGTTGATCGAGGCGATGACGTCGCCGGCCTGCAGCCCGGCCTTGTCGGCGGCGCCGCCCGGTAGAAGCTTGGCGATCCCGACGCCGGTAGGTTGACCGGACTGATCGGCTAGGCCCACGGCGCTGATGCCGAGGGCTGCGCGGTGGGAGTTGACGACGTGGCCGTTGTGGGCGACGAGTTGGGCTGCGATGTCTTTCACGGTGTTGCTGGCGATCGCGAAGCCGATCCCGGGTGCCGCGCTGCCGCCCTGCCCGATTTGCTGGTCGACCGCCGCCAAGGTGGGTAGCCCGACCACTTCGCCGGAGGCATCTACCAGCGCCCCACCACTGTTGCCGGGATTGATCGGCGCGCTGGTCTGGATCGCCCCGGCCAGGGTGGAACCGGGTGAGTGGGGGCCTGTTGGCTCACTGACCGTGCGACCCAGGGCTGAGACGATCCCGTTGGTCACCGTCCCGGAAAGCCCCAGCGGACTACCCATAGCCAAGACGATGTCGCCGACCTGGAGCTTGCTGGAATCAGCGAACGTGGCGGGCCGAAGGCCTGTTGCACCGGTGACCTTGATGACCGCGAGGTCGTCGGGGGCGTAGGTGCCCACCAGCTTGGCCGGCAGTGGCTGGCTGCTGCCCGCCAGGACGACCTGGAAGCTGGTCGCGGTGCCGACGACATGCGCGTTGGTGACGACGTCACCTTGATCGTCGAACACCACACCGGAGCCAAGCCCGGCGCTGGTGCGGATCTCCACGACCGACGGCAAGGTCCTGCGGACCAGGCCGGCGTAAGCATCTTGCAGCGCCTGCAGACTTGTCACCCCTGTTGTCCCCCCGGAGACCGAGCTAGCAGAGCCGGCAGGGGCGGGCGACGACGCTGACGAGGCCGTTGCCGACGCTGCCGGCCGCGACGTCCCCGAGCATCCGGCCAAGGCCAGCAATGCAAGCAACGCAGCGCCACGGGTCAACAGGGGAAGAACTGGCATGACGTTTAGATACCCTGTTGTGGGGCGCCCAATCCCATGGATCATAAAACCTGGCTGACTAAACCCGCTGGGCCTGCGTCATGTGGCGTGGTATCGGTCCTTCGTGCGGCGGGACCTTGATGCACGGGCCCAAGACGTGGCGTCGATGTGTTGACCGGCGATGATGGAGCATGGCGATCGCGCAGCAGAACGAGAAGCAGGAAGCACTTCCTCGTCGGTGGATCGTGGAGGAACTCTGGCTGGTCTTCGGCTTATCGCTCGGTACCTCAGGCATCTACTCAGCCCTGCAACTGATCCAATCCCTGCAGGCGCCCAGACCCCTCGGCAAACAGTCTGTAGCCATCAACAGCTCGGTAGCCCCAGGGCACCCCTGGTTCGACCTCATCTATCAACTTCTCGGTACGGGCTCTGCGCTCATCCCGGTCCTGGTTGCTCTGTACCTGCTGAAGCGGTCGGCTGAGAGCCGCCGCGTCATCGGCCTGGACGGCAGCCGACCGAAAGAGGACCTGAGAGACGGAACAGTCCTTGCCGTCGTCGTCGGAGGAGCGGGGCTCGCGTTCTACTTGATCACTCAGGCTCTGGGCCTTGACCTCACGGTCGTTCCGGAGAACTTGCCTGCCATTTGGTGGCGGTACCCCGTTCTGCTCTTGGAGGCGATCCATAACGGCTTACTCGAGGAGGTCCTCGTCGTCGGTTTCCTGCTGCATCGGCTCAAGCAGCTGGGCTGGTCTGACAACAAGTCTTTGCTCACGAGTTCCCTGCTACGTGGCAGTTACCACCTCTACCAAGGCGTGGGCGGCGCGGCAGGCAACTTCGTGATCGGGCTCATCTTCGGCCGGCTCTACCAGCGATACGGGCGGGTGACTCCGCTCGTCGTTGCGCACACCCTGATGGATGCGGTCGCGTTCTGCGGATACGCCGCCCTCGCCCACCACGTCTCCTGGATCCCAGTCCCAAAATAGACGAGGCGGCTGAGCTCAGAACACGGTCATGCGCAGTCCTGCCGTTCGGCCCGGTCTGTCGGACGAGATGCGCGGCTCAACCCCGGCGCGCGGCCAGCAGGGTCCCGTGGGTTCAGTGGGTGGGGGAGCAGCCGGAGACCGTCACGAGCTCGACTGTGAGGGTGGCGCCGGAGGCAGCGCGGTAGGTGACGGAGTCGCCGGCACGCGCGCCGAGCAGGGCGCCCCCAAGCGGGCTGGCAGGGGTGATGACCCCAACGTCGCCGCTACTCTGCTCCAGCACCCCGATCAGGAAGGTCTCGGGCTGCTCGCCGGCATCGAAACGGACGCCGACCGAGCTACCGACCTGAACCGAATCGTCACCGCGGTCGACCGCAGCCGGGGCGGCAAGCTGTTCGCGCAGGCCCGCGATGCGGGC
>JBKJOO010000032.1:0-2967 GCA_046595615.1 Mycobacteriales bacterium | reverse complement strand
GGAAGTCCTCGGCGTGCTCCTCGATCGCCAGCACCCGGTCAGTCTCGTCGGCCCGCTCGCTGGCGTACTCCTTCACGGGCACCGGCTGGTACGGCGAGCCGTTCCAGCACTCCTTCGGGCTGACCCTGGTCCCGTCGGCGAGCCGCTCGCCGCACGGGGTGATGGCGCTCGTCAGCTCGCCGGCCGGGACGCCGATGATCGTTGCGAGCCGCTTCAGGACCTCACGTCCACGGTGCGGGGCGGTGCGCAGGACCGAGCGGTTGACCGAGACGACGAGCGCCGTGCGGTTGCTGATCAGCGGCACGCCGCGGTCGTCGAGCACGATGCCGCGCGCCGCCGGGGTCACGACCGAGCGGACCCGGTTGGCGCTCGCGGCGTTGCGGTAGGCGGCACCCTGTTCGACCTGGAGGTAGGCCAGCCGACCGAGCAGCGTCAACAGGATCGAGACCACCAAGACACGGAGCACGACCAGCCGCAGCCGGGAGCGGTCGCTCACGGGGAGGGGCTCCTCACGGTTGGTCCTGGTGATCCGCAGCCGCGCAACTCACCGTCGTAACGGATCACCGTCGAGGCGCCGGACGAGTGCGCCGACGATCGGCACGATGAACGGGGTCAGGAGCACATCGTAAGGGACCGAACTGACGGCGGCGCGCGCCACAGCATGCAATCCCACCCTGGGATCGCCCAGCACGGCGCCCTCCAGCGTGAAGGCCACGAGCGCGGTGAGGCCACCAAGGGCGACCGCCCCGAAGGGCTGCAGGGTCGAGCGTTCGGTGTCGTCCTGCAGCAAGCCCGTGACGCAACCGGCGATGGCGTACGCCAGCGCCAACCGGCCGAGTTGATGGTCGGCGAGGGTGTCGGTGAGCAGCCCGGCGACGAAGCCGGTGATCATTCCGGACAGTGGCCCCTCGGCGAGCGCAAAGGCGACGACCAGCAGCAGCACCAGGTCCGCAGGCGCGCCCGGCACGGGCAGCCTGGTCACGACGGTCACCTGCAGCAGCAGCACGGTGACCAGGCTCACCGCCCCGAGCAGGAAACGCTGGATGGTCACGGGGTGGGACGGGCGGTGGGACGGGCGGAGGACCGCGGCGCAGCGGTCGGTCTGGTGGACGCCCGGGGCGCCGCGGACGCCGGCGTCGTCGCGCCGCAGGGCGAGCGTTCGGTGCCCGGGCGGACGGGGCGCAGCGGCACCCGCGGCACGGCGCGGGTCCGGTCGGTGATGACCCCGACGAGGTCCAGGGCCGTGACGTCGACGAAGGGCACGACCGTCGCGGTGCGCGTCAAGGCGTTGGCGTCCGGGACCACGCCGGTAACCGTGCCGACGGGCACGCCGGGCTGGAAGATGCCCGAGCCGGAGGTCACCAGGACGTCGCCCGGAATGATGACCGGCCTGGAGCCGACGACGCGGTAGGTGAGGGGGGCACGACCCTGCCCCGTCGCGAGCCCGAACGACGAGGCGCTGGAGAGTCGGCTGCCGACCGCGAACTTCGGATCGGCGAGCAGCACGACGGTCGAGGTGAACGGCCCGACCTGTTTGGTTCGGCCGACCAACCCCAGCCCACTGACGACCGTCATGTCGGGCCGGATGCCGTCGCGGGCCCCGGCATCGAGGGTCACCGTGAAGTCGAAGCCGAACGACGATCCGGCTGCGACGACGTGGGCCGGGAGCACCGTGTAACCGCCGTAGTCCTTCTGTCCCAGCAAACCGTCCCACTGCTGCTGCTGACAGCGCAGGCCATCGGTGGCCCGCAGCCGCTGGCGCAGGTCGTCGTTCTCGCGCTGCAGGCGCCGGTTGTCGCGCTGGTAGCTGCCCAGTCGGGGCAGGCTGCCGAGCGCACGTCCGGCCGACCCGGCTCCCCCGCCGGCGGCCCGGATGACCGGACCCAACACGGTGTCGACGCCCCGGCGTACCGCCGCCAGCGGACTGCCGTCGCCCTGCCGGTAGTCGAGCGCGGTGAGGGTGAGGGCGCTGAGGACCAGCAGGACCAGGACCAGCCGCAGGCGGGACCCGCGCACGTCCCGCTAGTGGCGCGGCTCGGAGATGAGGACCTGCTGGAGGGCCTCGAACTCCTCGACGCACTTGCCCGACCCGATGGCGACGCTATGCAGCGGGTTGTCGGTGATGTGGACCGGCATGCCGGTCTCGTGCTTGAGCCGCTCGTCGAGCCCGCGGAGCAACGCGCCACCGCCGGTGAGCACGATCCCCCGGTCCATGATGTCGCCGGAGAGCTCGGGGGGGCACTTGTCGAGGGTTGTCTTGACCGCATCGACGATCTGGTTGACCGGCTCCTCGATCGCCTTGCGGATCTCCTCGGCGCTCACCACGATCGTCTTGGGCAGGCCGGACACCAGGTCGCGGCCACGGATCTCGGCGTGCGGCTCGTCCGGCATCGGGAAGGCGCTGCCGATGGCCATCTTGATCTCCTCCGCGGTGCGCTCCCCCAGCATCAAGGAGTATTCCTTTTTGACGTAGGAGATGATCGACGTGTCGAGCTCGTCGCCGCCGGTGCGAATGGACTGGCTGGTGACAATGCCGCCCAAGGAGATGACCGCGACCTCCGTCGTGCCACCACCGATGTCGACGATCATGTTGCCGGTCGGCTCGTGGACGGGGAGACCTGCGCCGATCGCGGCGGCCATCGGCTCCTCGATGATGTAGACCTTGCGCGCGCCGGCCTGGTAGCCCGCGTCCTTGACCGCGCGCTGCTCGACGCCGGTGATGCCCGAAGGGACGCAGATGACGATGCGTGGTTTCGCGAAGTGTCGACGCTTGTGCACCTTCTGGATGAAGTAGCGCAACATCCGCTCGGTGGTGTCGAAGTCAGCGATGACACCGTCCTTGAGCGGGCGGATCGCGACGATGTTGCCGGGCGTGCGGCCGATCATCCGCTTGGCCTCGGTGCCGACGGCGAGGATCCCCGTTGTGTTGGTGTTGATCGCGACGACGGACGGCTCGTTGAGCACAAC
>JBKJOO010000459.1:0-3944 GCA_046595615.1 Mycobacteriales bacterium | reverse complement strand
GGGTAGCAGCGGTAGGAAGCTGAGCACCGCGGAGGCTGCGGCGGCGCTGAACATGTTGCCGAAGTTGCTACTGGTGCCCATCAGGACGTACTTGATGGTGTTGGCGAAGATGCGGCGCCCCTCGGTGACGCCGTCGGCGATGACGCCGAGGTCCTTGTCGAGCAGGATGATGTCGGCGGCGTCCTTGGCGACGTCGGTTGCGGTGTCGACGCTGATACCCACGTCCGCGGCGTGCAAGGCAAGGGCGTCGTTGACGCCGTCGCCGAGGAAGCCGACGGCTCGGCCTCGGTGGCGCAGCAGACCGATGAGCCGTGCTTTCTGCTCCGGGCTGACGCGAGCGAAGATGGTGGTGGTCTGCGCGGACGTGGTAAGGGCTTCGTCGCTCAGGCCCTCCAGGTCTGACCCGGTGAGGGTGCCGCCGGAGACGAGTCCGAGGTCGGCGCAGACCTTCTCGGCCACCAGTGGGTTGTCGCCGGTGCAGAGCTTGACGGTGATCCCGAGCGCCGCGAGGCGCCGCAGGGAGGCAGCCGCGGCCGGCTTGGGCTTGTCGAGGAAGACCAGGAACCCGTCCAGGACGAGGTCCTTCTCCGCGCCGGCTGTCGGGACGGTCAGGCCGTCGGCTGGGCGCGAGGCGACGGCGACGACGCGGCTACCGGCGTGGAACTGAGCGTTCAAGGTCGCCGCGGCTGGGTCAGGAACGCCCGCGCAGCGCGCGAGAACCGCTTCGGGTGCTCCCTTGACGATGAGCCTGGACGCTCCGTCTGGGCCGCGGACGATCGCTGAGGTCATCTGCCGTTCGTGGTCGAAAGGGAGCAGGCCGGTACGGACGTAGCCGGTCGTGTCCAGCTGAGCAGATTCCGCGGCGGCCCACAGGGCGGCGTCCAGCGGATTGCCCCCGACGGCTCCCCCTCGGGTAGCGGGGTCGGTCTCGGTCGACAGCAACCCGTGCAGCAGTGCTGGTTGGCTGACGGATCCGGCCGGGTCGAGGGCGGCCGTGAAGGTGATGCGGCCCTCGGTCAGGGTGCCGGTCTTGTCGGTGACCAGGACGTCCATGTCACCCAAGTCCTCGATGCACACCAAGCGTTTGACCAGCACCTTGCGCTTGGCCAGCTGCCGTGAGCCGGTGGCGAGGCTGCTGCTGACCACCGCCGGGAGCAGCTGAGGGGTGATCCCCACGGCGATGGCCAGGGAGAACAGCAAGGACTGCAGCAGCGGGCGGTGCAGCAGCAGGTTGGTGACGAAGATGAGGCTAGTCAGCGCGATGGCGACCTGAAGGAGCAGGACCGAAAACTTCTTCAGGCCCAGCTGGAAGTCGGTCTCGGGGTGCCGTTCCCCCAGGCCGACGGCGATGCGGCCGAACTCTGCTCGGGCGCCGGTGGCGACGACGACCCCCTGGCCGTTGCCGGCGCGTACGACGGTGCCCATGAACGCGCAGCAGGTGAGGTCGCCCAGTGCGGAGTTGGCGGGCGCGGCATCCGTGCCCTTGTCCGCCGGCAGGGACTCACCGGTCAGGACACTCTCGTCGCACTGCAGGCCGATGCTCTGGAGCAGCCGCAGGTCCGCTGGCACGACTTCGCCGAGAGCGAGGTGCACGATGTCACCGGGTACCAGGGTCGTGACGTCGACCTTGCGACGCACCCCGTCGCGCTGGACGACTGCCGTGTGGGTGACCTGGGAGTGCAGGGCTTCGGTGGCGCGTTCGGCTCGGTACTCGTTGAGGAACCCCAGGCCGATACTGGCCAGCAGAATCGTCCCGATGACCAGCGTGTCTGTGCGTTGACCGAGGAAGAAGCTGATGAGCGCGGTCACCGCCAGCAAGACAAGCACCGGGCTGTCCAACTGCCGTGCCAGGACCTGCAACGGCTGGGCGTGATGGCTACGGACCGCGTTCGGGCCGACCTGATCAAGTCGTCGGGTCGCCTCGCTGTCAGACAATCCCTGCGGACTGCTGCCGCAGGCCGCGAGCACCAGCGACACCTCCGCGGTGCCCGCGTCGGACACGCTCATGGCCGCTAGCGATGCCGTTTCCGCCTCGGTGTGGCCCCGCGCCAACATCACGCGGGTGGCGCCGTCGGATCCCGCCGAACGGTGCTGCCCAAGGTCGGTCATGAGGCGTCCCGGTGGGGGTGGCCAGTGCGTAGCTGGATCACAGAGCATTACCTCAAGTCGCCTGAGAAGCGGTCTGTTTTCGTTCACGATCGGGTGTCCCGAAGGGTCCGGTCAGAGGCGAAGGTCCCCTGTGATCCCGCTGGGTGGTTACGGCCAACCCAGGGTTCTCGGCAGCCGGCAACGGGGCCTTCGTCGCCACCGTCCCGATTCCGGCGGCCCGGCCGTCGAGATCTGGCCGTCGCTGCGGGCCGCCCTGACCGCAGCAGCGGCTCATCTGCCAGTCCTCGCGGTCGCGAGGATGAGCACCAGAAGCAGGCTGACCGGCTCGCAGGCCCGCCCATCGTCCGGGCTGTCCAGGGCCTGGTGCCGTGCCACTTCGAAATTGACGCCGAACAGCAAGGCCCAGCAGGGCGGCGATGACCCTGTGGAATTCCGTGCGGGCATGGTCCTCACGACTCAGTCACACCAGTCCTATCCTCATGCTCGGCATCACCGCAATTCTCGGACTGGCACGCGCCGGCTGCCAGGGCGGCGCGTTCCAGGCGGCCCGGGGTATCGACTGGCCGAGGCTCCTCGGTTCCGGCCGGCACCTTGGCCGAAGTCGGGCCCGTATCTGGGTGTTGCAGGATTCGGGGAGGCGCAATGGACTGGATGAGACGGGTTTTCGCGCCTGGACCACGATCTGAATGCCCCGGTGTTGTCTGGCGAGAACGTCGTGCCGGCCTCCGCCCCAGAGCTCTCGGCTGGATCACGCTGTGGTTGCCCCGTAGGCCCGGTTGCCTCCTCCTTCCGGTCAACCGGTGACGGAGCGAGGCCACCGAAACCGGGGTCCTTGGCGGCAGGCCCTCCGCCTGGCGCTTGGGCTGGTGATCGGGTCTGGGGCCATCTGGTTTGCTTTGGCCGCCACTGGGGGTCCGGGGGCTACGTGGAGGGCTCTTGAACGCACCGACCCGCGCTGGTTGATGTCGGCGATCCTGGCTCAGGCGCTTGGATTCCTGATCTCCGCCATCAGGCTGCGACGCCTCGCGGGCCCGACGGCTTCGTTGAGCTTCCCGGCGGCGACCGGTCTTGAACTGGTGATGAACGGCCTGGCAGTGCTCGGGCCGGCTGCACCCGCCGAAGGACTGGCCTACGGGACAAGGCAGCTGCGCCGGCGGGGTTTGGACAAGACCCGCACCGCGCTGGTGCTCGTCCTGGAGCAGTGGTTCAGCTACCGGGTCATCTATTTGGTCGCGGCACTGAACATCTTGGTCCTGATCGCTCGCCGCGACTTCCCGGTTCCGGGTGCGTGGCCAGTGCTGGGTGCCTTCAGTGTGCTGTTGGCTCTCCTCGGGACCGCCGTGCTCGCCAGGAACCCGGCGAGTACGGAACACCTGAGCGGTGTCTGGGCCCGGGTTCGCTTCTGGAAGCCACCGCCAAGCGTCGAGGAACGCAGACTTGCGGCGCTTCGTCTGTACGACGTGGCGATGAGGGTGGTGGGGCGGCCAAGAGATCGGCTCTGGCTCATCGGCTTGTCAGTGGCAGGCCATCTGTGTGGCGTCCTCACACTGCTTCTCGCGATGCGTGCAGTCGGTCTGAGTGTCGATCTCGACGTCATTCTCCTGGCGGCAGCGGCAGCGGTGCTGGCCTCCTCGATCCCCCTCTTGCCTGGAGGGTTGGGGGTGGTCGAGGCAGTCGTTCCAGCCGTGCTGCACTGGTATGGGGCACCTCTGGGTCAGGCTCTGGCGGGTGCGATCGTGGCACGCATCGTCAACACGGTGCTGCCGGCCGTCAGCGGAGCTGTGGCGCTGTGGGTACTGGAGCTGTCGCATCTGCAAAGGGCGTCGGTTGAGTGA
>JBKJOO010000425.1:0-5069 GCA_046595615.1 Mycobacteriales bacterium | reverse complement strand
TGACGATCGACTTCCTGCTCGGCTATCTCAAGCAGCTGCTCCCGCAGCGGCCGGACCTCAAGGTCGTCATCACCTCCGCCACGATCGACCCGGGGCGGTTCTCCAGGCACTTCGACGACGCGCCGGTGCTCGAGGTGTCCGGCCGGACCTATCCGGTCGAGGTGCGCTACCGGCCGCAGACCGATGACGACACCGACCAGGTCGGCGCGATCTGCGCCGCGGTCGACGAGCTGGCCGCAGAGGGGCGCGGGGACGTGCTGGTCTTCCTGTCCGGCGAGCGCGAGATCCGCGACACGGCGGAGGCACTGCGCGCGACGGTGGACGAGCGGACCGAGGTGGTCCCGCTCTACGGCCGGTTGTCGGCCGCCGAGCAGCACCGCGTCTTCGCCCCGCACACCGGCCGCCGGGTGGTGCTGGCCACCAACGTGGCCGAGACCTCGCTGACCGTCCCGGGGATCCGCTACGTCGTCGATCCCGGCACCGCCCGGATCTCCCGCTACAGCCAGCGGACCAAGGTGCAGCGGTTGCCGATCGAGGCCATCAGCCAGGCCAGTGCGACCCAGCGGGCCGGCCGGTGCGGCCGGGTCGCCGACGGCATCTGCATCCGGCTCTACGCCGAGGACGACTTCGCCGGACGACCGGCGTTCACCGAGCCGGAGATCCTGCGCACCAACCTGGCCTCGGTCATCCTGCAGATGACCGCCCTCGGGCTCGGCGATCTCGACGCGTTCCCCTTCGTCGAGGCCCCGGACCGGCGCAGCGTGCGGGACGGCATCGCGCTGCTCGAGGAGCTCGGCGCGCTCGATGACCAGGGTGGCCTCACCCGCATCGGCCGGGGCCTCGCCCAGCTGCCGATCGATCCGCGCCTGGGCCGGATGGTGCTCGAGGCCGAGAAGCTCGGCTGCGTCAGGGAAGTGCTGGTCATCGCAGCGGCCCTGTCGATCCAGGACCCCCGGGAGCGGCCGACCGACAAGCAGCAGGCCGCGGCCGAGATGCACGCCCGCTTCGCCGATCCGACCTCGGACTTCCTGACCTGGCTCAATCTGTGGGAGCACGTCCGCGAGCAGCAGCGCGAGCTCGGCAGCAGCGCCTTCCGGCGGCTGTGCAAGCGCGAGTTCCTCAACCACCTGCGGGTCCGGGAGTGGCAGGACCTGCACAGCCAGCTGCGGCGCGTCGTACGCACCCTGGATCTCGCGCACGACAGCGCGCCGTCCGGGCCGGCCCAGATCCACCAGGCGCTGCTCGCCGGCCTGCTGTCGCACGTCGGCCTGCGCGACCCGGACAAGCGCGACTACCTCGGCGCCCGCGGCACCCGCTTCGTGGTGGTCCGCGACTCGGCGATCGCCAAGAAGACGCCGCAGTTCGTGATGGCCGCCGAGCTCGTCGAGACCAATCGGCTCTACGGGCGGATGGCCGGCCGGATCGAACCCGAGTGGGCCGAGCGGCTCGGCGCGCACCTGGTCACCCGCGTCTACAGCGAACCGCACTGGGAGAAAAAGCGCGGCAGCGTCGTGGCCTACGAGCGGGTGACCCTGTACGGCGTCCCGCTCGTCACCCGACGCAAGGTCGCCTACGGCGCGATCGACCCGGAGACCTCGCGGGAGTTGTTCCTGCGGCGCGGCCTGGTCGAGGGGGACTGGGACACCAACCATGGTTTCTTCGCCGCCAACCGCAGCCTGCTCGACGATGTCGAGGAGCTCGAACACCGGGCCCGGCGCCGCGACATCGTCGTCGACGACAGTGCCCTGTACGACTTCTACGACCAGCGGATCCCGGCTGACGTCGTCTCGGGCGCACATTTCGACACCTGGTGGAAGCTTGTACGCCGGGACAGCCCCGACCTGCTGACCTTCCGGCTCGAGCAGCTCGTGCAGGGGGTCGTAGACCCCGGCGACTACCCCGATGCGTGGCAGGCCGGCGAGCTCAAACTGCCCCTGCTGTATGAGTTCTCACCCGGCACGGTCGCGGACGGGGTGACCGTCGACGTGCCGCTGTCGGTGCTCAACCGGGTCCGTGAGCAGGACTTCGAATGGCAGGTGCCCGGCCTGCGGCTGGAGCTGGTGACCGCGCTCATCAGAGCGCTGCCCAAGCAGCTCCGGGTCCGGCTGGTGCCCGCGCCCGACACCGCTCGGGCGTTGCTCGAGCACCTCGCGCCGCGGGAGGAGGCGCTGCTGCCGGCGCTGACCCGCGAGGTCCGGGCGCTGCGGGGGGTGCACGTGCCCGTCGACGCCTGGGATCTGGCGCGGGTACCGGCTCACCTGCGGGTGACCTACCGGGTCCTCGACGACGCCGGGGCAGCGCTCGCCGAGGGCAAGGACCTGGCCGCCCTGCAGCAGCAGCTGGCCAAGCCGATGCAGGCCGCCATCGCCTCGGTGGCAGGGGATCTGGAGCGAGTTGGCCAGACCACCTGGTCGTTCGGCACGATCCCCCGAACGGTCAGTCAGGGTCCGATCGTCGGTTACCCCGCCCTGGTCGACGAGGGGTCTTCTGCCGCACTGCGGGTGCTCGGGTCGAGCGACGATCAGCAGCTTGCCCACCGCGCTGGGGTGCGCCGGCTGCTGCTGCTGGCGCTGCCCTCACCGGTCAAGGCCGTCACCGGCCGACTCACCAACGCCGCCAAGCTGACCCTGCAGCGCAACCCGCACGGCTCGGTGGCCGCCGTCATGGCGGACTGCCTCACCGCGGCTGCGGACACCCTGCTCCCGGAACAGGTGTGGGACGGCGAGGCCTTCGCCGACCTGGTGGGCCGCGCCCGGCCGGCTCTCGAAGGCGCGCTCGCGCAGGTGCTCAAGCAGGTCGAGCGGGTCCTCGCCGCCGCCGCCGAGGTCGAGACCCGGCTGGCAGCTCAGCCGCAGCCCGACGTACGCGCGCAGCTCGATGCCCTGGTGCACAGCGGTTTCGTCACCGAGGTCGGGGCGGCGCGACTGCCGGACCTGGCGCGCTACCTGCAGGCCGCCGGTGTCCGGCTGGACCGGCTGCCGCGCGAGCCGGCCAAGGATCGGGTGCACGCCGCCAGGGTGCACGAGGTGGTCGTCGAATGGGAGCGGATGCCGGCGGGGGAGCGGCGGGAGCGGGTGCGCTGGATGCTCGAAGAGCTGCGGGTCAGCCTGTTTGCCCCGACGGTCAAGGCGAAAGGGCCAATCTCGGAGCAGCGGATCTACAAGGTGCTGGACGAAGCGCTGGTCTGAGCGCCGTCCAGCAGCTGGGTGCGTTCGACGTCGGTGACCGGCCGGGGGCGACGGTCTGGGCCGACGGCGACCATCGTGGTGCGGCCGATGGCGACCCGCACGCCGGCGTCCGTCAGCTCGTGGTGCACGACCAGCGAGGTGGTGCCGATCCGTTCGACGTGCACGGTGACCTCGACGGTGTCGGTGGAGCCGGGGATCTCCCGCAGGTGGTCGCATTCACTGCGGGCGACCAGCACGTGCCCCCGCAAGGTCCCGCCGTGCTGGGCCATGAAGCGCACCCGCGCGGTCTCCATGAAGACGAAGAACTGCACATGGTTGACGTGGCCCAGCGGATCGAGGTCGGCGAACCGGGTCTGGACGGCGATCGTGGTCGAGGGCGCGGGCACGACCCGGGAGCGTAGGTGAGCGTCGTCGCTGGTCACAGATCTGCCGGCGGCACGTCAAACGGCTCGCGCGGTCCGCGCCTGGCTCGATCGCGACCACAACAGCAGCAAAGCGTCACCGATCGAGGCGCCGCTGTTTGCAATCGAGCGTGGCCTGCGGCAGCCATGGCGCCGCTTCTGTGCTGTTGTGGTCGCGTGGTCGAGCGGCTGCCGATCGCCGCCGCCGGAGAGCCGCCGCCCCCAACGCTCCGTGGATCACCCGGGAGGGAGGCGCTGTCCACAGATCTCGCGCTTCGGCGCACAGCCGGTCGCCCCGCGCCACGCTGAATGCATGACGAAGCCGGTCGCCCGCCTCACCTCACTTGCCCAGTTCGTGGCGTCGCTGCCGGAGCAGCTCGGCTACGTCCCGACCGAGAGCCTGGTCGCGCTGTGCCTGCACGAGCCACGCGGGCGGATCGGGCTCATCATGCGATTCGACCTGCCGACCGAGCGGCACGAGGCGGCCCTGGCGCAGGAGGTGGTGGCCCGGGCCCGCCACGCCGGGGCGACCCGGCTGGCCCTGGCCGTCTACACCGACGAGCCGGCCGAGCTGGCCCGGCTCCGCCTGGTGGACCTCGTGACGGACCTGCTGGGACAGGTGCCGGTCACCGAGGCGGTCCTCATCCGGCAGGGCCTGTTCTGGTCGTACTCCGGCTGCGACAGCCAGTCCTGCTGCCCGGCCGAAGGCACGCCGGTGAGCCTGGCAGACGCGGCCTCGTCGGTGCAGCTGCTGCGGGCCGAGCGGGTCCTCGAAGGACGCACGGTCCTGCCGAGCCGGGCCGCGATCGAGGCGCTCGTCGCCCCACCGGCCTTCCTCGCGGCCGACGCCGCGGCCCAGCGCTGGCTCGCTGCCGACCAGGCGCTGGCCGAGGCGGTCGCCGAGTGCGGCCTCGAACCAACCAGGACGCGGGTGCTCGACACGTGGCGGGCGGTCCTGTCCCGCTGGCGCCGGCCGCCGGCCGTCACCACCGACGAGGAGGCGGCCACCCTGGCGGCCTCGCTCGAGGACGTCATCGTCCGGGACGAGGTCGCCGGCATGTCCGGCCGGTTGGGCTCGCCGTTGGGGGGCTTGCTCGAGGACCTGTGCCGCCGCACCCCCCCGCCGTACGACGCGCCGGTCTGCACCCTCTTGGCGTGGGTGTCCTACCTGCAGGGCGGGGGCGCCCTGACGACCATCGCGCTGGAGCGGGCGCTGGCCACCGACCCGGCGTACCGGCTCGCGCTGCTGCTCGACGACGCGCTGCGCGGGCAGGTGCCGCCGGCAGCCCTACGCAGGGCGATGCGACCGGGTCGGGCCGCCTAGACCTGGCGCTGCCGAGACCGACCTCGCGGCCACCGGCAGGGCGTCGCCGAGCTCCGGGTCCTCCAGGTGGGCGCGTCCCGGCGGCGGGACGCCCGCGTCGGTCACGCGGTGGTGGCGCCACACCAACGTCCGGCTGCTAGGCCAGCCGCCACCGGT